>NZ_JBHZAL010000203.1:0-1004 GCF_042754245.1 Nocardia sp. NPDC059228 | reverse complement strand
TCGCCGTGGAGCAGGGCGAACGGGCGTCCCCGCAGGGTCCGGGCCCGTTCACGCAGCCGGTCGATGCCGTCCGTGCCGGCGACTCCGAGCGCAGTGAAGAGGGGACCGTACCGCTGCTCGTGCTTGCGGTAGACCCGCCGTTCGGTGAAGTCCACGAGATGTCCGAGTGCGGCGGCCGAATCCCCGTCGTCCGGACCGGGCCCCAGCACGGGGACCTGGGCGATGTCCGCGCCGTACGGATCGACGGAGACCAACTGATGGAAGAAGGTGCCCAGTTGGCCGAGGTGACGGGGGGACATCTGCCGGCCTCCCGGCCACCCGGTCCCCAGGGTCCGGCCCTCCACAAAACCCTGTAGAACAGCGCTGCCGTCGGTCCGTATGACCTCGGGAATCCGGTCGATCCGGCCGTGCAACGCCAACAGGAGCCGGTCCTCCGAAGCGAAGTACCGCCGGTCGAACCAGAGCACCCCCTGTCGCGGGACCCGGAGGTTGGCCCGGTCGTAGCGGTCACCGAACGCGTTCCCCCGCGGTAGTGGAATGGCGTACGCCTCGTGGTGGTAGCCCGTGAGCGGCCGTACGACTCCGTGGTCTCCGCCACTCAACCCGGCCGCCCGCCGACGTACGTCGGACACCGCGTCAACTGTCATACCGGGTCGGTCATGTTCGGGCCGGTCACGTCGCTCCGTCCGTCGGGTCGGAGGGGCACGAAAGCGGCGCCTCTATACACCATCTTGCCCTCAACCACTCCCAATAGGGAGGGAACATGTAAACGGGAGGAGGGCGCCAGGGGAACAGGGCGCTTGCCGGGGCAGCGCGTTCAGTCCGGGAGGGCAGCCAGCAGTTCCCTCATCGACTCCAGCACCACGGGCGCTCCCGCGGCGGCGAGCAATTCCCGCGCCCCCGCCTTGCGGTGGTAGCCGATGAAGGGCATCCCCACCGCTTGGGCCGTGACGAGATCCGACCGCGAGTCACCGATCATCACGTGCCGCTCGGGGCCTCCCGCC
>NZ_JBHZAL010000202.1:0-1006 GCF_042754245.1 Nocardia sp. NPDC059228 | reverse complement strand
GTGCGGAGGCGATACCACGCCCCCGGGCGCCGGGATGAATGTAGACCGAGTGCTCGACAACTCCCGCGTACGCAGGACGGTTCGATACAGGTGTGACGGCTGCCCAGCCCACTACCGTGCCGTCATCGTCGAGGGCGGCGAAGCGGTGCTCGGGCAGTTTCGCCGTGTCGAAGGACTCCCACGTCGGGGGCGAGGTCTCGAAGGTCGCGTTGCCCGCGTCGATGCCTGCCTGGTAAATCGCCAGCACCTCGTCTGCGTGCGCGGCGTGGAGCGGCACGATGACGGCCGGCGCCCGTCCGACATGGGTGGACACGGTGTTGCTCCTTGGGTCGGTTCGAAGATCAGGCGCCGGCCGCGGTGGTCAGCAGCAGGCCCATGGCCTTCAGTACGCTCGGCTCCACCCGGTAGTAGACCCAGGTGCCGCGGCGCTCGGACGTCAGCAGTCCGGCGTCCTTGAGCTTCTTCAGGTGGTGGGAGACGGTCGGCTGGGAGACGCCGACGTCGGAGATGTCGCACACGCACGCCTCGCCGCCCTCGTGGGAGGCGACGGCGGAGAACAGCCGGAGACGGACCGGGTCGCCGAGCGCTTTGAACATCCTGGCGGCCACTTCGGCCTCTTCGGCGCTGAAGGGGCGTTCGTTCAGCGGGGGGCAGCACGGCGCGACGTCGGCGGCGTCGGGCTCCAGCAGCGGCAACACCTGCACATTCGACATATGTCTATGTTGACACACGTCGAACCAAGCGCCCAGGGGCTGCCGCCGCCGGGCGCTCAAGCGGTGGCGAGGCGGGCTGCGAGCCGGCGGGCGGCGCGCTGCGCGTCGCGGCCGACGCCGCGCAGGGAGGCGGAGGAGAGGCTGCGCTGCCACTCCAGTCCCACATACGCCAGGGCGGGATGGGTGAGGGAGGCTCCGTCGCGGTGTCGGGGGCGCCCTTGCCCGTTGAGAGCGCCCAGTGGCGCGAGGTAGGTGAGGTCGGGGTGGTAGCCGGTGGCCAGGATGATGGTGTC
>NZ_JBHZAL010000201.1:0-1008 GCF_042754245.1 Nocardia sp. NPDC059228 | reverse complement strand
GGGCGGGATAGACCAGCGAACGTGGTTCACCGAGTTGGTCAGCCGTGCAGCCGAACTGCGGCACGCGGCCGAGCCGCGACCGTACTGGCCACAGCGTCAAGGTCGCGGCGTGTCACACAACGGGAGCACACCGCAGGACACGCGACGTGATTTCGCACGGATCATCAGCGGCTTCGCCGACAGTGGCTACCTGGTCGAGGTGTTCGGCGAGGAATGCGTCGACGAGCCCAATGATCTGCCGGACGCCTCAGAAGTGATCGACCGGCGACTCGGCATCCCCGACCTGTGGCCTCTGGCCCCTGAGACATGGGACGAGGACACCTTCTTCGGGTTGATCGAGGTGTTCCACGACCTGGTCAGCCGACCCCGCGCGCGCCGCTTCCACAACTGGAACATGTGCGGGTGGCACCACTCGGAGTTCCACAACGGCCCGGCGCGGATCCTGTACCGGGGCAAGATCAACCAGATGCTGCGCGGCGCTGGCATCGAGTACGAGCTGGCTGCCGAAGGAGAGGACCTCGGGCGTCTGGTCGCCGTCACCGACGACGCCCGCAGCGCACTGGTGCACCGCGCACTCAACGACAGCGCCCCGGACATTACAACCCGGATCCGCCACGCGATCGCGTTGTTCCGCGGACGCGACACGACGGTGGAGAGCAAGCGATCGGCGATCGTCACCCTCGCGGGGATCCTTGAGGAACGCCGCGCCCTGCTCAAAGAGCAGATCGGCAAGCCTGACGAGGGGGCACTGTTCGAGATCGCCAACCGCTACGACCTACGCCACCGTAAGGCCGACCAACGCGGCGACTACGACGAAGCGTTCCTGGACTGGATCTTCTGGTGGTACCTCGCAACGGTGGAGCTGACCAACCGATTGATCGTGTCGCGGGCCTCTAGTTGATCCCTGGGCCCTATCAGCCGACGTCGTTGTCGAAGCCCCTGAGCATGGGTCCAGTTCGGCGGCGGCGCCGCACAGCGATCACAGCCGGTTACCGGGATGCTCAGCTT
>NZ_JBHZAL010000200.1:0-1008 GCF_042754245.1 Nocardia sp. NPDC059228 | reverse complement strand
GCCGATGCCCGTCGCCGACGACGAGGCCAACAGCTACGGCAAGGGCTACCTCTCCGGCACGATCATGGGCATCGCGCCGCAGAGCAAGAAGCAGAACGCCGCGTGGGAGCTGGTGAAGTACATGACCACCGACACGAAGGCGGTCGTGGAGTTCGCCAACGGCATCCGCAACGTGCCCTCGACGCTCGCCGCGCTCAAGTCGCCCGACCTGAAGTTCGACCCCCGCTTCAAGACGTTCCTCGACATCGCGCAGCACCCGCAGTCCAGCACCCCCGACGGCGCGATCAACGGCGCGACGTACCAGACGACGCTCCAGGACTTCGGCTACCAGTACGAGAAGGGCGCCGTGAAGGACCTCCAGAAGGGCCTGGAAGAAACAGCGAAGCAGATCGACCGCGACATCGAGCAGGCCAAGTAGCGGGCCGGGGAAGCCGACCGATGTCCGGCAACACACTGCGTTCGAAACGGCGCAGGAGCGCGCTGCGGACGGTGGCGTTCATGTCACCCTGGCTGATCGGGTTCACGGTCTTCTTCGCGTATCCGCTCCTGTCGACCGTGTACTTCTCCTTCATGAAGTACGACGGCTTCAACTCCCCCGTCTGGAACGGACTCGGGAACTGGAGCTACGTCTTCAGCGACTACCCGATGTTCTGGCCGTCGCTGCGCAACACGCTGTGGCTGGTCCTGGTGATGGTCTCCTGCCGGGTCCTGTTCGGTCTCGGCGTCGGCATGCTGATCACCAGGATCAGGACGGGCACCGGGGTCTTCCGGACCCTGTTCTACCTGCCGTACCTGGCGCCGCCCGTCGCGGCCACGCTCGCCTTCGTGTTCCTCCTCAACCCCGGTACGGGGCCGGTCAACACGATCCTCGGCGACCTCGGGCTGCCCACACCGGGCTGGTTCAACGACGCCTCCTGGTCCAAGCCGGCGCTGACGATGCTGGCCGTCTGGGGCATCGGCGACCTGATGGTGATCTTCATGGCCGCGCTGCTCGACGTGCCGAAGGAG
>NZ_JBHZAL010000199.1:0-1008 GCF_042754245.1 Nocardia sp. NPDC059228 | reverse complement strand
CAGTCCCAGTACGGCGGTATGAAATCCGACGACGCCAAACGACTCAAAGAGCTCGAACGCGAGAACGCGCGGTTGAAGAAGATGGTCGCCGAGCAGGCCCTCGACATCGACATGCTCAAGGAACTGAACCGGGGAAACTACTGAACCCGGACCGGCGCCGCAGAGCCGTCGTGGTTCTGCAGCAACGATTCCGGGTATCGCAACGGCGGGCCTGCGCGGTGGCCGGGCAGTCTCGGTCGGTGCAGCGGCGACCGCCGGCGGTCGCCGAGATCGAACAGGCACTGCGGGCACGGTTGCGCGCGATCTCGCGTCAGCATCCGCGGTGGGGCTGGCGCAAGGCCCATGCGCTGTGCCGCGGCGAGGGACTGGTGACCAACCATAAACGGACGCAACGCCTCTGGCGGGAGGAGGGATTGAAAAGACCCAGCCGGGCGCGCAAGAAACGCCGCGTCGGGCCGGGCCGGAATCAACGCTTGAAGGCGTCGTTCCCGGATCAGATGTGGGCGTTGGACTTCCAGGTCGACGTCACCGTCGACGGCCGCCAGGTGCGGTTCCTCAACATCATCGACGAGTTCACGCGAGAAGCCCTGGCCACCAGAGCATTCCGATCGTGCACCGCCGACCGGCTCGTCGCTGTCCTCGACGAGATCATCGCGGCCACCGGTCGAAGACCCAGGCATATCCGCATGGACAACGGCACCGAGATGACCGCGCACGCGATGACCGACTGGTGCCGGTTCACCGGTGTCGACGCCTCGTTCATCGACCCGGGATCGCCCTGGCAGAACGGGGTCTGCGAGTCGTTCAACGGCCGCTTCCGCGACGAATTCCTGTCCTGCGAGGTGTTTCATTCCCTGACCGAGGTGCAGGTCCTTGCCGAGGACTGGCGCATCGAGTACAACGATTACCGGCCACACGGATCGCTCGGTTTCCTCAGCCCCAACGCATTCCGTCAGCAATGGTCACCGACCGAGTTCGAGCAACAAATCCAACTCGCATAACCGGTGG
>NZ_JBHZAL010000198.1:0-1010 GCF_042754245.1 Nocardia sp. NPDC059228 | reverse complement strand
GGTCAACCGTCATGTGGATCAGAGGAGAGGAAGCGCCCCGTGACCGAAATGGTGCTGGAAGTACTGGAGTCCGGACCGGGCGCCGGGTCCGAGGACGAACTCCGGTCTCTGGCCGACTGGCTGCGCGAGGACGAATCACTCGCCGGACACCTCCGCAGCCGGATCACGGCGTCCGAGCCCGCTCAGTCCGGCCACATGGGCACCGGCTTCGACGTGCTCCAACTCGCCCTCGGCAGCTCCTTGTCCACCGCGGCCCTCGTCATCTCCGTACTGCAGTGGCAGCTCTCACGCCGCCGGGCGTCCGTCCTCGTCCTGAGCCGCGGTGATGTACGCGTCGAACTCACCGCGGACGCGGCACGCGACGAGGAGACGGTGCGACGAGTCATGGCGGTCCTGGAGCCCGGCGAGGGAGGCGCGGGCGATGACGGCGGCTCTTCCTGACCCCACCCGCTCCCGGGCCGTCCTGATCGGCTCCGCCTCCTACCGTCACCTGCCCCAACTCCCGGCCGTCGAGGCCAATGTGGTGGACTTGGCGATGGAACTGTGCGACGGCACCGTCTGGGGGCTCCCCGTCCAGCACTGCACCGTGGTGACCGATCCACAGAGCGCGCCCGGGATGCTCGACCCCGTGCACCGCGCGGCCGACGAGGCCATGGACACCCTGATCGTGTACTACGCGGGGCACGGCATGCGTGATTCCGAGTCCGCCGACCTCTATCTCGCCCTCGGCGACTCCCGCGACACCATGGGCTACACAGCAGTCGCCTACCAGCACCTGCGCTCGGCGCTGCGGGGATCCCGTGCCAGGCGCAAGATCGTCATCCTGGACTGCTGCTTCAGCGGCCGGGCAGCGCGCACACTCTCCGGAGGCGACGTGCTCGCCGCACAAGCCGCCGTTGACGGCGCGTACGTCCTCACCGCGTCGCCCCGCGACCGTGTGGCCCTCGCGCCCGACGGGGAGCGCTACACCGCTTTCACCGGCGAACTACTGGCCGTGCTGCGCGGTGGTG
>NZ_JBHZAL010000197.1:0-1013 GCF_042754245.1 Nocardia sp. NPDC059228 | reverse complement strand
CGCGATGCAAAGCCCCGACACCTTCGAACGCTCACTCCGAGCGGCTGCCGCCTGAAACTCGTAAGCCCCCTGTCCACCATCCGGGGGGAACCTCAGGCTGGGTCGATTCGTCTAGCGAGTTCGACGGTTACCGCGAGCGAGATCTCGGCGCGCCTGGGCATCGTGGGGGATAGACAGTTCGAGCAAGGCAGCCTGGTGAATCCCCGAAATCCGGACGGTGCGCGACGCAAGAACAGTCTCTGGATCCGGCGCAGTGGATTGCCCAACGACAGTGATCTCGCCGACCACGTCCGAGCGCTGGTCGGGTTACTGAGCGGGTGTGGCGAGGAACTGGCCAGCCTTACGCTGATTGCGAGATGGAATTGTTCCTCGGCTTCGGCAGCCAAAACGGTCAGGGCGGCGGCGCACTGCCCGCTGACCTGCTTGCCGATGTCGCCGCACTGGGACTCGACATCGTCCTCGACCTGTACCCGCCCGGGCCGCAAGATGTTTTATGAGGCAGGTATGACGATCAACTTGCGCGCGTGGACCGCCCAAGTAAGACCCACCTGAGCGGTACGCCACGGGCAGCCCAACCCTGCGGCCCAGATCGCACGGAACTCCGCATGTGCATGCATTCGCCGACGGGCCTGCGGCCGGGTCCCGAACGACCGGGTCGCGGCAGAATAGTGCGTTCGGGGTGGATGATTCGTTGTTCGGGCGGGCGGGGCAGTTGCGTTTCTCTCCGAGTACGTGGGGCAGCCGCTGCTGTGCGGGTTCGACGAGCGCGGCCTGGCGCACGGTTTCATCGGCGAACTCGACCCGCTGCGGCCATCGGCGATCGCGAGATCGCCACCGGCCACCTGCTCGCCCCGACCGCACCCGGGCGCGAGCCGGATCTGGACGAGGGATGGTTCGACCGTGGAATCGCCGCCCGCTGGCGCGACAAGAAGGTTCTCGACGAACTCGACGACCTGCTCGACCGCGTCGACGCCATCGCCGCCCGCTACGGCATCGACTGATCTGCCACACAC
>NZ_JBHZAL010000196.1:0-1015 GCF_042754245.1 Nocardia sp. NPDC059228 | reverse complement strand
GCCCGGGGACCGCCACCATGGCGGCGACCAGCCCTGCGGCACGGAGTGTGAGCAAGTCTGAACGCATCGTGAACCTCCTGACGAAGGAAGCCTCACCCGTCCGGCCGGATCCCGCATCCGCTGCGAGCCCGGAGAACCTTCGTATACGGCTGTGACCTGCGAGTATTCAGCCAGATCCGGTCAGATCAGATCCACCAGGTCAGCGATCGAGTCCACGATCGTGGAGGGCCGGAACGGATAGCGGTCGACATCGCCCGGCTTTGTCAGACCGGTCAGTACCAGGAAGGTCTCCATCCCGGCTTCCAGCCCGGCCAGGACATCGGTGTCCATCCGGTCGCCGATCATCGCGCTGGTCTCGGAGTGGGCGCCGATGGCGTTCAGGCCCGTCCGCATCATCAGCGGATTCGGCTTGCCCGCGAAGTACGGGTCCTTGCCGGTCGCCTTGGTGATCAGCGCGGCGACGGAACCGGCGGCGGGCAGCGGCCCCTCGGCCGACGGGCCCGTCTCGTCGGGGTTGGTGCAGATGAAGCGGGCGCCGTCGTTGATCAGCCGGATCGCCTTGGTGAGGGATTCGAAGCTGTACGTTCGAGTCTCGCCGAGCACCACATAATCCGGGTCGTGGTCGGTGAGGATGTAGCCGATGTCGTGCAGCGCGGTCGTGAGACCGGCCTCGCCGATGACGTACGCGGTGCCGCCGGGCCGCTGGACGTCCAGGAACTTGGCGGTCGCGAGCGCGGATGTCCAGATGTTGTCCACGGGGACGGCGAGACCCATCCGGGACAGCCGGGCCTGGAGGTCGCGCGGGGTGTAGATGGAATTGTTGGTGAGGACGAGGAAGGGCTTGCCGGAGTCCCGCAGGCGCTTGATGAAGGCTTCGGCGCCAGGGATGGGGATGCCTTCGTGGACGAGGACACCGTCCATGTCGGTGAGCCAGGATTCGATCGGCTTGCGCTCTGACATGTGACGGACTCCTGCCGTACGCAGTGTGCTGGTGGCGCCGCGGGCACTGCTCCGT
>NZ_JBHZAL010000195.1:0-1017 GCF_042754245.1 Nocardia sp. NPDC059228 | reverse complement strand
GCTTCATGGAGTCCGGGCAGTCCGCCGTCTTCGTCGACAACCACGACACCGAGCGCGGCGGCGACACCCTCAACTACAAGAACGGCGCCGCCTACACACTGGCCAACGTCTTCATGCTGGCCTACCCCTACGGCTCGCCCGACGTGCACTCCGGCTACGAGTTCAGCGACCACGACGCCGGACCGCCCAACGGCGGCACCGTGAACGCCTGTTACTCGGGTGGCTGGAAGTGCCAGCACGACTGGCGCGAGATCTCCTCCATGGTCGGCTTCCGCAACTCGGCCCGCGGCCAGGGGGTCACCGACTGGTGGGACAACGGCGGCGACCAGATCGCCTTCGGGCGCGGCTCCAAGGCGTACGTCGCCATCAACTACACGGGCTCCTCGCTCAGCCGCACCTTCCAGACGTCGCTGCCCGCCGGTGACTACTGCGACGTCCAGAGCGGCAACGGCGTCACCGTGAACGGCTCCGGACAGTTCACGGCGACACTCGGCGCCAACACGGCGGTCGCCCTGCACGCCGGGGCCCGCAACTGCGGCGGGGGCGGCAACCCGCCGGCCGGTCAGTCGGGGGTCACGTTCGGCGTCAACGCGACGACTCAGCCCGGTCAGAACATCTACGTCACCGGTGACCGCGCCGAACTCGGCACCTGGAACACCGGGGCCGCGCTCAAGCTCGACCCGGCCGCCTACCCGGTGTGGAAGCTGAACGTGCCGCTGCCCGCCGGTACGTCCTTCGCTTACAAGTACGTCCGCAAGGACGCGGCCGGGAACGTGACGTGGGAGAGCGGCGCCAACCGCACGGCGACCGTACCGAACACCACATCGGGCGGGCTGACGCTGAACGACACCTGGCGCAACTGACGCGTTCCTGACCCGCCCCCGACCCGTCCCTGACGGGTCCCTGAACGGCACTCCGGTGCCCCAGCACCCCCCGCACCATCCGGCCGCCCCGGCGCCGCGCACCCCACCGCCCCCGCGCGTCGCCGGGCCCGCCCACAACCCGAACACCGAGGAG
>NZ_JBHZAL010000194.1:0-1017 GCF_042754245.1 Nocardia sp. NPDC059228 | reverse complement strand
GCGGCCGGGTCACGGCGAGCAGCAGCGGCGCGGCCTGAGCGGTGGCGAGCGATCCCGCCCAGCCGCCCGCCAGCCCGTAGTCCTGGACGAGCACGGTCACCGTGACGGGCAGCAGCGCGGCGGCGAAGCCGAGGGCGACGACGTACGGGATGTAGCGCTGCCAGGGCTTCGCGGCGCGCGCCAGCAGCGGCTCGGTGGACGCGGCCGGGGTACGCAGCGCGCTGCCGAGCGAGCGCAGCGACTCACGGGCACGGGCGGTACGGGGCGCCGGGGCAGGGGGCGGGTCATCGGTACTCATGGCCGGTTCAGCGTATTAAGCCCGCGCGCCGGCGGCGTCATACCCAGGAGCCACACCCGGCCCCGTACCCCAGTAGGGGGTCCGCCCGCTACGCGCGTCACAGCTCGGCGAGCAGTTCCGCCTTCTTCGCGCTGAACTCGTCGTCCGTGACCAGTCCCGCCTCGTGCAGCTCGCCCAGGTGCCGGATCCGTTCGGCGATGTCGGCCGGGTCGCGGCGTTCCGACGCCATCACCGGCACCGGGACCGGTCCGGTGTCCAGGGCGGGGGCGGGCCCCGAGGCGCGTACGGCGGCCAGCACCGCCGCCGCGAACGGCAGCGACTCGTGGACCGGCCCGTAGCCGAGGCCGAAGACCACCGCCGCCGGGTCGTGGTCGGCCTGTGCGGGCTGCTCCTGGTCGCCCCGGCGCAGCAGCCGCAGGTAGCCGTCGAAGACCTCGGGGGAGCGCCACTCGACCCCGCACAGCTCGGTGACCGCGAACCGCTGGTCGCCCGCTTTCCACTTCGCCGACGACGCGCCCGTCCAGAACCAGCGGAAGGACACCTTGGACCCGTCGAAGGACGCCTTGCCGTCGTAGGCCTTGAAGTGCAGCGGCGCCGGGGGAGCGTCCACCAGATAGTCGTCGGCCGGCTCCTGCCCGCCGGACGGCCCGTGGCGGCTGATCGACGTCGACGACCTGGGGGTCGGTGTCCCGGCCTGGGACCTGGCCCGCCCCGCCTCC
>NZ_JBHZAL010000193.1:0-1019 GCF_042754245.1 Nocardia sp. NPDC059228 | reverse complement strand
CCAGCGCGCCCGGCGGGACGCCTCCTAGAGCTTGGCCTGGAAGATCCCGGCAGGCCGCTCGCGCCGGTAGCCGAGCGCCGCGTTCACGGCCAGCATCGGCGCGTTGTCGTCGGCGACGCTGGTGCTGATCTCCCGTACTCCGGGGTGGCGTTCGGCGAGTGTGCTCAGCAGATGGCGCTTGACCGCCCGGCCGAGTCCGCGCCCGCGGTGCTCCGGGACGACCACCGTGTCGTACTGGAGCGCCCGGGTGTGGGACGGGTCGCGCAGGACGAGTTCGCTGTACGCGGCGATGCTCCCGGCACCCGTGCCGTCGGCCTCCGCAAGCACCACGGAGGTCAGGAGGATGCCGCCCCGGTCGTCGACGAGCCGGGCCGCGCCCCGTACCCGCTCCGCGTCCCACCTCGGCGTCCGCTCGTCCAGACCGCCGGCGGGGGCGTCGCGCATCACGTCGTGCGCCCGCGCGAACTCGTCCGCCAGCGCGTCCGGTACGACGCCGTCCCAGTCCGCGAAGCGGTAGCCGTCGGGCAGTCGCGCCGTGGGCAGCTCGGCGTCCGCCTCCCGGACCCGCTGGACGTACCAGGCCAGCGGCAGCACCTTGCCGAAACCCAGCCCGTCGACGAACGCCTCACCGGCGCCGCCCACTTCGAGCATGGTGGAGACCGAACTGCGCCCGTCGGCGCTCAGTTCGGCCCGTATCGCGCCCCAGAGCGCGCCGCCCACGCCCCGGCGTCTGACCTCGGGACGGACGACCAGGGCGTCGAGGAAGGCGGTGTGGCGGTTGCTCTCCTCGGTGAACAGCAGCAGCGTCGCGACGCCGTCGTAAGACCCGTCGGGAGCGGCCGACACCAGATGGAGCATCCGCGCGTCGGGCGACTGCACGCGCAGCTTCCCGGCGGTCTCGGTACGGCCGGGTTCCGGGACGGAAGCGGGCACGTCCTGGAGATGGGCAGCCGCGATCACGTCATGCCAGGCGTCTGTCTCCGCCTCCGACGGCGGGGTTCCCAGAGTCATCAGCATGA
>NZ_JBHZAL010000192.1:0-1029 GCF_042754245.1 Nocardia sp. NPDC059228 | reverse complement strand
GTACAGCATTGCGTTCATCAACTCGAAGAGAACGAACGCTTTCCTGCGTGCCATCGGCGTTCTCACTTTCTGGTCGGTACGGTGCCTGCGGTGACGCCCGCTGCCTCGGCGTACGTCACCGTCGTGGCGGCCGGTGCGGCGCCGATGTCGGTGCGGTAGCGCATACCGGGGAAGGAGATGCTCCCGATCCGGTCGTACGCCCGGTCCCGTGCCAGGGCCGGGGTCGCTCCGGTGCCCACGACGTGCAGCACCCGGCCGCCGGCGGTTCTCGGTGTGCCGGTGGCGTCGCGCCGTACGTTCGCGCAGAAGACCGAGACATCGTCCGCGGCGGGCCGGTCGAGGCCGGTCACGGGCTGGTCGACGGCGAAGGGGCCGAACGGCCAGCCGACGGCGGCCTCGGGCGACGCCGGGTCGAGGCAGCCCTGCACGAGCGCGACCGAGCACCGGTCGAGTCCATCGGTGACCAGCTCGTGGTCCGGGAGCTCACCCGCGAGCACCGCCTCGCACAGCAGCGTGAAGTCGCTGCTTACGCCGGGCAGCACCACCTCTGCCTCGGAGTCCCCGAATCTGGCGTTGATCTCGATGGCGACGGGGCCGCGCGGGGTGAGTATGGCCCCCACGTAGACGAAGCCGGTGAAGTCGAGGCCTTCCGCGCGCAGTCCCCGTACCAACGGGTCGATCAGGGCGGCGCGGAGTTCGTCGCGCAGCTCGGGGCTGTCGTTGGGGTGCGGTGCGACCGAGCCCATCCCGTCGCAGTTCTTGCCGGCGTCGCCCTCCAGCGTGCGCTTGTAGTCGAGCGCGGTCGGGAAGAGCATCGCGTGTTCGCCGTCGAGCAGCGCGAACACCGAGATCTCCTGGCCGGTCAGCCGTTCCTCCACGATGAGCGCCAGGGTGTCACCGAACTCCTCGGCGAATCGGTCGACGGCCGCCTCCGCGTCGGCCGTCGAGTCGCACACCACGGATCCGTCCCCGTCGGGTGTCAGTCCGTCGGTCTTCACGACACACTGGTACGGCAGTTGCCGCAGGTAC
>NZ_JBHZAL010000191.1:0-1029 GCF_042754245.1 Nocardia sp. NPDC059228 | reverse complement strand
GTCGTACTCGTCACCGCGGACCTCGCCGCCCGTACCGTCGCCGCGCCGCAGGACATCCCCGTCGGCGTCCTCACCGCCCTCGTCGGCGGCCCGTTCTTCCTGTGGCTGATGCGCCGCCGTCCCGAAGGAGCCCCCGTATGAGCGACCGTACGGCCGCCTCGCTCCGCGTCGAAGCACTCTCCTACGGAGTCGGCGACGGCCGGCACCTCGTCGACGCCGTCGACCTCACCGCCGCCCCCGGCGAGACCGTCGGACTCGTCGGCCCCAACGGCAGCGGCAAGTCCACCGCCCTGCGATGCGTCTACCGCGCGCTGAGACCCACCGGCGGAACGGTGCTCGTCGACCGGCGCGATCTCGCCGCACTGACGCCGCGCGAGAGCGCGCGGGCCCTCGCGGCCATGACCCAGGACAGCTCCGTCGACCTCGACTTCACCGTCCGGGAGGTCGTCGCCCTCGGCAGGGCCCCGCACCTGCGCGGCAACCAGCCCCTGAGCGAACGGGAACGGGACCTGGTGACCGCCGCCATGGCCCGCCTCGACATCGGCCATCTCGCCCACCGCGGGATCCTGACCCTCTCCGGCGGCGAACGCCAGCGCGTCCTGGTGGCCCGCGCCCTGGTCCAGGAGCCGAAGATCCTGGTCCTGGACGAGCCCACCAACCATCTCGACATCCGCCACCAGCTCGAACTGCTCTCCCTGCTGCGCGGATCGGGCCTGACCGTCCTGGTCGTCCTGCACGACCTCAACCTCGCGGCCGCCGCCTGCGACCGGCTCGCCGTGCTCTCCCGGGGCCGCCTCGTCGCCTCGGGCACCCCCGGGGAAGTCCTCACCGCCGAGCTGCTGCGGGAGGTGTTCGGCGTCCGGGCCGAGGTCGTACGCCACCCGCACACCGGCGATCCCCAACTTCTGTACGTACTCCCGACCCACCCGTGACCTGCGCCCATGAACAGAGAGAGACCCATGTCCCCACGCCCCGCGGTACGCCGCCCCGCCCTGCTCGCCTCGGCCCTGACCGCCGCCGCCCTGACCG
>NZ_JBHZAL010000190.1:0-1035 GCF_042754245.1 Nocardia sp. NPDC059228 | reverse complement strand
GCGAGCGCCGCCGAGCTGGACGCCGTGACGATCAAGAGCGACCCCTTCACGCTCGGTGTCGGCTCGGGCGACCCGCAGCCCGGGTCCGTACTGCTCTGGACCCGCCTCGCGCCCAGCCCGTACGAGTCCGACAGCGGTCTGCCCCGGAACAGGGTCTCCGTGCGCTGGGAGGTCTCCCACGACGAGCGGTTCACCCGGATCGTCAGACGTGGCACCGCCACCGCCCACCCCGAGTTCGACCACAGCGTCCATGTCGAGGTCACCGGCCTCGACGCGGACCGCTTCTACTTCTACCGCTTCCGCGCCGGAACGTGGATCAGCCCGGCCGGCCGCACCCGTACCGCCCCCGCGCGCTCCGTGGACATCGGGGAACTGAGGCTCGCCGCCGTCTCCTGCCAGGCGTACCACGACGGGTACTTCACCGCCTACAAGCACCTGGCCGCCGAGGACCTCGACGTCGTCATCCACCTCGGCGACTATCTGTACGAGTACGCCGTGACGGCCGTCGGGGGCGCCCGCAACTACACCGACCGCCGGCTGCCCGCCCACTACAACCGCGAGACGATCACGCTGGAGGACTACCGGCTGCGTTACGGCCTCTACAAGTCCGACCCGGACCTGATGGCCGCGCACGCCGCGCACCCGTTCATCGTGACGTGGGACGACCACGAGACCGAGAACAACTACGCGGACGAGACACCCGAGAACGACGTGCCGCCCGAGGAGTTCCTGCTCCGCAGGGCCGCCGCCTACCGCGCCTACTGGGAGAACCAGCCGCTGCGCACCCCGCAGCAGCCCGAAGGCCCCGACATGCAGCTCTACCGCAGGCTCCACTTCGGGCGCCTCGCCCAGTTCGACATCCTCGACACCCGCCAGTACCGCTCCGACCAGGCGTACGGCGACGGCTGGCGCACTCCCGGGCCCGAGTCCGAGGACCCCGCGCGCACCATGACCGGGGCCGCCCAGGAACGCTGGCCGACCGACGGCTGGCGGGCCTCGAACGCCACCTGGAACGTCGTCCCGCAGCAGGTGACC
>NZ_JBHZAL010000189.1:0-1036 GCF_042754245.1 Nocardia sp. NPDC059228 | reverse complement strand
CCTCGATGGCGGATTTCATCCAGACGAACTCGCGCAGTTTCGTACGGCTCCGCTCGCCGCAGCAGGAGCAGATCCGTGACGCGCTCCACGAGGGCGGTTTCACCGTCGTCGAGGCCGGCGACGGTGCGCTGGAGATCGACGGCTCCACCTCCGAGGAGATCGGTGAGCTGGCCGCCCGGCACGGACTCGTACTGCACGAGCTGAGTTCCCAACGCGCCTCGCTGGAGGAGGCGTTCATGCAGATGACGGCCGAGTCGGTCGAGTACCACGCCCACTCCGCCCCCGGCACGGGCCCGGCGGCCCCCGCGGCCGCGGCCGCCGCCCCGGGTCCCGGGTGGGGGCAGCACGACAACCAGGGCAAGGGAGCCTGACCCATGGCATCGGTACCAGCGGTCCTCCAGTCGGAGTGGACCAAGATCCGTACGGTCTCCTCCACGATCTGGACCCTCGCGGTCGCGTTCATCGTCACCGTGGCCATGGGTGTCGCCCTGTCGGCGCTGCTCAGCTCCACGTTCGACGATCTGTCGCAGGCCGAGCGCGGCACCTTCGACCCGACCTTCGTCAGCTTCTCCGGGATGATCCTCGGGCAGCTGGCGATGGTGGTCTTCGGTGTGCTCGTCGTCGGCTCGGAGTACAGCTCGGGCATGATCCGCACCTCGCTCGCCGCCGTACCGCAGCGGGGCGCGTTCCTCTTCAGCAAGCTCGCGGTCGCCCGCGCGAACGCGACCGCATGGGGGGACGCCCCCGGGACCGCTGTGGTTCCAGGCTGAGTTGAGAATCCCACACCCGCCGTTGACACGGGCACGGGGCGGATCTACGTTCGACAGAAAGCGCTTGCTCGGCTGGCTCCGAAGGGGAGTGTTGACGACGTCCCGCACCGGCTCATCCGCAGACACAGAGACAAGTACAGGCGTGGCCGCGGGCTTCTCGGGGCTCCCCGGCGCCGTCGCGGTGTCGCACCTGACCGTGTACGACTGGGAGGCGGCCGACGGCCTCCGGGGCGGCACCCCGCATCTCCATCTGACCTGCTCGGAAG
>NZ_JBHZAL010000188.1:0-1036 GCF_042754245.1 Nocardia sp. NPDC059228 | reverse complement strand
GTCGTACACCACGGGCCGGAAGAGACTGATCTGCTTGCCGGGCGCCGGCGGCTCCGGCGCGGCGGGCGGACCGCCCGCTGCCCGCCAGCCGTCGGACAGCCGGTAGGCCTCGCGCATCCGATCCTCCAGCGGCTTGTCCGCGTACTCCTGCGCGTACATCGCCTCGTACCAGCTCGCGTGGCCCTCGTTGAGCCACAGGTCGGACCACGCGCGCGGCGAGACACTGTCGCCGAACCACTGGTGCGCCAGCTCGTGGACCATGACCGAGTCGACGTACCACTCGGGGTACTCGGGCCGGGTGAACAGCGAACGCTCGAAGAGCGACAGCGTCTGTGTCTCCAGCTCGAAACCGGTCTCGGCGCCGGCGACGAGGACGCCGTACGTCTCGAACGGATACCGCCCCACCTGCCGCTCCATCCACTCGATCTGCGCCGGTGTCTTCGCCAGCCACGGCTCCAGCTCCGCGCGGTCGGCGGCCGGGACCACGTCGCGCAGCGGCAGCCCGTGCGGACCCTCCCGGCGCACCACGGCCGATTCACCGATGGACACCTGCGCCAGCTCGGTGGCCATGGGGTGACGGGTGCGGTACGTCCAGGTGTTGGTCGCGCCGTTACGGGTCTTCGCCACCGGCAGTCCGTTGGCCACGACGGTCAGCCTGCCGGGCGCGGTGACCCGGAAGGTGAACGCGGCCTTGTCGGCGGGGTGGTCGTTGCCCGGGAAGACACGGTGCGCGGCGTCCGCCTGGTTGGCCATCACCAGGCCGTCCGTCGTCCGTACCCAGCCGCCCTTGCCGCCCGTGGGGTCGCTGGTGTGGGTGACGGTGACGCGTACCCGTGAGCCGGCCTCCACGGCCTCGCGCGGCGTGACGACGAGGTCTTCGCCGGCGGTCGCGAAGTCGGCGCGCGCGCCGTCGACCTCGACGGACCCGACCTTGCCGTGGGTGAAGTCGAGGTTGACGCGTTCCAGACGCCGGGTCGCCCGGGCGTCGATCTTGGTGACCGCGTCGCGGGGCTTGGAGTTGTCACCCCTGTAGGTG
>NZ_JBHZAL010000187.1:0-1037 GCF_042754245.1 Nocardia sp. NPDC059228 | reverse complement strand
CTCGCGCTGCGCGGCCTCAAGGCCCGTGGGCACCATGGCGTCTTCCCCCACGAGCGCGAGGAGGGGCAGACCTTCATCGTGGATCTGGTGCTGAGCCTCGACACCCGCCCCGCCGCGGCCGGAGACGACCTGGCGAGAACCGTCCACTACGGAGTCGTGGCCGAGGAGGTCGTGGCCGTCGTGCGGGGTGAGCCGGTCGACCTGATCGAGACGCTCGCCGAGCGCATCGCGGAGCAGTGTCTGAAGCACGACGGCGTCGAAGAGGTCGAGGTGACGCTGCACAAGCCGGACGCCCCGATCACGGTGCCCTTCGACGACGTGACCATCACCATCACCCGGAGCCGAGTATGAATCCCCAGAGCGACCCGACCGTACAGCCGGTGCCGGCCTCGGTGGTGGCCCAGGTCGACGCGGCGGACGTCACCCTGTCCAACCCGAAGCGCGCCGTGATCAGCCTCGGGTCCAACCTCGGCAACCGGCTGGAGACCCTTCAGGGCGCCATCGACGCGCTGGAGGACACCCCGGGCCTGCGGGTCAAGGCAGTGTCCCCGGTGTACGAGACGGAGCCGTGGGGGGTCGAACCGGGCTCCCAGCCCTCGTACTTCAACGCGATCGTCGTGGTGAAGACCACGCTGCCGCCCTCGTCCCTGCTGGAGCGCGCCCAGGCCGTCGAGGAGGCCTTCGACCGCGTCCGCGAGGAGCGCTGGGGGCCGCGCACGATCGACGTCGACATCGTGGCGTACGCGGACGTCGTGTCGGACGACCCGGTGCTCACCCTGCCGCACCCCCGCGCCCACCAGCGCGCCTTCGTGCTCGTGCCCTGGCTCGACGTGGAGCCCGAGGCGCTGCTCGCCGGGCGGGGTACGGTCTCCGAACTGCTCTCCGTCATCGAGCAGCGGGGCGTGGAGCCCCGCGTGGACCTGGAACTCCGCCTGCCCGACTAATCGTTAGGCTCTGCGGACCGGTCGGCCGGTCACGGGCACCGTCCCGGAAGGGTCCGGAGCGGGTCGTGCGCGCCGGTGGTGTCCGCGGGCGAC
>NZ_JBHZAL010000186.1:0-1037 GCF_042754245.1 Nocardia sp. NPDC059228 | reverse complement strand
AGTGGACAAACGGTGGCCAGATCCTGTATTCGTTCGCCGCGTGTTTACGCGGGACGCTCTACGCGCGGGGCAGCCTGTCGTACTGCTGCCCCCTCGCGTCTCTTGCGGCTCCCGATCCGGGTCTCTGGGGACGTCGGCGCGGCGGTTTCCGGTACCGCGTGCTGTCCTGTCGGTGCGTGTTGGTGCTCGCTCGCATGTCGTGCTTGTGGAGCGTGTGGTGCCTTCAGTGCGCCGCGACGCGGGCCATGCTCCCGCGGTGCGGCTGCATCGGTACGGCCGGTGGCCGGCCTCCCGGTGCGGGATTACGGCGCGGCTGAGCGGCCGCACCGTTCTGGACGTCCATCACGGCATGCGCCACGAGACCGCCCATCGGGTCGTGTCTGATCAGATCCCGGAGCCGGGAGCGCGACGAGCGCCCCTCGTTACCGGGGTACAGGTGCTTGCCCAGACCGACCGCGTGGGCCAGTGCGGCGAGCGCCGCGGTCCGCGGGTCCGGCGGTACGCCGGTGCGGATCGCACTGTCCAGCCGTGACCTGATGTCGCGGCTGATCGCCGTCTCCGTCGCCTGGTAGCGAGTCGTCGGCAGCACTCCGCACATCTGGCCCGCCACGGCATGAACCATGCCGCACCGCTCCAGATGCGAGAGGTAAATCTGACGGAGCCCCAATCGGGGCCCGCCGATCCAGTGAACTGCGCGAACCGGGCTGCCGCGTCGGCGCAGCAGCTCCAGTGCGGAGTCCAATGTCGGATCTCCGGTCGGCCGTGGCATCACCACGGCGATACGATCCCCGTCAGGGGCTATCCGTCCTGCCAGAGCCAGCTCTACTAGCTGTGCTCCGGCCAGGCCGAGGTCGAGCGACTGCGGCTGCGCTGTGGTACCCGTGGCCGGGTCCAGAGCGAGCAACAGAAGCTCCTCCGGAATTGTTCTGCGGCTCCTGCCCATCCATGCCTCCCCGCGTGGATGAATGACAGGGTGACCCCTCTCACATTCATCTGTCGAGGGTGCCTGGTCGCTTTGTGCGGGAACCGTTATGTAT
>NZ_JBHZAL010000185.1:671-1038 GCF_042754245.1 Nocardia sp. NPDC059228 | reverse complement strand
AGGTGCACCAGGGCGCCGTCGGCGGTGAACGCCTCGCCGAGGCGGCGGCCCAGGTAGCCGGTGCCGCCGAGCACCACGACGCGGGGCCCGGCGGCCCCACCGCTGTCAGCCTTCGGCACGTTCGGCCCCGTACTTGACGGACTTCCACCAGTCGACGTTGTCGCGGTACCAGTCCACCGTGGCGGCCAGGCCCTCCTCGAATCCGGTCAGCGGCGCGTACCCCAGCTCGTCGCGGATCTTGGAGTCGTCGATGGAGTACCGCAGGTCGTGCGCCTTGCGGTCGGCGACGTGGCGGATCATCTCCGGTCCCGAGCCGGTCTCTTCGAGCAGCCGCTCGGTGATGGCGCGGTTGGTCCGCTCGTTGCCG
>NZ_JBHZAL010000185.1:0-661 GCF_042754245.1 Nocardia sp. NPDC059228 | reverse complement strand
GCCGCCGATGTTGTAGATCTCACCGGCGCGGCCGTCCTGGAGCACGAGGTGGATGCCGCGGCAGTGGTCGTCCACGTGCAGCCACTCGCGGATGTTGCCTCCGTCGCCGTACAGCGGCACCTGGCGGGCTTCCAGCAGGTTGGTGACGAACAGGGGGATGAGCTTCTCGGGGTGCTGGTACGGCCCGTAGTTGTTGGAGCAGCGCGTGATGGAGAGGTCCACTCCGTGGGTGCGCCAGTAGGTGCGGGCGACCAGGTCGGAACAGGCCTTGGAGGCCGCGTAGGGAGTGTTGGGCAGCAGCGGCCAGTCCTCGGTCCAGGAGCCCTCCCCGATCGAGCCGTACACCTCGTCGGTGGAGACGTGCACGACGCGCTCGACACCGGTGTGCAGCACGGCTTCGAGCAGCGTCTGGGTGCCCAGGACGTTGGTGCGGAAGAACTCGCCCGCGCCCTCCAGTGAGCGGTCCACATGGGACTCCGCGGCGAAGTGCACCACGGCGTCGTGTCCGGGCAGCAGTTCACGCAGCAGGCCCGCGTCGCAGATGTCGCCCCGGACGAACTCCAGGCGCGGGTGCGTGGCCGGCAGGTTGTCGCGGTTGCCCGCGTAGGTCAGCTTGTCCAGGACGGTGACGCGGGCGCCCTGCCACCCCGCGTAGTTGTCC
>NZ_JBHZAL010000184.1:0-1042 GCF_042754245.1 Nocardia sp. NPDC059228 | reverse complement strand
CCCCCCGGATCGCCAACCGGCTGTTGCGCCGGGTCCGTGACTACGCGCAGGTCAAAGCGGACGCAGGCGTCCGGGTTCTCGACATCCTGCCGCGAAAGTTTTTCCGGCGGACTTCGAATCCCCGAGGGCCCGCCGGAAAGACCCCCCTAGTCGCTGCCGCCGCCCCCGCCACCACCGCTTCCGCAGCTGAAGCCTCCGGGTTCCGGGGACGAGTGCGAGCCGGAAGCCGAGTCCGGGTCGCGGCTGTTCTCTGCGCCGTAGTCGTATCCGTGGTCGTACTCCGGATCGGCGGCCCTGCCCATACGTATCAGGGACCGTCCCAGGCCGGCGGGGATCGCCGTACCGGCGACGACGCGGCGCAGCCGTCGGTCCCCGTGGGCGGCCGGGCCGTCGAAGACGTAAGCGGGGAGCGTGCCTTCATCCCTGGCCGCCTCCAGCTGGGTCCTGCCCGCCCGGGTGAGCCGGTGACGTGCGCGGGTGAGGAGGCCGAGAGCGACCAGGCCCTGCTTGATCTCCGCGACTTCCGGTCCGCCGCGTACGGCTTTCGCGACCACCGCCTGACTACTACCGCGTGGGCCGCTCCCGAGGACCGCCCGTTCGACCGGGTGCCGGGCGGGGTGCCCGGTCGGGTGTTCGGCGGTCCCGTCGGCGTCGTCGACCGCTCGCACGCGCGGGCCGACCACCGTGACGGCCCCCCGGTCGCGCAGCGCGAAGAGCGCGGTCTCCAGCACGCGTTGGGGTCCACCGGCCAGATAAGCCACTTCATACGCTTCGAGTCGTCGTTCGGCCGCCGAGACATGCCGCCGGATCGTGGTTCGCACAGGAGCCCCCCTGTCCCTGATGTCGCCTTTCGTCAGTATGGGGTCGATGCCCGGAACGGGCCCTGGTGCGGCGGCAGTTCAGAGCAAGACTTGAGGTACGGCCCCGGATCGGGACGGCCCTGCTCAGGACGGGTACGGCGCGGGATCGGGGCCGGTACGTCTCCCGCTCACGACCGGTACATCAGCCGGCGTAGCAGCGCCTCGGCAGGCCCGCGGCGCCC
>NZ_JBHZAL010000183.1:0-1043 GCF_042754245.1 Nocardia sp. NPDC059228 | reverse complement strand
CTCCTCGCTGTACTCGATCATCGAGCGGTAGTGCGGGGTGCCGAGGTAGTAGCGCAGGACGATGGGGCGCCAGTGCTTGACCATCTCGCTCACGAGGACCGAGTTGCCGAGCGACTTGGACATCTTCTCGCCGCTCATGGTGACCCAGGCGTTGTGCACCCAGTACTCGGCGAACTCGTCGCCGTACGCCTTGGCCTGCGCGATCTCGTTCTCGTGGTGCGGGAAGACCAGGTCGAGTCCGCCGCCGTGGATGTCGAAGGCGCTGCCGAGGTACTTGTGCGCCATGGCGGAGCACTCCAGGTGCCAGCCGGGCCGGCCGGGGCCCCAGGGGGTCTCCCAGAACGGCTCGCCGGGCTTGACGGCCTTCCACATGGCGAAGTCGCGCGGGTCGCGCTTGCCGGTCTCGCCCTCGCCGGAGGGCTGGCGCAGATCGTCGATGTCCTGGTTGGAGAGCTGGAGGTAGCCGGGGAAGGACCGCACGTCGAAGTAGACGTTGCCTTCGCTCGCGTAGGCGTGACCGCGCTCGATGAGGCCGCGCATCATCTCGATCATCTCGGGGACGTGCCCGGTGGCGCGCGGCTCGTAGGTGGGCGGCAGGCAGCCCAGGACGTCGTAACCGGTGTTGAAGGCGCGCTCGTTCTCGTACCCGATCGCCCACCAGGGGCGGTTCTGCGCGGCCGACTTGGCGATGATCTTGTCGTCGATGTCGGTGACGTTCCGTACGAAGGTCACGTCGTAGCCGCGGTGCGTGAACCAGCGCCGCAGGATGTCGAAGTTGAGCCCCGACCTGATGTGCCCGATGTGCGGTGCGGCCTGCACGGTGGCACCACAGAGGTAGATCGAGACACAGCCCGGGACGAGCGGGGTGAAGTCACGAATCTGCCGGGCGCCGGTGTCGTACAGCCGAATAGTCACCCGACAAGGGTAGTGCTCCGGAGGCAGTGCACCGGGCCCCTTGGGGAGACGGGACACCGAAGCGTGACGTTGGGCGCCTCCGGCGGCCCTCGTCAGGGGCGGTCGGACGGCTGTCCGGGGACTCTCCG
>NZ_JBHZAL010000182.1:0-1044 GCF_042754245.1 Nocardia sp. NPDC059228 | reverse complement strand
GCCGGTACGCAGATCAGATCGGCCTCCTCCAGCCGGTCGAGACCCTGGAGCGCGGAGATGGTGAACCCCGCGTGCGTACGCAGGACCGGACCCTCGGCGGAGACGACGGCGAAGTCGTAGACCGGCAGTCCCTGCGCGCTGCGGTCGAGACCGAACACCTCGCAGAGCACACCGAGCTCGAAGGGGTGCACACCGTCGAGCAGGACGACCGCCACGTTTCTCAGCATGGAAGCAGTGTGGCAGTAATTCGATGGTTCATGACAGTCCTGCCACTGCTGTTTCTGTCGCGGAACGACGACAGTGGAGGCATGAACGCAATCGGTTGTTACTTCGTCGTACTTGCCCTTTTCGGCCTTCTCGCCCTTCCCGGTCTCATCGGGTACATCAGGGACCGCGCCATCGACCGCCAACTGCGGCGCGCGGAGCACCTGGACGGCGCTCCCGAGCCGCCCGCCGGCCGCCCACCCACGTATGCGCCGACGCGGCCACCGCTGCACCGATCGCGTACCACAGCAGGTCAGGCGCATTGAAGATCGAGCCGAGTACGGCCGCGGCAGCGTCAGTCCGCGACGTGTGCCTCGGTCTCGGCGAACGAGAGGAACGTGCGCCAGGGCCCGTTGGAGACGTGCAGTACGGGGCCGGGAGCCGTCTTGGAGTCGCGGATGTGGACCGTCGTGGGGGCGAGGGCGATCTCGACGCAGTTGCCGCCGCCCGAGCCGCTGTAGCTGCTCTTGAACCATGTGAGCTGTGCGGACCCGGTCGCAACTTGCTCGGTACTCATGCTTCTCCTGCCACGCGCTCGATGAGACGGGCAGACTCCTCCGCGTTGAGGGCCTGCGTGCGCAGCTTGCCATAGCGCAGTCCGAAGGTGCTGACCTTTGTCGGGTTGGTGATCACCAGACCCACGTCCTGAGACTCGATGTAGCCGACCCGGCGGTGCTCCAGCGTCTCCAGAATCACCATAGAACCGTTGTGTCCGGGGTGGAAGCCGCCCACCGAGGGCATGACCTGGATCTCGACGTTGCGCATCGAGCCCTGTTCCAG
>NZ_JBHZAL010000181.1:0-1046 GCF_042754245.1 Nocardia sp. NPDC059228 | reverse complement strand
CGGCCGCTCCACAACGTGTGCGCGCCAGGCGGGCGTGCGTCAGACCCGGCCCCGGACCCGTCCGGCGGATCTTCGCGAGCCCGAGACGATCGGCACCACGCGTCGCAAGAGGGCGACACCGGCAACCGGGCCCGGCCTACGGCCGGTCGACCTCCGTCGTTGGGCACGCGGGCTCGGGGCGTGGGGGCGGTGGGGTCGGGTGGAGGTGGGGCGCGCGGCGGAGGTCGCGGATCGGGCGGGATGTGAAGAGGGCCGCGCAGACCAGGACGTTCACCACCGCCCCGCCCACCAGCACCTCGCGCATCCCGATCGCCTCCGCCGCCGGGCCGGCCAGTGCGCGGCCGACCGCGAGCATGATGAGGGAGCCCGCCACGTCGTACGCGTGGAGCCGGTTCAGGGCCTCCGGCGGGATCATCGTCTGGACCGTCGTGGACCACATCACCAGCCAGAACGCGAAGCCCGTACCGCCCGCGAAGAATCCGGCGGCGAGCAGCGGCAGCGGGACGTCGTAGGCGAGCACCAGCAGGTTCGCGGCGACCGCGAACAGCGCGAACGTCCCCGCGAACAGCGGTCTGGCCGGGCGCAGTCGCAGCGCCAGCAGTCCGCCCGCCACGTTGCCCGCCCCGTGCACGGTCATCATCAGGCCGAACATGGCCGAGCTGTACCGCTCGGTGACTACCACCGCCTCCAGCGGGACCATCGGCCCGAGGACGGTGACGCCGTACACCGACCAGATCGCTATCACGCCCCACAGCCAGGACCGCGCGCGGAACTCGCGCCAGCCGCCGACCAGTTCGGTGAGCATCGAGTCGCCGCGTATCGCCTTCATGGTCGGCATCCGGACCAGGAACAGACAGATCCCGCTGATCCCGAACGTCGCCGCGTTGACCGCGAAGATCGTGCCGGGCCCGCCGAACCCGGCCAGTGCGCCGGCCGCCGCCGGACCCGCCATGGTCGCCAGGGACTCGGCGACCCGCAGCACCGCGTTGCCCCGCTGTACGTCGGGCGAGAGCACGGGCAGCATGCTGGCCACGCCGGGCTGGAAG
>NZ_JBHZAL010000180.1:0-1047 GCF_042754245.1 Nocardia sp. NPDC059228 | reverse complement strand
CCCGCGGTGTTCGGCAGGGCTCTGTCACCACTGCGGTTCTGCTGCTGACCAGCTCTACCGAACAGCTAAGGTGCGCGGGGCTTCCAGAGTCTCACCAAAAAGTTTGACGGTCAACACGATCACAGCCCGTCATCGCCGGGCGGCCCAGGGGCGTGCGTCCGCGTGCGGTGCGGCGGCGCCTCTCCTGCGGCCCCGGAGGGCGTGGAGATCATCGTTAACGCGGCAGCTTGGCATGAGAGCCCGTTTCTTGGCAACCATCCGCCATTTCCTGCCAGACGCACTTGCCAAGGACATACGGGCAGGCCGGGCGCCATCTCGGTCGGGCGCGTCTTCGCATACCGCCGCCCGTTCAAGATCGAACAGAAATGATCGGGACCGTTCGGGCCGCTTCGGGGCACGGCGCCGCCGGCCGTGGTCACCGGATGGCGAAGGTCTCGTATCCGCCCCGCGGTGTGCCCCAAATCGCAGTGACTCCGTCAACACGACCGGGCGTGTCGTCCGAACGAAGCCAGTCGAGCAAACGGTGGCAATTCTCACGTGATCCCTCTGCGACGATCTGGACCCGACCATCGTCCAGATTCAGGGCGAAGCCCGCCAGACCCCCGATCTCCAGAGCGTTTGCCCTGGTGAACCAGCGGAAGCCAACTCCCTGTACGCGACCGCGTACCCAAGCGGTGATCCGCACGTCTTCGTTCATAGGTGCAAGCTAATGGGCCAATACCTCGGTGAGCACATCGCCCCCACCCCGCTTGGCGTACAGTCCCGTCGAAATGAGGCTCACTCGAATGGGTGAAGCGCATTGACGTCATGAGCGGTGCGAGAGCAATCACGAGCACCTGGGCACATCGAGGAAGGCGCAGCAGATGGGACGCCATAGTCGCTCGGCCGGCGCACCCGCCGCTGAGGACCACGCGGCCGGTGCGGCAGGTCGGCACCGCGGGCGGGGCCGAGGCCGGAAGAGGGGAATCGGCGGCCCCGTACGCACCGGACTGCTCGGTGCCTCCGCCGCGATGGCCATGGGAGCGGTAGCCGTGGCATCCGGGCTGC
>NZ_JBHZAL010000179.1:0-1054 GCF_042754245.1 Nocardia sp. NPDC059228 | reverse complement strand
GCCCTGCCTGCCCTCGAAGTTGCGGTTCGAGGTGGACGCGGAGCGCTCGCCGGGCGCCAGTTGGTCGGGGTTCATGCCCAGACACATCGAACAGCCCGCGTGCCGCCACTCGGCGCCCGCGCCGGTGAAGACCTTGTCCAGGCCCTCGGAGACGGCCTGGAGGGCGACCCGGACCGAGCCGGGGACGACCAGCATCCGTACGCCGTTCGCGACTTTGCGGCCGTCCAGGATCGAGGCCGCGTTGCGCAGGTCCTCAATGCGGCCGTTGGTGCACGAACCTACGAAGACGGTGTCCACCGTGATGTCGCGCAGTGCCTGCCCGGCGGTCAACCCCATGTACTCCAGGGCCTTTTCGGCGGCGAGGCGCTCCGAGGCGTCCTCGTACGAAGCGGGGTCGGGGACATGCGTCGAAAGCGGGGCGCCCTGGCCGGGGTTGGTGCCCCAGGTGACGAACGGGGCCAGTTCCGTGGCGTCGATGAAGACCTCGGCGTCGAAGACGGCGTCCTCGTCGGTCCGCAGCGTCGACCAGTACTCGACCGCGGCGTCCCAGTCGGCTCCCTCGGGGGCGTGGTCGCGGCCCCGGAGGTAGTCGAAGGTGACCTGGTCCGGGGCGATCATGCCCGCCCTGGCGCCGGCCTCGATGGACATGTTGCAAATGGTCATGCGGGCCTCCATCGAGAGCTTCTCGATGGCGGAGCCGCGGTATTCGAGGATGTAGCCCTGGCCGCCGCCGGTGCCGATGCGGGCGATGACGGCGAGGATCAGGTCCTTGGCCGTGACGTCGGCGGGCAGTTCGCCCTCGACGGTGATGGCCATGGTGCGGGGGCGGGCCAGCGGCAGCGTCTGGGTGGCCAGGACGTGCTCGACCTGGCTGGTGCCGATACCGAAGGCCAGCGCGCCGAAGGCGCCGTGGGTGGAGGTGTGGCTGTCGCCGCACACGACGGTGGTGCCGGGCTGGGTCAGTCCCAGCTGCGGGCCCACGACATGGACGACGCCCTGCTCGACGTCGCCGAGCGGGTGCAGCCGTACACCGAAGTCCGCGCAGTTCTTGCGC
>NZ_JBHZAL010000178.1:0-1058 GCF_042754245.1 Nocardia sp. NPDC059228 | reverse complement strand
CCGTTGAGGTCTCCACGGAGCCCCGCCCAGCCGTCATCTGCTCCGACTTCACACCGTGGTACACACGTGAGCGTGCCGCGTCAAAGGCCTTCTACTGGACCGCCTACGAGCGCGCGCTCCGTGCCAAAGGGTGGTCTGAAGCCGCGATCGCTGGACTCGACGAAGCCAGTCGCGCCGTGGTGGAGCGGCTGACGGATCCCGAGCAGGAGGCCAGGCGACAGGCCAAGGGACTTGTCGTGGGCTACGTACAGTCAGGCAAGACGGCAAACTTCACTGGCGTGACTGCCAAGGCGATCGACTCCGGCTACCGCCTGGTGATCATCCTCAGCGGCACGCTTAATCTGCTGCGCGCACAGACTCAACGCCGTCTGGACAAGGAACTCATCGGCCAGGAGAACATCCTGCGCGGGGCGAATCCAGCCGACCCAGACAGTCTCGTGGGCATCGACTACATCGGCGACGATGAAGAGTGGCCAACGTTCCTTTCCCATGGACAGCGCCCGGCGGATCTGAACGCATTTAACATCGAACGGCTTACCACCCGGGACAGAGACTACAAAAGCCTATTCCAGGGCATTGGCATGCTGGAGGTCCAGAAAGCCAGACGCGGCTTGCCTTTGTACCACCCGGCCAATCTGCATCAGGCGGATGCACGTGTCATGGTCATAAAGAAGAACAAATCAGTGCTCACCAATCTCGTCAAAGACCTCAAACAACTCCACGGACGGTTCAATGAACTTCCCGTCCTGATTATCGATGATGAATCAGACCAAGCATCTATTAATACATCGAATCCCGAGAAATGGGAATCAGGCCGAACTACCCGTACGGCAATCAATGGCTTGATCTCGCAGCTACTCGGGCTGTTGCCACGCGCCCAGTACGTCGGCTATACCGCTACTCCTTTCGCCAACGTGTTCATCGATCCGAGCGATGCTGAGGATATTTTCCCAAGCGACTTCCTCATCTCGCTCCCGCGTCCCGCTGGATACATGGGAGTTCAAGATTTCCACGAATTCGACTCCTCCGGGATTGCCAAAGAGACACACGTCCGTGTC
>NZ_JBHZAL010000177.1:0-1062 GCF_042754245.1 Nocardia sp. NPDC059228 | reverse complement strand
GCTGAAGACCGTCCTGTCGCAAGGGCCGTTCACCGACGCGGTCGCCCAACGGCTCACCGTCCTCGGCTGGTTCGTCGCCGTGGGTACGCCGCTGACGGGTCTGGTCGTCGGATGGTCGCAGTCCTGGCTCGTCGGGAGCATGGCGCCGATCGTGGGTTCGGGGCCGACGGTCACCGGGCCGATGGTGCTTGTCCTCGCCGGTCTCACGGCGGTGGTCATGGGGAAGATAATGGGCGAGGGAGTGCGGATGCGAGAGGACCTCGAAGGGACCATCTGATGCCCGAAGAGGAAATCCACTCGATCCGGATCCATCTCGACCGGATCCTCGCCGAGCGCGGCATGACGCTCACCGAGCTGTCCGCGCGAGTGGGCATCACCGTCGTCAACCTGTCCGTGCTCAAGAACGGCCGGGCCAAGGCGATCCGCTTCTCCACCCTGTCGAGGATCTGCGACGTCCTCCAGTGCCAGCCGGGAGATCTGATCACCCACGACCCCGCCGAGCCGTCCTAGTTGTGCTCGGTCGCGGGCCGGTCGGCTTCGCAGCCCGCGTTCTACCGCCAGGTCGCGGTGTCCGGGCCGGGAGCAGGCACGGGACTCGTCTCGAACGCGTTGTAGTAGTCGCTCATGCGCCTCACTCTCCGGCCTCACGCGACGTGAGGGTCAAGCCCGGTTCCGGGACGTGGTCGCGCCACCGGCGTAGGACCCGGCCCTCTAGAGTCGCCCGCATGTCTGATCTCTCCTACCTCGCCGCTGTCCGGGAGTCGTACGACACGGTCGCCTCCGCCTACGTCGAGCGGGTCAAGACTCCGGCGGAGCTGGATCCGCTGTCACGAGGGATGCTGAACGTCTTCGCGGAGGTGGTGCGGACGGCCGGCCTCGGGCCCGTCGCGGACGTGGGATGCGGGCCCGGCAGAGTCACGGCGTACCTTGCCGAGCGCCAGGTGCCCGCGTTCGGCATAGACCTGTCGCCCGCCATGGTCGAGCTGGCTCGCGGTGCCTACCCGGACCTGCGTTTCGACGTCGGCTCGAAGACCTCGCTGCCGATCGGGGACGACAGCCTCG
>NZ_JBHZAL010000176.1:0-1038 GCF_042754245.1 Nocardia sp. NPDC059228 | reverse complement strand
GCGCAGCAACGCCAACCGCGCGGCCTTCGACAACGCGATGGCGCTCGACATCGCCATGGGCGGCTCCACCAACACGATCCTGCACCTGCTCGCCGCCGCCCAGGAGGGCGGTCTCGACTACGGCCTGGACGAGATCGACGCCGTCTCGCGGCGCGTCCCGTGCCTGGCGAAGGTCGCGCCGAACGTGGCGCCCGGCGGCACGTACTACATGGAGGACATCCACCGGGCCGGCGGTATCCCCGCCATCCTGGGCGAGCTGTACCGGGGCGGCCTCCTTGAGGAGGGCGTGCACTCGGTGCACTCCGACACGCTCGACGACTGGCTCAAGACCTGGGACGTGCGCGGCGGTTCACCCTCCGAGGAAGCCGTGGAGCTGTGGCACGCGGCGCCCGGCTGCAAGCGCTCGGCGACCGCGTTCTCCCAGTCCGAGCGGTGGGACACGCTCGACCTCGACGCCGAGGGCGGCTGCATCCGCTCGGTGGAGCACGCGTACTCGAAGGACGGCGGACTCGCCGTACTGAAGGGCAACCTGGCCGTCGACGGCTGTGTCGTGAAGACGGCGGGCGTGGACGAGTCGATCTGGACCTTCGAAGGCCCGGCCGTCGTCTGCGAGTCGCAGGACGAGGCGGTCGAGAAGATCCTCCGTAAGGAGATCAAGGAGGGCGATGTCATCGTCATCCGCTACGAGGGTCCGCGCGGCGGCCCCGGCATGCAGGAGATGCTCTACCCCACGTCGTATCTGAAGGGCCGGGGCCTGGGCAAGGCGTGCGCCCTGGTCACCGACGGCCGCTTCTCCGGCGGTACGTCGGGCCTGTCGATCGGCCACGCCTCACCGGAGGCGGCGTCCGGCGGGACGATCGCGCTGGTGCGCGACGGCGACCGCATCCGGATCGACATCCCCGGCCGCTCGATCGAACTGCTCGTCGGGGACGACGAGTTGGCGGTCCGGCGGGACGAGCTGAACGGGGTGTACGAGCCGGTCGCACGCGAGCGCAAGGTCTCCGTGGCGCTGCGCGCGTACGCGGCCATGGCCACGAG
>NZ_JBHZAL010000175.1:0-1064 GCF_042754245.1 Nocardia sp. NPDC059228 | reverse complement strand
GACTCGTGCCGTTCCGGCGGCACTTGGCGCCCTCGCGCTGGCCCTGGCACTGGCCGGCTGCAACGACACCGATTCGGGAAAGAGCGGGAAGGGATCGGGCTACGGCTCCGGTTCGGACTCCGGCTCGTCGGACGACAAGGCGGACGACAAGACGACGTACCGCCTGGGTGAGGCCAGTCCTCCCCAGGAGAGCACCATGCAGGCGACGAAGGACAGCACGTTCACGGTCACACCCACGAAGGTGCTGACGGGAACCGAGGCCGACATGGCCGAGTCGGGCCTGGACCTGGCCGAACTGCCCGGCCCCAAGGTCCCCGTGTACGTGTGGAGCACCCTCACCCACAAGAGCGGCAAACCCATGCCGGTCGGCGACATGGACGACGACCTGGTCGTCCGTACGGACCAGGACGACCGCACCAAGGCCCTGCTCGTCCTCATGGGCGACGCCACCTGGCCGGACTGCCCGGCGCCCGACACCGAGAAGGAGCTGAGCGAGGGGCAGTCGGCGGAGATCTGCACGACCTTCCTGATCACCAGGGGCGAGAAGGCCGCGGCCGTCGAGCTGACGCAGGGCTTCTACAACGATCCGCTGGAGTGGCCGGTCAAGGGCTGACCGTCGGGTGACGTCCCGGATCGCAGATGATCCGGCGTCGACGACGGCTTCACCTTCCGTACGAAGGCGGCCCTCAGCGCGTGGTACGGCGCGCCGGGGTCGAAGAACGTGGCGTGCATCCGGGCCAGTTCACGCTCCCGGTACGCGCTCAGCGGAGTGATCGCCTCGTCCCGTTCGCGGGCCGCCTTCTTCTCACTGATGCCCTGCTGCGTGCCCGGTGCCGACGCGAGGCGCGCGGCACGGCGCGCGACGGCGGACCCGAAGTCCTGGGGCGTGCTGTCGATGACGACATCGACGAGCCCGATCTCGCGCGCGCGGGCCGCCGTCACCGGCAGGGCCCGCCGCGTCAGGCGCTCGGCCTCCTCGGCGCCCACCCGGCGAGGCAGCGTGTACGTCCAGTACTCCGACCCGTACAGCCCCATCAGCCGGTAATGCGGGTTGAGTACGGCTC
>NZ_JBHZAL010000174.1:0-1070 GCF_042754245.1 Nocardia sp. NPDC059228 | reverse complement strand
GAGGAAGGTGATGGAGACGATCGCCGCCAGCAGGGCGGTCGGGATGCCCGCGTACGCGAACGAGCGCAGGAAGTAGAACGGGAAGACCAACAGGCCGGCGAGCGCGAGCGCGACCGTCACCGCGGAGAACAGGACGGTACGGCCGGCGGTGCGCAGCGCGGTCGCGATGGCCGTGTCCGTGTCCGCGCCGCCTCGCAACTCCTCCCGGTAGCGCTTGAGGAGGATGAGTCCGTAGTCGATCGCCAGACCGAGTCCGAGGCCGGTCGCGACGTTGGTGGCCAGCACGGAGACATCGGTGAACAGCGTGAGGATACGGAGCGTCAGAAGCACGGACACGATGGTCAGTCCGGCGACCATCAGCGGCACCAGCGCGGCGACCACACCGCGGAAGACGAACAGCATCACGACCAGCAGGACCGGGAAGGTGACCATCTCGATCAGGAGGAGGTCGTCCTGGGTGGTGTCCGTGATCTCCTTGTTGGCGACCGCGACGCCGCCCACGCGGGTGTCGAGGCCCTCCACCTCGGTGTCGTACTCCGGCTGGATCCGCTCCAGCGTCTTCTGTACCTGGTCCTCGTCGCCGGTGATCCGTACGAGGATCAGGGCGCTGTTCCCGCCCTCGCCGCGCAGGGCCGGGGCCTTGCCCAACGTCCAGTAGGACAGGGCCTGTTCGACGCCCTTCTCGGCGCCGATGCGCTCGGTGAGCCGCTCACCCGCCGCGCCCACGGCCGGATCGTCGACGCCGCGCTTGTCCGAGACCAGCAGGGTCAGATTGGGGGCACCCGAGCCGAACCGTCCGTCCAGGACCTCGGCCGTCCGCGCGGATTCGGTCGAACTGTCGGTGAATCCACCGGCGGAGAGGGTCGATATCACGCCACCGCCCAGCGCTCCCGCGAGCACGAGGAGCACACCGGAGAGATAGAGGACCAGCCTGCTGCGGTGTGTGGTGAATCTGGCCAGTGAGGCGAACATTCAGCAACCTTTCGAGGGGGAACGCCGTTTCTGGGGGCGGCGTGTCGATCCCGTTCACACGATCAAGGTAGGGAGCGCGCGAGCCCACTGGCAATGAC
>NZ_JBHZAL010000173.1:0-1073 GCF_042754245.1 Nocardia sp. NPDC059228 | reverse complement strand
GATCCGCTTCAGCCCCATCAGCGCCTCGCCCACTCGACGGTCCGCGATATGGCCCTCGGCGTCCACGGCGAAGCAGTAGTTACCGATGCCCGCGCCCGTCGGCCGCGACTGGATGAGCATCAGGTTGACCCCGCGTACGGCGAACTCCTGGAGCAGTTCGAGCAGCGCGCCGGGATGGTCCTCGCCGAGCCAGACCACGACCGACGTCTTGTCCGCGCCGGTCGGCGCGGACGGGCGCGCGGGCCTGCCCACCAGGACGAAGCGCGTCTCCGCGTTCTCGGCGTCGTGGATCTCGGTGACCAGGGCCTCCAGCCCGTACGTCGCCGCCGCGAACTCACCCGCGAAGGCGGCGTCGAACCGGCCCTCCTGGACCAGCCGCGCGCCGTCCGCGTTCGACGCGGCCGACTCCCACAGCGCGTTCGGGAGATGGGCCCGCAGCCAGTTGCGCACCTGCGGCTGCGCCACCGGATGACCGGTCACCGTCTTGATGTCGGACAGCGCCGTCCCCGGCCTGACGAGCAGCGCGAAGGCGATCGGCAGCACCACCTCGCGGTAGATCATCAGGGGCTCGCCCGAAGCGAGTTCGTCGAGGGTCGCGGTGACGCCGCCCTCCACCGAGTTCTCGATCGGTACGAGGGCTGCCGCGGCGTCCCCGTGCCGTACGGCGTCGAGGGCTGCGGGCACCGAGACCATCGGGACCAGCTCCCGCGTGGCGGCTTCCGGAAGGGTACGGAGGGCGGCTTCGGTGAAGGTGCCCTCGGGGCCGAGGTATGTGTAGCGCGTGGCCGACATGTGGTCACTTTAGTCCGACCGGCGGACGCGCGCGGACGCCCGCGGACGGCCGGCGACCACCGCCGGGGACTCCTGCCGCAGATCCCGGCTCAGGACTCCAGCAGCCGCTGGCCCACGTACTCGCCCTCCCGCGCCCCGCCCGGCACCGCGTACAGGCCGCTCGCCTCGTGCCGGATGAACTCCGACAGGGCGTCTCCCCGGTCGAGCTTGCGCTGCACCGGCACGAAGCCCCGCAACGGGTCAGCCTGCCAGCAGATGAACAGCAGCCCCGCGTCCGGAAC
>NZ_JBHZAL010000172.1:0-1075 GCF_042754245.1 Nocardia sp. NPDC059228 | reverse complement strand
GTTCATCCGGGGCCTGGACGCCGCCCACCAGGACCGGCTGCCGGTACGGCTGAACGTGATCGTGTCGGACGACAACGCTCACGAACTCGACGCGATGGTGGCTCTGTGCGCGCGCTACAGCTTCCCGCACCAGGTCTTCACGAACATGTCGCCGACGATCGACGGCGAGGCGAACCCGCTGGCGACGCAGGCCGACGGCCACATCAAGGCCCGGAGCGTCTTCACCGGCTGCAATGCCGGCCGGACGTTCTTCCACGTCAACCCACACGGCATCGTGTCCGTTTGCAAGGTCGGCCGCGACCCGAGCGTGAACCTCGTGACCGAGGGCGTCGCCGCCCTCACCCGGCTCGGTGCCATCGCCGAGTCCCTACAGCTCCGCACCGGTGGATGCTCCGGCTGCACGAAGGTCGGCACCTGCCGTACCTGTCGGCCGCTGGCCAAGCTCTACCAGGAGGCGGGGGACCGACGAGAGCTCTACTGCCAACACGGAGGCTACGGATCATGACCCCACCCACCACAACCGTCACCCCGCCGCGCGAACCGGTGCTGCTCACCATCGGACGGCGCCCCACCGATGGTGCAACCGGCACCCTGCCCGTGCCACTGCCGGCTGGGGCCATCCGCGACGACGAGGTCCAGATCATCACCGACCTGGACGAGGCCGCCGAGGGGGCCGAGTGCAGCTGCTCGGCCGGCGACGACCAGCCGTACTAGATACACCGCAGGCGGGCACCGCACCGCTCGTGTATGCGCCCCATGAGTGCCGCCCCGGTCATACCCTGGCCGGGGCGGCACTCCCTTGTCTCCGAGCCCCATGAGGAACCGCGCGTGTCCATGTCTCGCATTCCCTTCGCTCAGCTCCCAGCCGACGTCCGCCAGGCTGTCACTGACAAGACCGGCCCCGTGCATCAGGCGGTGGCCATGACCGGCGGCATGAACTCCGGCGTCGCCTCCGTCCTGGAGACAGAGAGCGGCAGCGTTTTCGTGAAGGGCATCGCGAGTGATCATGCGCAGGTCTCAGCACAGCGCCGCGAGGCGGAGATCGCCCCCCACCTGCCCACGTCCTGTCCCCGCC
>NZ_JBHZAL010000171.1:416-1078 GCF_042754245.1 Nocardia sp. NPDC059228 | reverse complement strand
GTGACAAGCCTTAAGGCTTGGAGCTCCATACACTTTCTTTAAGGCAGCAGTAAAAGGCTTGTAGTCTTTACTTGGTATATACTTAATCGAATTTCGAATTAAATGAACAATACATCTCTGTACGGTCACATCAGGAAAAATCGCACGTGCTCCTTCTTCCAGACCACTAACGCCATCCATTGAGAGAAAGAAGATATCTTCTACACCACGAGATTTGATTTCATCAAAAATTTGCATCCATTTATGTTTACTTTCCGTTTCATTCAACCACAAACCTAGAATGTCCTTTTTACCTTCTATGGTATATCCTAGTATTGTGTAAACGGCATACTTCTTCGTTTCATAGTCATTACGAATGGTTGTGTAAAGACAATCGACAAACACAAAAGGGTAACAGTTACTTAAGGGACGATTTTGCCACTCTTCTAAATTAGGAAGTACAGTATCCGTAATGTCGGATACCATTTCATGAGATACAGAAAAGCCATAGATGTCTTCTATCGTGGAAGAAATGTCTCGTTGTGACATTCCTCTGGCATACATCGAAATGACCTTATCCTCTATAGAGGATACATCTCTTTTACGCTTTGGAATCAACTGCGGTTCAAATGAACCATCACGATCACGGGGGACTGCAATTTCAACTTCTCCTGCCGTTGTTC
>NZ_JBHZAL010000171.1:0-406 GCF_042754245.1 Nocardia sp. NPDC059228 | reverse complement strand
TTTCTTCTATTTCTTGTTTCTTTTTCTCCCTTGTCATTGGATTCATAGCCCAAATGGTGATTCATTTCACCTTTTAGCATTGACTCAAACATGGGACCAAATATGTCTTTTAATGCTTCTTGCATATCTTCTACTGATTTAGGCTGATACTGTTCGATAATCTTGTTAGCTAATTCTACGGAGTTCGGATCTCTTTTCAATTTCCCCACTGAAACCACTCCTTTAGCTTTATACTTATTATTCTATCAAATAAAAAACTGTGTGAGTAAGGAACCGTACGCATTCCTTACTTACACAGTTAATATTACACTCCCCATATTTATTTGGATATGCTTTCTTTTTTACAGTAGGTATTATCCATATATCAACAGGGAGTTTGACACCATTTCTATTAGAGGCTTTTAAC
>NZ_JBHZAL010000170.1:0-1082 GCF_042754245.1 Nocardia sp. NPDC059228 | reverse complement strand
TCCGAAAGGGACCGCTCATGGCCGCTTCGCCCGCGAAGCGACGGCACAAGGTCCGCCGACGGGCCGACATGTCCCTCCTGGGCGGCATCCGCCCACCCATCGCGATCCTGTCCGCGCTGCTGCTCTCGCTGGCCGGAATCACCGCCCTCGGCTTCGGCCGCGCGGGTGAGGACTCCGTACCGAAGGCCGTCATGACCTCGCAGCAGCACTTCGCCGAGGACGGCGCGGTGGCGATGCGCGCCTCCATCGACGAGAGCGCGGCGGACCTGGCGAGAACCGCCGGACTGTTCAACGCGGGAGATCCGGCCCAGCCGGACGCCGTCGTCGACAAGATCGGCAGCGTCTACCAGAAGTGGGTGGGCACCGCCGTCGTCGAGATCTCCTCGGGCAAGATGCTCGCGGCCCGCGGCGAGAACGTTCCCGTCGCCGCGATCGACACCGCCAAGCTCTCCGAGAAGGACGGTCTCAGCCCCCGTATGGTGCGCCTCGCCAACGGCGAGACCCGGCTGCTCTCCCTGCAGCTGCTGTCCTGGGAAGGACAGCCCCAGCAGCTGCTCATCGCCTCCAGCAGCCTGCGGTTCCCCGGCATAAGCCTCGGCAAGTTCCGCTCCATCGCCGTCGTCGACAGCACCGGTCGCATCCTCAGCAGTGACGGCATCCCGGAGAGCGAGCAGGTCCTCACCGAGGACCAGCGCACCGGCGTCGAGCGGTCCAAGAAGCAGCTGAAGGCGTTCGCGAAGGTCGCGGCCAAGCGGGCCGAGGAGCACCCCCTCAAGGCCAACGTGCCGGGCGAGGGCGGATACATGGGCGTCAGCGGCAGTCTGCGCGGCGACACCTTCCAGGGTGACCGCGCCGTCGCCGGTTACGCGGCCCTCACCGGCCCGGAGCCCGGCAAGGGCACCGTCGCCACCTCGCTCGGACTCACCGTCGTCGCCATGGTGGATGTCGCCGAGGACCCGACCCGCGTCACCGACCCGCTGTTCGGGCTGCTGGCCGCCGGCGCGCTGCTGCTGATCGGCGCACTCGCCGTCGGCGTCCTGCTCGGTACGGTCCAGCGGCCGCTGCTGCGGCTGTTCCTGGAG
>NZ_JBHZAL010000169.1:0-1089 GCF_042754245.1 Nocardia sp. NPDC059228 | reverse complement strand
GGGTGTGCTGATCGTCGGCTCCGGCTTCTTCACCCACAACCTGGCCGCGCTGCGCCAGGCCGGCCGCCGGGTCCCCTCCTGGTCCGCCGAGTTCGACGACTGGGGCCGGCGCGCGCTGGACGCCGGTGACGTGGACGCGCTGCTCGACTTCGCCCGCAAGTCCCCGGCGGGCCGGCTCGCCCACCCGCGCACCGAGCACTTCGCGCCGCTGTTCGTGACGCTCGGAGCCGCCGGGGAGGAGCTGGACACCGTACGGAACGTCATCGACGGCTTCTGGATGGGACTGGCCAAACGCTCGGTGCAGTTCGGCTGACCGGCGCCGCCGTACTCCGCCAGTGGTCGGCCCAATGGCAGACGGGTTCAGATAGGCAACGGTTCGACATCCCCTGGCCAATGGCACTTGACCGGGCAATCGGCGCTCCGTACGTTCCTGTGGTCTAGACATCCTGTTAGGGAGCGGCCATGCGGAAACATGTCATCGGGGCCCTTGTCGTCACCATGGCGCTCGGACTCTCTGCCTGCGGCAGTGGGGACTCGGGCGGGGACGGCGGCGAAACGTCGGGCAAGGGCAAGACCCTGACCGTGTGGATCATGGAGGGGACCAACCCGGACCCCAAGCCCTTCTTCAACGAGGTCGCCGCGGCCTTCAAGAAGAAGACGGGCGCCACGGTCAAGGTCGAGTACCAGCAGTGGGCCACCGCGCAGAAGAAGTTCACCACCGCGATCGAGGGCGGACCGAGCCAGGTGCCCGACGTCGCCGAGGTGGGCACCACCTGGATCCCGCAGTTCGCCGAGACCGGCGGCCTCGTTGACGTGACCGACAAGGTGAAGGACTCCGGCCTGAACGACGACCTGGTCGAGGGCCTGGCCGACGCGGGCACGCTGGACGGCAAGCAGTACGGCATGCCCTGGTACGCCGGTGTCCGCGGGCTCCTCTACCGCAAGGACATCTTCGAGAAGCACAACCTCAAGGCCCCGACCACCTGGAAGGAACTGCGCGACACCGCGCTGGTCCTGAAGGAGAAGGAGCCGGGCATGATCTCCTTCCCGGTCGCGGGCGGCGCGGAGATGTTCGCGACCCCGTTCGTC
>NZ_JBHZAL010000168.1:0-1095 GCF_042754245.1 Nocardia sp. NPDC059228 | reverse complement strand
CGTGCCCAAATCGAGCGCAATAAGTCGCCCACCACGGTGGGCCACGTACACAACGTCCTCAACCACGATGGGTGCCGTCGTGAAATCTCCGCGTCCCTCGAAGCACCACCTTTCGGCACCAGTTGCTGCGTCAAGGGCCGTGAGCACGTGCGGCGCGCTCACCACGAGCACAAGGTCTCTTGCGACAACCGGGGCGAGGGGCGTGCGTTGCCTGGTTCTATAGCCCCAACGGCGCCGACGAGGTACGGAACCGTACGTCTGAAGAATGCCAGAACGATCCAGCACGTGACCCGCTGAACTCGATGCGACAGGCGGAAAGGCTGCGCCGTGGGTCAGTTTCCATCGTCTGGACTCTTCGCCACTTGTGGGATGGACGGCTACCAAGTGCTGGACCGATTCGTCCTCCTCCAAGAAGTAGAGCATCTGGTCTGAAGCCGCCCAGTGCGGCAAAAGCGAGCCCCGCGGTTCGTGGACCCAGCGCTGCTCTCCGTCGCTCGGGTCCAGGGCCAGGACACAGCCCTTCGGTTGCTGAGTGCCGCTGCCTCGACCGGCGGGAGGCCCCGCAAGGACGATCAGACTGCACGCTGCAATGCGTGCTTGGGTGAGAATCGGCTGCCCCGGGAGAAGGGTTGGCCAGCGCTGGGCCCCGCTCCGGGGGTCAAGGGCAAAGAGCCCCCCATCTTGACCAGGCGCATACAGCACACCCTCAACGAAGGCCATCGTCGCAGGGTCGACACGCAGCCGGACTTCCCAGCGAGGTCTGAGAGTCGGCAGGTTCAGCGCCTTCAAGCGATCAGGTACGGCAGGGAGGAAGAGAGCCTGGTCTCCGGCTGGGGGTACATGCGGTGCGAAAGTCCTGATCCCGCCTATCTGCCTCTTGCCCGTCCGACCGTCAATCAGCGTCAGCCGGTAGTCGTCCCAAATGATGAATGACCCCTGATTCCAGACGGGATGGTGCGCCTGGTCTGTGAACGAGGAGTTATTCCAACTGGCCGTCAGGCGCACTCGCCGAGCCTTTGATGGCTTCACCGTCAGTCCATCGCCATCGGCCGGCCTGCATTCCTCGTCGGGAGTACCCATCACGCGGGCATAGGC
>NZ_JBHZAL010000167.1:0-1098 GCF_042754245.1 Nocardia sp. NPDC059228 | reverse complement strand
GCGTCTGGCTGGCCGACGCCGTACCGCCGCGCTATCTCCGCTTCAGCGGCTGAGCTGCGCGAGCCCTTCCGTGGCGATCCGCTCGAACAGGGCCGGATCCATCGCGAAGTCGGAGTCCGGGATCGGCGCGTGGACCACGATCTCCGTGATCCCCAGCTCGAAGTGCCGTCCCGCGAAGTCCACGAACGCGTCGAACGAATCGAGCGGACGCCCCGGCGTGAAGCCGCTGAGCAGGATCTTCTCCAGACCGGCCGCGTCACGCCCGATCTCCGCGCACGCCTGGCCGAGCCGGCCGATCTGTCCGCGGACCGCTGCCAGCGACTCCTCGGCAGTGCCGGACTCGAAGAGCTTCGGATCCCCCGTCGTCACCCAGCCCTGGCCCAGCGCCGCAGCGAGCCTCAGTCCGCGCGGCCCGGTGGCGGCGACGGCGAACGGCAGCCGCGGGCGCTGCGCACACCCCGGGATGTCGCGGGCCTCGACCGCCGAGTAGTACGTCCCCTCGGCCGTCACCGCGTCCTGCGTCAGCAGCCGGTCGAGCAGTGTCACGAACTCCGCGAACCTGTCGGCCCGTTCACGCGGCGACCAGGGCTCCTGCCCGAGCACCACGGCGTCGAAGCCCGTCCCGCCGGCCCCGATCCCGAGGGTGACCCGGCCGTCGGAGATGTCGTCCAGCGAGATCAGCTCCTTGGCGAGCGTCACCGGATGCCGGAAGTTCGGCGACGTCACCAGCGTGCCCAGCCGCAGCCGGGTGGTGGCGACCGCAGCGGCCGTCAGGGTCGGGATCGCGCCGAACCACGGGCCGTCCCGGAAGGTGCGCCACGACAGATGGTCGTAGGTGTACGCCGCGTGAAAACCCAGCTCCTCGGCGCGCGACCACTCGTCGCGACCGCCCTCGTGCCAGCGGCGGACGGGAAGAATCACAGTGCTCAGACGCATGGCCCCGACCCTACGTCCCGCCGTCGGCACTCGGTGGGGCGGGCGGTTCGGCAGGCGCCGGCAGGGGCTGCGGCGGGTATCGCGGCCGTGCGGTGCGGCGGGCGTGACGACGCGGCGGTGCGGTGAGTGTCCGCCACTTGCGGGCGTGAGGGCGCTCACATG
>NZ_JBHZAL010000166.1:0-1100 GCF_042754245.1 Nocardia sp. NPDC059228 | reverse complement strand
CAGCGGCTGCTCCCCGTATCCGCCGCCGCCCATCGGCTGCTGCGGGGGTGCGTACTGCTGCTGGGCGCCAGGATTCTGGTCGTAGCCGTACATGCCGCCAAGAGTACTGAGGAAAGCCCCGCCGATGGGCCGCATGTGACCCTCGTCGTCCTCGTCACAGATGTCCGGCGGGGGTTGCATCTTATTACCGACGGGTAGCATCATCGGAGTCACTACTGATACGCGTTCGAGGAATTTGCCTCCCAACCGCTTACGGAGCCGTCGCCATGGGGCACTACAAGTCGAATCTCCGCGACATCGAGTTCAACCTCTTCGAGGTCCTCGGGCGCGACAAGCTGTACGGCACGGGCCCGTTCGCGGAGATGGACGTCGAGACCGCCAGGACCGTCCTCGCCGAGGTCACCAAGCTCGCCGAGTCCGAGCTCGCCGCCTCCTACGCGGACGCGGACCGCAATCCGCCCGTCTTCGACCCGAAGACCAACACCGCTCCGGTGCCCGCCTCCTTCAAGAAGAGCTACCAGGCCTTCATGGACTCGGAGTACTGGCGCCTCGGCGTCCCCGAGGAGATCGGCGGCACCACTTCCCCCCGCTCCCTGATCTGGGCCTACGGGGAGCTGCTGCTCGGCGCCAACCCGGCGATCTGGATGTACACCTCGGGCCCGGCCTTCGCCGGCATCCTCTTCGAGGAGGGCAACGAGGCGCAGAAGAAGATCGCCGAGATCGCCGTCGAGAAGCAGTGGGGCTCCACGATGGTCCTCACCGAGCCCGACGCGGGCTCGGACGTGGGCGCGGGCCGGGCGAAGGCTGTCGAGCAGGAGGACGGTTCCTGGCACATCGAGGGCGTGAAGCGCTTCATCACCTCCGGCGAGCACGACATGTCGGAGAACATCCTTCATTACGTGCTGGCCCGCCCCGAGGGCGCCGGCCCCGGCACCAAGGGCCTGTCGCTCTTCCTCGTACCGAAGTACGAGTTCGACTGGGAGACCGGCGAGCTGGGCGAGCGCAACGGCGTCTACGCGACGAACGTCGAGCACAAGATGGGCCTCAAGGCCTCCAACACCTGCGAGCTGACCTTCGGCGACCGCCACCCGGCCAAGGGC
>NZ_JBHZAL010000165.1:0-1102 GCF_042754245.1 Nocardia sp. NPDC059228 | reverse complement strand
CTGGCGGCTGCCGCCCGCGTCGACGCTGAAGATGCTCTTCGCCGACACGGTCCTGCCCGTGCTGCCGAAGGACCGGTCCCACAAGGTGACGACCGCGGATCTGGCCGGCGTCGGCGAGGGCAGCAGCCTCGTCGGGGTGAAGGAGGAGAGCACGTACACCGTCCACGACCTGTGGATGGGCGTGTTCCTGCGCTCGGGCAACGACGCCGTGCACGTCCTGTCCGAGATGAACGGCGGCGTCCGCAAGACGGTCGCCGACATGAACAAGCACGCGGCCGAGCTGAGGGCGCTCGACACGCACGTCGTCTCGCCGGACGGCTACGACGAGAAGGGCCAGGTCTCCAGCGCGTACGACCTCACCCTGATCGCCCGCTCCGGCCTCCAGAAGAAGGACTTCCGGGAGTACTCGTCGACCGTCAGGGTGCAGTTCCCCGGCGAGGAGAAGAAGGCGAAGAAAGGCAAGAAGGCCCCGAAGCGCGAGACCTTCGAGATCCAGAACACCAACCGGCTGCTGACCGGTGACGCGGGTCTGGACCCCTACAAGGGCATCGCCGGCGTCAAGAACGGCAACACCACCAACGCGGGCTCGACCTTCACCGGTGTCGCCGAGCGCGGTGGCAGGGTCCTGCTCGTCACGGTCATGAACCCGTCCGCGGAGGAGAACCTGGCGGTCTATCAGGAGACGGCCCGGCTGATGGACTGGGGCTTCACCGCCGCCGGGAAGGTCCAGCCGATCGGCAAGCTGGTGAAGCCCGGATCGGCCGGCGACGGCACGGACAAGGAGGCCGTCGGGGACGAGGAGTCGGGCGGCAAGGGCGAGGCGGGCGGCGACGACGGGACGGACCAGGCCTCGCTGGGCGACAAGGCTTCCGCGTCGTCGGGGTCGAGCGGCGTGGGGATCGCGGTGGCCATCACGGGCGGCGCGCTGCTGCTCCTGGCCGCGGCGGTGTTCCTGGTGAACCGCCGCTGGCCGCTGCCCGACCTGGTCAAGCGCCTGCCGGGCCGCTAGCGCGTGTCGCGCCGGGGGTGACCGCCGCCGAATCCGTCGCGTCGTCGTCCGTCCCCGCCGTGTTCCCCTCCCCCTGTGACGGCTCGTCCTTGC
>NZ_JBHZAL010000164.1:0-1105 GCF_042754245.1 Nocardia sp. NPDC059228 | reverse complement strand
GGATGTACCACCGCCCGACCGAGAGCACCGAGCAGTTCCTGCGGACGAAGTTCGCGAAGAAGCCGAACATCGCCGAGGCCAACGTCGCCGCCTTCCGCGCGGGCTGGAACTTCGGCGAGACGACCGAGGACTTCGCCGTCTCCTACGAGGTCGCGCCGGCCACCAGCGCGTTCCCGGCCGGCACCTACCGCAACATCTCCGGGAACCTGGCCCTGTCCTACGGGCTGATCGCCGCCTCCCACCAGGCGGACCTGCCGCTCTACCTCGGCTCCTACCCGATCACCCCCGCCTCGGACATCCTGCACGAGCTGTCCCGGCACAAGAACTTCGGCGTCCGCACCTTCCAGGCGGAGGACGAGATCGCCGCCATCGGCGCGGCGCTCGGCGCCTCGTTCGGCGGGTCCCTCGCCGTGACCACCACCTCCGGTCCCGGTGTGGCGCTGAAGTCGGAGACGATCGGCCTCGCGGTGTCGCTGGAGCTGCCCCTGCTGGTGGTCGCGATCCAGCGCGGCGGGCCCTCGACCGGTCTGCCGACCAAGACCGAGCAGGCCGACCTGCTCCAGGCGATGTACGGCCGCAACGGCGAAGCACCCGTGCCCGTCGTCGCGCCCCGCACCCCGGCGGACTGTTTCGACGCGGCCATCGAGGCCGCGAGGATCGCGGTCACCTACCGCACCCCGGTGTTCCTGCTGTCCGACGGCTACCTCGCCAACGGCTCCGAACCCTGGCGCATCCCCGAGACCGACGAACTGCCCGACCTGCGCGTCCAGTTCGCGACCGGCCCCAACCACACCCTGCCCGACGGCACCGACGTGTTCTGGCCCTACAAACGCGACCCCCACACCCTCGCCCGCCCGTGGGCCGTGCCCGGCACCCCCGGCCTCGAACACCGCATCGGCGGCATCGAGAAACAGGACGGCACCGGCAACATCTCCTACGACCCCGCCAACCACGACTTCATGGTCCGCACCCGCCAGGCCAAAATCGACGGCATCCAGGTCCCTGACCTCGAAGTCGACGACGCGACCGGCGACGCCAAGGTGCTCGTGATCGGGTGGGGCTCCACCTACGGCCCGATCGCCGCCGGCGTCCGTCGGGTACGGGC
>NZ_JBHZAL010000163.1:0-1109 GCF_042754245.1 Nocardia sp. NPDC059228 | reverse complement strand
CCCTTGTCCTGCTCCTCGTGTCGCTGCTGCTCGTGGGCGGCTGCGCCGGCGGCACCCCGCCCGACGCGGCGCCGGGGCCGGACGACGGCCCGCAGGGGAGCGCGGGGGAGCGCTGGCGGCCCGAGCCGGGGCTGGACTGGCAGTGGCAGCTCAGCGGCGCGCTGGACCCCACCGTGGACGTCCCCGTCTACGACATCGACGGCTTCGACCACCCCGCTTCGGCGGTCGCCGATCTCCACCGCCGGGGACGCAAGGTGATCTGCTATCTCTCCACCGGCGCCTGGGAGGACTTCCGGCCGGACGCCGCGAAGTTCCCCAAGTCCCTGCTGGGCAAGGGGAACGGCTGGGAGGGCGAGCGATGGCTGGACATCCGCCGTACGGAGGTTCTGGGCCCGTTGATGGCCGAACGGATCGACATGTGCAAGAAGAAGGGCTTCGACGCGGTGGAGCCCGACAACATGGACGGCTACCGCAACCCGACCGGGTTCCCCCTCACCGCCGCCGACCAGCTCCGCTACAACCGGCTCGTCGCCCGTCTCGCCCACGAACGCGGGCTGTCGGTCGGCCTCAAGAATGACCTTCCCCAAATCCCGGAGCTGGTCGGGGACTTCGACTTCGCCGTCAACGAACAGTGCGCGCAGTACGAGGAGTGCGCCGAGCTGACGCCGTTCATCGAGGCGGGCAAGGCGGTGTTCCATGTGGAGTACGAGCTGCCGACGCGGGAGTTCTGTCCCGAGGCGAGGCGGCTGAAGCTGAGCGCGATGCTGAAGGAGTACGACCTGGGGGTCTGGCGCCGGGCCTGCTGAGATCCGAGCCCTTTTCGGCGCCCTCAGTTGAAGGGGCGTCGGCCGAGAGCGCGTCAACTGAGGCTCGTCGGCCGGGAGTCCGTCGACCGAGCGCTGTCAGTCGAGAGCCCGTCAGCGTCAGCCGTCAGCCGTCCCGGCCGGGAGTCCGTCGACCGAGCGCTGTCGGCCGAGAGCCCGCCAGCGTCAGCCGTCAGCCGTCAGCCCAGGGTCAGGACGACCAGGGCCGCGGTGCGCGCCGTCTCCGCGAGAGCGCCGAAGACATCCCCCGTGACGCCGCCGAAGCGGCGCACGCAGTGCGCGAGG
>NZ_JBHZAL010000162.1:0-1110 GCF_042754245.1 Nocardia sp. NPDC059228 | reverse complement strand
GCTCCTGATGTTCGGCCGCCGGCTGGGGCTCTCGTTCGTGGCGGTCGTCCACCATCTCTCCGACGTGGTCGACGGCGCCGCCGCCAAGGAAGCCACCGCCATCCTCAAGATGGCGTCGACCAGAACGATCTACGCGCAGAAGGCCGACGAGGCACGGGCCACCGGCCAGGTCCTCGGGCTGCCGCGCTGGGCGGTCGAGATCATCCCGAGCCTGACGCCCGGTATCGCGGTGTGGGACGTCAACGGCAATGTCCAGGTGGTCAAACACCTGGTCACCGAGGCGGAGCGCCCACTGGTCTTCACCGACCGCGCCATGACGGAGAACAGCCAGGCGTCGGATGCCTCGGACACCGCCGACGCCATGACCGGCGGGCTGCCCGACGACGTGAGAGCCGCCGAGTGGGAGGCCGAACAGCGCGCGATCCTCATGGAACAGCAGCGGCTGAACGCGTCCTCCGAGTCCACGGTGGCGTGAGCGGCATGGCGGCGGGAGGCGGGCCCGGTCCCGGCGCGCAGCGCGGGATCCCGGACGGTCTGATCCTCGGCGTGCTCGGCTTCCTGCTCGGGATCACCCTGTTCGTGTGGACGGCGACGGGCCTGGCCGCGCTCTTCGCGCGCGGCTCGTGGCCGGACTCGGTGACCTTCACCCGTACGCCGTCGGCCATACGGCAGTTGGTCTCGGCGCCGCACGACCTGCCCGCCGCCTGGCCGGGCACCCCGGCGGGCGAGCTCTCCGGATACGGGCTGTTCTGGGGCCTGTTCATCGGCGAGCTGATGGTGGCGGCGGTGCTGACGGTGTTCGTGCTGGGCGTGGTGGTCCGCTGGCGGGCGCTGCGTACGGTACGGCTCCGGGAGCGGGAGCATGCGCGGGAGCGGGAGCGCGCCGATGCGGATGCGGAGCGCGTACGGGAGGCGCCCGCCCGCACGCCGGAGCCGACCCCGGCCCCGGCGCCGACCCCCGCACCGCCGGCCCAAGTCCCCGCCCCCGCGCCCGCCCCCGTCGAGCAGACGGTCGAACAGGCACCCGTCGCGACCCCCGATCCCGATCCGGAACCCGAAGCCGAACCCGTTGCAGCCGAAGCCGTACCCGTACCCGCACAAGTACCCGTC
>NZ_JBHZAL010000161.1:0-1112 GCF_042754245.1 Nocardia sp. NPDC059228 | reverse complement strand
TGGCCAGGGTGCCCGGCCGGCGGGGTGCTCCGCCGACGGCATGTGGAGCCGCCGCCCGAGCCTCGCCCTCGGCGTGCATGGCCTCCAACACCTCGACCAGCATCGGTGCGAAACCGAGAGCGGCAGCGTGCCTGTCCGCGCGTAGCTCAGCCTGCCTGCTGACTCCCGCGAGCAGATACGGCGCGAGGAGCAACGGCAGCACGATGAACCACGCCGTGGTGACGAGGCTCACCAGGCCGCAGCCGAGGACCAGCGCGAGGACACCCGTCACGAGCGGGGAGATGTACGACGACACCACCATCAGACCCAGAGCCACCTTGCGGACCACGACCCACGCCAAGCGCCCCGGCAGGGCGTACCAGAAGCCGAGGAGACCGGACCAGGCGTGACCGCCGGTGTGGTGGCCCAGCTCGTGGGCCAGTACACCGGCGAGCTGGCCACTGGGCAGCCGGTCCAGCGAGAAGCGTGTGACGCCGACGATATGGCCCGCCGCCGCGTACGCGTTGAGGCCGTCGCTCTCCTCGATCCACAGCTCGTAGTTGGCGCCGTCGATACCGGCGCGCAGGGTGACCTCGCGCCAGATCGGACCGAGCCTGGCGGCCTCGGCCGGGGAGGGCCGTCGCAGATGCAGGAAGTAGGTGGCGAAGAAACTCTCGGTCGGCCGGTGGAAGACCAGGGCGCCGCTGGCTATCCATACAGCCACGGGGATCCAGGGGGCGTTGTCGAACAGCGTCGCGGAGATGCCCGTGATCAGCAGCAGGCTCGCCGCGAAGTTCGGCAGATGGAGGAGCAGCTGACCCCAGGCCGTGATGTCGGTGGCGCGCTGATGCCGGGCGATATGAGCGCGCCGCTGCTCGAAGTCCAGCTCATGCGGATGCCGGGCGGGTTGCTGCGGCACCTCGGCGCCCGAGAGCCGAGGGTCCGAGGGCTGAGGGTATGAAGGCGGGAGCGGGTACTGGGGGGCGGACTCCTGCGGGGGGACGGGGTACGTGGGTGGTCCGGTCGGATATCGCGGTGGCGCGGCGGGCTCACCCGGATATTGCGGCTCCGGCGGGTACGTCATGACAGGTGCTCCTGATGGGGGACGGTGCGCGGGTGTTGAGTGCGTACGG
>NZ_JBHZAL010000160.1:0-1123 GCF_042754245.1 Nocardia sp. NPDC059228 | reverse complement strand
GGGTAGGAGAGCGCGGTCAGACGCTCGAAGGCGGTGCCGTAGGGCACGTTGTCGTAACGCTGGCGGCGTTCGTTCTTCACGACGTCGCGCTGGTACTCCATCCCCTCGTCGTCCAGGGAGGAGAGCAGCGAGCCCATGCGGTCGGCCTCCAGCCAGAGGGCGAGCTCCAGCTGGTGGGTGGGCATGGTCTCGAAGTAGTTGGTGCGCTCGAAGCTGGTGGTGCCGTTGAGCGAGCCGCCGGCGCCCTGCACCAGCTCGAAGTGACCGTTGCCCTTGACCTGGGCGGAGCCCTGGAACATCAGGTGCTCGAAGAGGTGGGCGAGGCCCGTACGGCCCTTGACCTCGTGGCGCGAACCGACGTCGTACCAGAGGCAGACCGCGGCGACCGGGGTCAGGTGGTCCTCGGAGAGCACCACGCGCAGTCCGTTGGCGAGCCGGTGCTCCGTCGCTGTGAGGCCGCCGGAACCGGCCTGCGCTGTGGCCGTGTGACCCATGGGCATGTACGTCCCTTCGATCGCGATATAAGAAGTCCTGCCACTGTATGCAAGCGCGCCGACGCCTGGCGAAGTTTCCGCTCGGCGCGAAGGGGCGTGGACTCGCCATCCGCCCGGCGGCGGCCCGGTGACAACCCGGTGGTGTGCCGCCGGAAACGGGCGCCCCGGGCGGTGCAACGACGGGTCGAGGTCGGCGTTGTCGGTCCGGCGGGCCACAATGGTCCGCGTCAGTTCCTCAAGTTGTCCGCTCAGAGTCCCCCAAGTTGTCCGTCCAGACCCGCACAGACCTGTGAAGGAGCCGCAGCAGCGATGGCCCGCCGCAGCACGAAGACCCCGCCGCCGGAGGACTTCGAGGAGAAGATCCTCGACATCGACGTGGTCGATGAAATGCAGGGCTCCTTCCTTGAGTACGCGTACTCGGTGATCTACTCCCGCGCCCTGCCCGACGCCCGCGACGGCATGAAGCCGGTGCACCGCCGCATCGTGTACCAGATGAACGAGATGGGCCTGCGCCCCGACCGCGGCTATGTGAAGTGCGCCCGCGTCGTCGGTGAGGTGATGGGTAAATTGCACCCGCACGGGGACGCGTCGATCTACGACGCCCTCGTCCGGATGGCACAGCCCTTCTC
>NZ_JBHZAL010000159.1:0-1127 GCF_042754245.1 Nocardia sp. NPDC059228 | reverse complement strand
GCTTACGGCGCGTCAGGGCGTCGATGATCGTGTGCTCGAAGGCGTGCCCGAGATGCAGGCTGCCGGTGACGTTCGGCGGCGGGATGACGATCGTGTACGGGGGCTTGCCACTCTTCTCGTCAGCCTCGAAGTAGCCGCGTTCTACCCAGCGCTCGTACAGCTTCCCCTCCACCTCGGCCGGCGCGTACTGGGTCGGCAGTTCAGGGTTGGCTGCGGGCTGCGCTTGAGAGTTCTCGGTCACGCTGCACAGTTTAGAGCCGTCACAGCTCCGCACTGAAACGGGATAGTTCGGTAACGGTGCGCCCCCCGATGGTCCATGTCTCCGGTCCTTCAGTCAGGATGTCGGGAACGCATAAATATCTGGAGGGGACAGAGCACATGAGTTACAACCAGCCGGGCCCGTACGGTGGGCAGCAGCCGCAGGGCCAGCCCGGACCGTACGGACAGCAGCCGCCGCAGGGCCAGCCCGGCTACGGGTACCCCCAGCAGCAGCCGCCGCAGGGGCAGCCCGGTTACGGGTATCCGCAGCAGGCGCCGCAGGGAGTCCCGCAGCAGGGTTACGGCCAGCCGCAGCAGCCGGGCCCGTACGGACAGCAGCCGCAGCAGCCCCCGTACGGCGGGGCACCTGGTTTCCCGCCGCCGCAGGGCGCGCCGAAGAAGAAGACCGGTCTGATCATCGCCTCGGTCGTCGTGGCACTCGCCGTGATCGGTGGTGGGGCGTACTTCCTGGTGGGCGGAGGCAGCAGCGACGTCGCCGACGACGGTCCGCACAAGCTGACCACGCCCGCGACGGTGATCGGCGGCGAGTACAAGAAGAGCGAGAGCTCCGACGGCGCGGACAGCGGCGGCATGAGCAAGGACGACCTCAAGGACGCCGAGAAGTGGGGCGTCACGAACCCGAAGGACGTGAGCGCCCAGTACGAGTCGGGATCCGTCGAGGAGAACCCGTTCGGCGCGAAGATCCTGCCGTTCGCCGGTGTCTACGGCGAGATCGAGGACCCGGAGAAGGCCGTCGACGGCATGTTCGGCTACCTGAAGTCGGAGTCCGAGAAGGACAGCGGCAGCGGCGACGCGCCCGCGCTCGTCGGGAGCCCGAAGGCGTTCGAGGCCGAGGGCCTGGACGGCGC
>NZ_JBHZAL010000158.1:0-1130 GCF_042754245.1 Nocardia sp. NPDC059228 | reverse complement strand
TTCGCCAAGGAGTTCGGCGTTCCGGTGGCCATCAAGGCCGCCTTCGGTGGTGGCGGTCGCGGCATGAAGGTCGCGCACACCATCGAGGAGATCCCCGAGCTGTTCGAGTCCGCCACCCGTGAGGCCATCGCCGCCTTCGGTCGCGGCGAATGCTTCGTGGAGCAGTACCTGGACAAGGCCCGCCACGTCGAGGCGCAGGTCATCGCCGACAAGCACGGCAATGTCGTGGTCGCCGGCACCCGTGACTGCTCGCTGCAGCGTCGCTTCCAGAAGCTCGTCGAGGAGGCCCCCGCGCCGTTCCTGTCCGACGAGGTGCGCTCCAAGATCCACGAGTCCGCCAAGCGGATCTGCCGCGAGGCCGGTTACTACGGCGCCGGCACCGTGGAGTACCTGGTGCAGGGCGAGACCGTCTCGTTCCTCGAGGTGAACACCCGCCTGCAGGTCGAGCACCCGGTCACCGAGGAGACCGCGGGCATCGACCTGGTGCGCCAGCAGTTCCGCATCGCCGAGGGCCACGAGCTGTCCATCACCGAGGATCCGGCCCCGCGCGGGCACTCCTTCGAGTTCCGCATCAACGGTGAGGATGCCGGTCGCGGCTTCCTGCCCGCCCCCGGCCCGGTCGTCGTGTACAAGGAGCCCGCGGGCCCCGGCGTGCGTGTCGATTCCGGTGTGGTCGAGGGCTCGGTCATCGGCGGCCAGTTCGACTCCATGCTCGCCAAGCTGATCGTCACCGGCGAGAACCGCGAGCAGGCGCTGCAGCGTGCCGCCCGCGCGCTCGACGAGTACCAGATCGAGGGCCTGGCCACGGTCATCCCGTTCCACCGCCACATTGTCGAGAACCCGGCGTTCGTCGGTAACGGCACCAAGTTCGACGTCTACACCAAGTGGATCGAGAACGAGTGGGACAACCACATCGAGCCCTACGCCGGTGCCCAGCCCATCGAGGACGAGGACGAGGCGCCGCGCCAGAAGGTGGTCGTCGAGGTCGGCGGCCGTCGCCTCGAGGTGTCGCTGCCGGGTCAGTTCTCGGTCGGCACGGCCGCTTCCGGCAATGGCGTGGGTGGTGCGGTGCGCAAGAAGCCGAAGCCGCGCAAGCGCGGTGGCGCGGGCGCCGGTGCCGCCTCCGGTGA
>NZ_JBHZAL010000157.1:0-1138 GCF_042754245.1 Nocardia sp. NPDC059228 | reverse complement strand
TCGGGGTCGAGGCGGTTGATGAAGTACGTCTCGGCGCCGGTCGTGGCGTAGCGGAACGCGAACGGCTCGTCCTGCTGCCAGACGGCGAGTCGGTGCTCCTTGAGGACGCCGGCCGCGTACCGGTCGTTCTGCTCGACGGCGCTGCTGAGGTGATCGCCTTCACGCTTGGCCTCGATGACGCCGACGATCTTGCCGTCGACGTAGAGGACGTAGTCGGCACGGCCCGTCGCCACGGTGAACTCGCGCACGGCGACGCCCTGTGCGGCGCCGGGATTGACCTGGTCGCGGTCCTGGACCTGCCAGCCCGCGGCGCTCAGCATCCGGTCGATGGTCTCGCGGGCCTGCACCTCGTTGAGAGGGGCGGGGCGCTGCGCGCGGTGGACGATCGCGTCGCGGGCGGCGGCGTCGACCGGGCGCGGAGTCTTGCGCAGCAGGTCGTACGACGACTGTTGAGCTGCCCGCATGGCATCGACCTGTGTGGTCAACTGCTCGATCTGGGCGAGCAACTGCTCCTTGTTGGCGGCGGCGGCCGAGATGAGCGACTCCGCCTCGGCGCGGGCACGCCGCTCCGCCTCCAGTTGGGTCGTGCTCTCCGTGAGGCGGACCCGGGACTGGGCGAGCGACTCACGGTGGCCGTCGAGGGCCTCCTGGAGTTCGGCGAGCTCCGCCGGGTCGGTGATCTGGGCTTCGGGGTCCGTGGGCGGTACGAACTCGGCGACCGTGCGCTTTCCGGAGATCGCGTCGTGGAACCAGAGGCCGAGCTTGTAGCAGGCGCGTACAGCCGCGAGCGCGCGGGTGGAGTCGAAGAGGTGACGGTGGGCGGCCTGGTAACGGTCGCGCCGGATCCGGTCGAAGTCGTCACGGATCTCTGGCACCAGCACGCCCGCGTTGGTCAGCGCGTTGAGCCGGTCCAACTGGCGGGTGCCTTCGTCGCGCAGCGCCGTAAGGCTGACGAGTTCTTCCGCCAGGACCTCACCGAACTGGCCCGCCTGAACGAGGGCGGAGTTGGGGTTGGTGAAGACGGTGGCCTCGGCCTGGGCGCCGTAGATGGAGAGCAGGGCCTGGAGAGGGAAGAGGACACCGAAGTTCGGAGAGGATTTCGCCAGTCTTTCCAGTCGCTCGTCCATACACCCTGCTC
>NZ_JBHZAL010000156.1:0-1142 GCF_042754245.1 Nocardia sp. NPDC059228 | reverse complement strand
CAACGGCGCGGTGATCCCGATCGAGGTCCTGGGCACGATCCCGCCCCTGTGCCCGGCCCGCGCGGACGGAGCGTCCTACCAGGGCCGCTGACCGCCGCGCCTCCAGGGGACCCCTCAGCCCCGGAGGCGCGGCACCGCGCTGTCCGGGGCCGGTGAGCCTGATCGGCAGCCATCATCGCGGAAGTGCGCACTGTTGTAAGGTACTGCGCATGGACACCTATGCCATCACTGAGGCGCGCAACAAACTGGGGGCACTCGCCCGACAGGTCAGCGCCGAGCAGAAGCATGTGGCCCTCACCGACCGGGGCCAGATCATGGCCGTGCTCATAAGCCCGGCTGAGCTGGAAGAGCTCGAATACCACCGGCGCACCGCGGAGTACCTGGCACGCAAGGAGCGCGGCGAGACCGGTCCCGGTGTCCCGCATGACGAAGCACGTCGTCGGATCTTCGGCGATGCTTCGTGAGCTATCGCGTCATCTGGGAGCCATCCGCCCTGGCCGCGGCGGAGAAGCACGCCGCAGGTGATCGCGAGGGCGTCCAGCAGGTCTTCCGAGCCGTGGATCTGTTGTCCGACAATCCACGACCGGCCGGTTCGTTCACCGTCGGAGCCAGCGGGATCTACCGTATCCAGGCGGGCTTCTACCGGATCCAGTACGAGATTCACGATCAGACGGTCACCGTCACCGTTTTCCACCTCGGTCGGGTGTAGCTGACGTTCCGTCGCCGGGTTCCCGCGCGCTCCCCGGTATGTGTGAAGCCGGTGCCGTTGAACTCGCGGAGAGGGGCACATCACCGCTCACTCCCGTGCGCCCCCGGGACACAACACTGCGCCGACAGCCCGGCGTTGTGGGCCGTGCGGTGAGGGAGAGGACTTCGGGCAGAGCAATGGCCGGATCTCCCGGCACTGCACGGATCGAAGGAGGGCGACACCCTCATGCGACGGTTCACAGGATTCTGCGCCGCACTGGCATTCGCCGCGGCCGGACTGATGGCGTCCGCGCCCACTGCCCAGGCATCGGCGAACGGCCCCGCGACGGGCGCGACGATCACCGCGTACCAGGACTGCCCGGTCGGGTGGTTCTGTGCGTGGGAGGACAGGGGCGGGTGGGGTGCCATGGCGCGGTGCCAGATGGGGTCCGACG
>NZ_JBHZAL010000155.1:0-1148 GCF_042754245.1 Nocardia sp. NPDC059228 | reverse complement strand
GGCGTAGACGACGACGCCGAGGAGGGCGCCGACGTAGAGCAGGATCGCCCGGATGAACAGCTCCAGATAGAGGATGCCGGCGGCGAGGATCGTCACGAGGGACACGACGATGAGCATGATCGGCCCGCCGCCGATCTCGGTGTCCTTCTTCAGCGCCTCGGAGAACGTCCCGAAGAACACATCGGTCTGCCCACTGGTCCCACCGGCGATGACCTCGGTGACGGCGTCGGTGGCGGAGACGAGCGTGTAGAGGATGAGCGGCGTGAACGCGGAGGCGAGGACGGTCAGCCAGAGGAACCCGATGGCCTCGGAGATGGCGGTGGTCAGGGGGACGCCGCGGATGGCGCGCTTGGCGACGGCGAGGAGCCAGAGGATGAGGGTGAGGATGGTGGCGGCGGCGAAGACGACGGCGTACTGGGAGAGGAAGGCGGCGTTGGTGAAGTCGACCGTGGCGGTCTCCTTCACGGCCTTGGAGAGGGTGTCCACGGTCCACGCGGCGGCGTCGGCGCAGCCACGCGCGAGGGAGGTGAGGGGGTCGAGGGCGCTGGTGGGGTCGTTGGGGGTGTTGCGGGAGGATCCACCTGACTCGCCGTCCTCGCAGTAGTCCTTGGCGAGTCCGACGATGAGATCGCAGGGATTGTCACTTTCGCTGGGGCTCGGCGAGGGTGACGGTTCCGCGGAGGAGCTCGTGGCCGAGATCATGACCAGCGCGGAGGCGCCTGCCACTGAGGCGAGGAGCGAGGACAGGCCGAAGCGGCGATTACCGCGCATAGGTGAAGCCTCCGTATCCCTCGACAGCCTTGGCGATCTCGTCGGCGGAGGAGGCTCGGTTGTCACCGCTGACCGGTGTCGGGCCCTCGGATTGCGTCGAGGACACGATCTTCCAGTCGTCACCGACCCACTTGAGCTTCTCGGTGATGGTGAACCAGGTACTGCTGACCGGCTTGGTGGAGCCTTCGCCGGCAAGCCCCACAAGACCGGTTGACCACACTTCGACGGTCGCCGCGTCAGCGCTCAGATCGGTGACTTTCGTACCGACGGGCATGGTCCTGGACACGAAGGTGAGGCCTGATGGCGTGGAGCCGTCCTCGTTGAGGCCGACGTTCTTGAAGAAGTTCGGCGAGTACGCCTTGTCCAGGCTGCTCAGC
>NZ_JBHZAL010000154.1:0-1149 GCF_042754245.1 Nocardia sp. NPDC059228 | reverse complement strand
GGGCAACGGCTACTTCGCCACCCGGGGAGCGGCGTCCGAGACGTCCGAGGGCCCCTCGCACCGTCCCGGCACCTACGCGGCGGGCTGCTACAACCGGCTGACGTCCACCGTCGCGGGACGCCGGGTGGAGAACGAGGACATGGTCAACCTGCCCGACTGGCTGCCGCTGCGTTACCGCGTGCGCGTCGAAGGGGCGCGCCCCGGGCCGTGGCTGTCGCCCGACGGTCCGGGGCTGATCGAGCACGGGCAGACGCTGGATCTCCGGCACGGCACGCTCACGCGGCGGTCGGTGTACAGGGCGGCGGGGAGCGGCGGGGGCCGGCTGCGTGTGGAACAGCGCCGCCTGGTCCACATGGGCGAGCCGCATCTGGCCGCGCAGCGCACCTCGTTCACCGCCGAGGGCTGGACGGGCGAGGTGGAGGTCGAGGCGGCGCTCGACGGCGACGTACGGAACGACGGGGTCGAACGCTACGCGGATCTCGCGAACCGGCATCTGACGGGGTGGAGCACGGGCACCGGCCCTGTCATCGGCACCGCAGCCGCAGCAGCCGCAACCGACTCCGGAACTGCCCGGAGCGACACGGTGTGGCTGTGCTGCCGCACGCTCAACTCCCACATCCGTATCGCGCTGGCCGCGCGTACCCGGGTGTCGGGCCGTAGCGGCACCGCGTCCCCTCGTAACACCGCTTCCCGCCGCGGCACCGCGCCTCGTACCCGTCTCACCGACCGGCGGGCCGTCCAGATCCTGGCGATCCCCGTGGCGAGCGGCGAGACGGTGGTCGTCGACAAGACGGTCGCGCTGTACACCTCACGCGACCCGGCGATCAGCGGTCCCCTCACGGCCGCGACCGAGGCCGTACGGCGGGCGCCGGACTTCCCCGCCCTGCTCGCCTCGCACCACCGCGCCTGGCGGGAGATCTGGCCGCGGGCGGCTCTCGACGTGCCGGGGGAGGCGGGCGTGATCCTGCGGCTGCACCTGTTCCACGTCCTCCAGACGCTCTCCCCGCACACCGCCGACCTGGACGTCGGGGTACCCGCGAGGGGACTGCACGGCGAGGCGTACCGCGGCCATGTCTTCTGGGACGAACTCTTCGTCCTGCCCTATCTGAATCTGCACTTCCCCGAGGTGTCCCGGGCGCTGCTCGGCTA
>NZ_JBHZAL010000153.1:0-1155 GCF_042754245.1 Nocardia sp. NPDC059228 | reverse complement strand
AGGTCCCCCTCCTCATCCGCAACACCCTTGTCTGGCGCGGGCTTTCGACCGCGCCGACCGAGGCCGCGCCCGATGTGAGCGCCTGGCTGCACTCCGTACGGGACGCCGACCCGTATCTGAGCGAGGAGCTGCGCATCCATCCGCTCGGCGAGGTCGCGGCCGTCGCCGTGGGGCATCCGCTGTACGAGTCGGTCGAGGACGCCCCGTACCGCTACCACGAACTCCTGGGCGCCGTCTGGCGCGAGCCGGTCGCCGCGCTGCTCGACACCGGCGCGGGTGAACGCGCCCGCACCATGGCCGCGTTGCTCAAGACCGGGTCCGACGGGCGCGCGCTCACCGCCGAGCTGGTCGAGCGTTCCGGGCTCACCCCCGCGGCCTGGCTGGAACGGTTCTTCGGGGCGCTGCTGCCGGGGCTGCTCCACTACCTCTACCGCTACGGCGTCGCCTTCTGCCCGCACGGCGAGAACACCGTCGTCCTCTTCGACCGCGACGAGATCCCGATCGGTATCGCGGTCAAGGACTTCGCCGAGGACGTGAACCTGCTGCCCGGCGCCCGGCCGGAGTACGCCACGCTCTCCGGGCGCGCCGACCGCGTCCTGCTGCGCTGGCCGGCCCACGAGCTGGCGCACTCGCTGCTCAGCGCGGTCCTTGCCGGGCACTTCCGGTTCTTCGCCCCGCTGTGCGCCGGTCAACTCGGTGTGCCCGAGGACGAGTTCTGGGCGCTCGTACGCGCCGAGATCGAGCGCTACCACGCCCGCTTCCCGGAGCTGGCCGACCGCTTCGACTCGTACGGGCTCCTCGCCCCGTCCTTCGACCGCGTCGCGCTGAACCGTGAACAGCTGCTGGGCGGCGGGTTCCACGACCGCTCGGAGCGCGACGAGGGCTTCGACGTCGTGCACGGCACCGTGCCGAACCCGCTGGCAGTGGCACCCGCACGAATAGGGGACCGGAAATGACCGGGGAGCGCCCCTCGCCGTACGAGCTGCTGCGGGCCGAGGCCGCCGCCGGGCGGGTCGAGGAGGTGATCGTCGCCGTTCCCGACATCCAGGGGCGGCTCCAGGGCAGCCGGCTCTCCGTCCCGTACTTCCTCGACGAGATCGAAGGCGTGAACGGGAGCGACGGCTTCGGCGCGTGCGTCTATCTCCTCGCCTCCGA
>NZ_JBHZAL010000152.1:0-1156 GCF_042754245.1 Nocardia sp. NPDC059228 | reverse complement strand
GGTTCGTGGGGTGATGAGCCGGTGCACGTGTCCGACGCGCAGGCGGCGGTCGATCTGTTGCGCAGTGAACTGCGTTCGGGAGACGTCGTGCTGGTGAAGGCTTCGAGGTCGGCCGGACTGGAGCGGGTCGCCCAGGCACTGCTCGAGAACGCAGTCGAGGGCGAGGTCTCCGGCCGATGAGGCAGATCCTCTTCGCGGGAGCCATCGGGCTCTTCCTGACCCTGATCGGCACCCCGTTGCTGATCAAGCTGCTGGCCCGCAAGGGTTACGGCCAGTTCATCAGGGACGACGGCCCGCGCAGCCACGGCAGCAAGAAGGGCACCCCCACCATGGGGGGGATCGCCTTCATCCTGGCCACGCTGATCGCCTACGCCCTGGCGAAGGTGATCACCGGCGAGGACCCGACGTTCTCCGGTGTGCTCGTCCTCTTCCTGATGGCGGGGATGGGCCTGGTCGGCTTCCTGGACGACTACATCAAGATCGTCAAGCAGCGTTCGCTGGGTCTGCGGGCCAAGGCGAAGATGGCCGGACAGCTGATCGTCGGTATCGCCTTCGCGGTGCTCTCGCTCCAGTTCGCCGACATCCGCGGCAACACCCCCGCCTCCACCAAGCTGTCGTTCGTGACGGACTTCGGCTGGTCCATCGGACCGGTGCTGTTCGTGGTCTGGGCGCTGTTCATGATTCTCGCGATGTCCAACGGCGTGAATCTGACGGACGGTCTGGACGGCCTGGCCACCGGCGCCTCGGTGATGGTCTTCGGCGCCTACACGTTCATCGGCCTCTGGCAGTTCCAGGAGTCCTGCGCCAACGCGCTGACCCTCACCAACCCCGAGGCATGTTTCGAGGTACGAGATCCGCTCGACCTCGCCGTCGTCGCCTCCGCCCTCATGGGCTCCTGCTTCGGCTTCCTGTGGTGGAACACCTCACCCGCCAAGATCTTCATGGGCGACACCGGTTCGCTCGCCCTGGGCGGCCTCATCGTCGGCCTGGCCATCACCACCCGCACGCAGCTGCTGCTCCTGCTCATCGGCGGTCTCTTCGTCATCATCACCATGTCGGTGATGATCCAGATCACCTCCTTCCGGCTCACCGGCAAACGCGTGTTCCGGATGGCGCCGCTGCAGCACCACTTCGAGCTCAGGGGCTGGGCCGAGAC
>NZ_JBHZAL010000151.1:0-1161 GCF_042754245.1 Nocardia sp. NPDC059228 | reverse complement strand
CGCGGAGCCGCTGCTGGGCGCGTCGAGCGGTATGTACATCCCCGGCGACGCCACCAACCCGGTGATCTACGGCGACTCGGTGCTCTCCACCGAGGGCGGCATGGTGCGCTCGCGGTCCGTCGAGGACGGCACGGTGCGCTGGCAGCAGCCGCTGAAGGGTGAGGGCACGGTGCGGCTGGCCAATGTGGGGGAGGCGATGGCCGGCGGCGGAGTCGCGTTCTTCACCACGCGGGGTGAGGGCACCGAGGTGCACGCCTTCGACGCGGAGACGGGCAAGCCGCTGTGGAAGCGCGCCCTGTCGACGTATGTCGGGGCGGAGGTCGGCTACGGAGGCTTCGGCCCCGACGCCTTCGCGGGCGGTCGGCTCCTCGCGTCGACGGAGGGCGGCCTGACGGGGTTCGACGCGCGTACGGGCAAGCCGACGCCGTACACCGTGCCGGGCGAGGACGGGGGCGACTGCGTGAGCGTGCGGGTGCGGGGCGGCGAGGTGCTGTGCGGGATCGAGGGCGGGGGCAGCGTGGCCCTGGACGCGGAGACCCTGCTGCCGATCGACACCGGACAGCCGGGGTTCGACTCGGATCTGCGGCCGCAGGACCTGGTGACGGTGGGATCGCGCACGTATCTCCTCGCCCCCGACAGCCGGAGCACCCGGATGGAGCTCGTCGACACCTACGAGGGGGCCGACCCCACGCCGCGCACGGTGGGGACGTTCCCTCCCGCGCCCAAGAACGGGCAGTACCTGCCCTCCGAGGCGTCGGTCGTCGGCGACACCGCCGTCTTCCTCGACAACGAGTTCCTCTACACGCTGCCGGTGGCGGGGAACGCCCGGCAGGGGACGAGATCCCGGATCGAGGGCGCGCCCGGCAACCGGGCCGACAGCGGTCTCGGTGACGGCGTCGACGGGCAGGTCTGGGAACCGGAGCTGATCTCGGTCGGTGGGGTGGTGTTCCTGATGTTCCACGACGGGACGGTGCGTTCGACGGAACTGCCGGGATGAGACGTGAGTGTGTGTCAGTGAGATTCATGTGCCGGTGAGGTTCGTCCGATGAGGAGTTGACGCCGTGCTCGGCCCGCTCGATGCCCACGCCCCGTACGACGCCGTCCCATACCGGCTGCTGGCCGGCCTGGGATCCGGCGGCATGGGCACGGTCCATCTGGCAC
>NZ_JBHZAL010000150.1:0-1166 GCF_042754245.1 Nocardia sp. NPDC059228 | reverse complement strand
GTCCGTGCACATCTCGCTGCTCTCGGGGCTGCTGTCGCACATCGGGCTCAAGGACGTGAAGGAGGGCGCGAAGAACGAGTACGTGGGCGCCCGCAACGCGAAGTTCGCGGTCTTCCCCGGTTCGGCCCTCTTCAAGAAGCCGCCGCGCGTGATCATGTCCGCCGAGCTGGTGGAGACGTCCCGGCTCTGGGCGCGGGTCAACGCGAAGATCGATCCCGACTGGATCGAGCCGCTGGCCGGGCATCTGATCAAGCGCACGTACAGCGAGCCGCACTGGGAGAAGGACCAGGCGGCCGTGATGGCGTACGAGAAGGTCACGCTGTACGGCGTACCGATCGTCGAGCGGCGCAAGGTGAACTTCGGCCGGATCGACGCGGAGGCCTCGCGCGACCTCTTCATCCGCAACGCGCTCGTCGAGGGCGACTGGCGGACGCACCATCAGTTTTTCCATGACAATCGCAAACTTCTGGGCGAGGTCGAGGAGTTGGAGCACCGTGCGCGGCGCCGCGACATCCTCGTGGACGACGAGACGCTGTTCGACTTCTACGACGAGCGTGTGCCCGATCATGTGGTCTCCGGCGCGCACTTCGACTCGTGGTGGAAGCACCGGCGCAAGGAGGAGCCCGAACTCCTCGACTTCGAGCGCTCGATGCTCATCAACGAGGCGGCGGGCGCCGTCACGAAGGACGACTATCCGGACTCCTGGCGCCAGGGCCGGCTCAAGTTCCGGGTGACGTACCAGTTCGAGCCGGGGGCCGACGCGGACGGTGTGACCGTGCACGTACCGCTCCAGGTGCTCAACCAGATCACGTCCGAGGGCTTCGACTGGCAGATCCCGGGGCTGCGCGAGCAGGTGGTGGTGGAGCTGATCCGCTCGCTGCCGAAGCCGATCCGCCGTCACTACGTCCCGGCGCCGAACTACGCGGCGAAGTTCCTGGAGCGGGCGGTGCCTCTTCAGGAGGCGCTTGTGGTGACGCTGGCGCGTGAGCTCCAGCGGATGGTGGGTGTGCCCGTCACGGCGGACGACTTCGATCCCGGCCGGGTGCCGGACCATCTCAAGATCACCTTCAGGATCGTCGACGAGCGGCGCCGCAAGCTCGCCGAGGACAAGGACCTGGAGGCCCTCAAGCTCCGGCTGAGACCCAAGGCGCGGCAGGCCATCTCGC
>NZ_JBHZAL010000149.1:0-1168 GCF_042754245.1 Nocardia sp. NPDC059228 | reverse complement strand
GTGCCGAAGATGATCGCGTCGAGCTCGGTCTCAGTTCCGTCGGCGCCCACGACCGTCGACCCGCGCACCTCGGCGAGCCCGGACGCCACGACGTCCACATTGGGCCGCGCGAGCGCCGGATAGTACGTACTGGACAGCAGGATCCGCTTGCAGCCGATCCGGTACGAGGGAGTCAGCCTGGCCCGCAGCGCCGGGTCCTTGACCGCCCGCGCGATGTTGGCCTTCGCGACGCGCTCGACGAGCCCCAGCTCATCGGGGCGCTTGGTGAACGCCTGGACCTGCAACTCCCTGATGCCCCAGAGCAGTCCGCGCCGCGCTACGGCGGTGGCGGGCACCTTGCGGTGCAGCCATCGCTCGGCGCCGGAGATGGCCCGGTCGGCGCGCGGCAGCACCCACGGCGGGGTGCGCTGGAAGAGCGTCAGCCTGGCCACGTCCGGCTGTACGGCCGGCACGATCTGGATCGCCGACGCGCCGGTGCCGATCATGGCGACGCGCTTGCCCCGCAGGTCGTAACCGTGGTCCCAGCGCGCGGAGTGGAAGACCTTGCCGGGGAACGAGTCGAGGCCGGGCACGTCCGGCACCTTGGGGTCCGACAGCGGCCCGGTGGCGGAGACCACGACGTCCGCCGTGATGATCCCGCGCGAGGTCTCGATCTCCCAGTGCGCCGCGTCCGCGATCCAGCGCATCAGCAGCACCTCGTGGTTCAGCCGGATGTGCGGCCGGAGACCGAAGGTGTCGGTGACGTGCTCCAGATAGGCGCGGATGTGCGACTGGCCGGAGAAGACGCGCGGCCAGTCCGGGTTGGGCGCGAAGGAGAACGAGTACAGGTGCGAGGGCACGTCGCAGGCGCAGCCCGGATAGCTGTTGTCGCGCCAGGTGCCGCCGACGGAGCCGGCCCGCTCCAGGACGACGAAGTCGGTGATCCCCTCACGCCGCAGCCGGACGGCGGCTCCCAGGCCACCGAACCCGGATCCGATCACCGCCACCCGTACGTGCTCGTGTCTGGCCATGCCGCCGCCTCCCGCCGGAGTTCCGCACCGGACCGCGCCAGTAATCACTGGCACTGTTGGGAGAGTAGGCCAGCTCCTTACTCATGGGTAGGGGGCGGACGAGAAAAGTTACCGACGGTAGGAGACAGCGGCGAGACATAGGCTGGACACCATGTCCG
>NZ_JBHZAL010000148.1:0-1171 GCF_042754245.1 Nocardia sp. NPDC059228 | reverse complement strand
AGCTTGAACCGATCCGTACTGTGAGTCGAGCGACATTCGCGCCTTAGCTTTTTTTGGTCCGGTATACAGCCTCAGAGATTTACGCAAGGATGGAGACGAACGCATAGAGTGGTGAGGAATCGCCAAAAGCTGAACAACCACCTCATCGACATTCTTAGATGAACATTCTTCGGTACGCCATGACGCAGGTCATATATTTTCTTCCCATATGGGCCCGACAAAGAAAGCAACCTTTGAGCTTTCTGGGACATCGACCGTCAGCCCCGTCTCGCGCAGCACCTCTGCGATCTCTCTGGGATTGCCGGACCACTGCATGGGCATATCGTCAATTAGCGTTCCTTCTGCATCAAAACAGTCTACGTGCGACTGAGAATTCCAGAAAATGGCTTTAGTGCCACCCGGACTACGCTCGTGAATATCCTGCCAGCCACTGGAGTCGGTGTATGCGAAATCAGGCTCTGCCACATACCCCATTTCCTCTAGAAGTTGAAAAGACTTGGCAATTCTACACAAATCCGAATCTCCAGTACTACCTGAAAGCAATACCCCTTCTCCGCCCCCCGATTGGAGATCGATGCGCACAACGAGACCTTCGCAGGCGAAGATTGCCTGCACCCTAGAAGGCATACCTTGACTCCAAGTGAATCTCATATTCTCTCGGAGTACTCCTTCTGTATCGAAGTAGCTCTCAGCTTGTGGAGGCAAAGTGATCACGGCTCGCCGGATCTCAGGTCCTTGCGTCTCTCGAATTTTCCACCCTGCCGAGCAAAGCCGTACGACCGAACGCTCGAAACGCTGCTTGTCTGAATCTATAGGCATGACTCACTCCAATTTCTCTCTTCGAGTTCACGGGTCAGCTGCAGAACCGCACCGTCTTTGCCGTCCAGGCACAGAAAGCCAGACCCAACTTCAGCACCGTATTCGGCCGGGCCAGGGCTGGACCGAAAATACGGATCATCTCCGACCGGTTCACAGTCCGGCTCCTCCATTCCGGCTTGCCGAATGACTTGCACAACGCTGATTCCTTTCCACTGCTCGTGCGGGCTGCTGGAGCAACCCCTGGGCACGAGGGCCTTCGACGCTGTCCCAGCGGCGGAGGTCCGTACGGTCCAGTGCACGGCGGCCGGTCGACCGGGTAGGGGCCGGCGGGTATTCCGATGCGGCTCCTGGG
>NZ_JBHZAL010000147.1:0-1171 GCF_042754245.1 Nocardia sp. NPDC059228 | reverse complement strand
CTTCTGTATATAGCGGGCCTACTGGATAATCTCTGAACCAGTCGAGTACTGACTGCAATTCGGAGTCATCCTCGGGCCGCAACAGCAGGTGCTCCGGAACAGACTCCGCGTTCGCGCAGAGCTCGCCGGGCTGCTGAAGAACAAGCCGGGGCATGCGGAAGATCACTCACTTTCTGTTGTGGACCACAGGGTCCGTTGCTATCCCGGTCAGGATGCTTCGATGATCGCCTTGTCGCGCCGGGTTTTGTCCTTCGTGCGGAACCGAACGAAGGGTACCGGCTTTCCCGTCTGTCCGGCAGCGGGAATAAAGGCGGCAGCCATGACGACCTTGTCTGGGTCGATGCTGCCGTTGGTCACGAGCGCTGAGGGGGTACCCAGAGTTGAGTCAACTACGGGGTAGAGGAGGATGGCTCCCCGTCGGGGCCGATGTAGCTGAGTGGCCTCCGGGTCGTCCTCGCTGAGCGGATGGAGGCCGGCGATGCGCTCGGCTGACTGGCGATGGGACATGCCGGAGATGCGGTTAAAGATCCCTCGGGCGTTCCGTCCACGCTGCACGAGCGTTAGGGGCTGGGTCCCGAGAATTGCAGCCGCGATGCTTGAGGGGCCAGAGGTCTGGGGAACTATCAGCGCCCAGTCGTCAGTTGCGCAGCCAGCGTCACTGGAGTCCTTGAGATAAGCGAGGTGGGGATGGAAGAGATCTGGTCGGCCCCATGTGAGATGGCTCATGATGTCGAGCAGCTTCTGGTGGCTGAGGACTGCCGTCTTGGCTCGATAGGGGGTGTTCCTCCGGTCCGTATCGGAGACTGTGACCAGGACTGTGAAGTCCGTACTCAGTGCCTTCAGCGCCGGCAGCCACGCCATAGTGTTTTCCTTCAGCTCCGAGCCCCGCGTCGGATACGCGGTCGGTTCCACCCATTGTCCCGGCGAACGCACCTCCACCAGCTCGGCGTTGAACATTTTGTTGCGGCCAGACGGCTTGAGCCCTGGCAAGTGCTGGGATACCAGAGGAGGGATCTCCGCAGGTCTCAATTGCTTCTTGCCATCAATCAGTTCGGCGTACATCGTCAACTGTGCGCGGAAGTTCTCTTCATCACGACAGACTGCTTCGAAAGCTTCGTACAGATCTAGTGTTTTTGTCTTCGTCAGCGGCTCGGTGCGACCGATGTAGAGA
>NZ_JBHZAL010000146.1:0-1174 GCF_042754245.1 Nocardia sp. NPDC059228 | reverse complement strand
GCCGTCCGGATTCCGGGAGTTCGGCGAAGCACTCCCAGACACCCTCGGTGAACGCGGCGTCCGCCGGAATCGTGACCGTGCCGTTGCCGGACATCGGGAAGACACGCTCCTGGGTACGGATGTCGGAGCGCACACAGACCAGCTTCAGGCCCTCGTGGACGACCGCCGCGGCCTGCGGGGCGACGAGGGAGAAGGCGACCGCGCCGCCTGACTCCACCACGCAGTCGGCGACCGGCGCGATGTCGCCGACGGCCGCGCGCTGGGCGGAGACGGTCCGCAGCTCGCCGAAGAGTTCCTCGTACTTCTTGGCGACCTGGCCGGGGTCGAACCGTGAGGCGTTCCTCACGGCCGCCGCGCTCATCCGGCGGCGCAGCGGCTCGTCGTCGATGAGGGTGAGCAGGGCACTCGCGACGGCGTCGGGGTCCGAGACGGGCACCAACAGGCCGTCCACACCGGGCTGGAGGATCTCCCGGGGGCCGTAGTCGCAGTCGCTGCTGACGACGGGCAGCCCGCAGCGCATGGCCTCCACGAGGGTCATGCCGAACGACTCGTGGCGCGAGGTGGACGCGGCGATGGCGCCCTTCGCCCACTCCGGCTCGATGGGCGAGACCGAGCCCATCAGCCGCACGCTGTTGTAGAGGCCGAGCCTGTCGATCTGCTTGCGCAGGTTCTCCTTCTCCGGTCCCCCGCCGTAGATCCTCAGGTCCCACTCCGGGCGCTCGGCGACGACCTTGGCGAAGGCGTCGACGAGCACGCTGTACTGCTTCTCGGAGGACAGCCGCCCGGCGGCGACGATCGTGGTGCCGGAGCCCGTGGACGGCTCGATCGACGGCTCGGGCACGCTGTTGGAGATGGCGAGCACCCGGGTCGCGGGCAGCGGCATCTGCGCGCGGTAGACGGCGGCGTCGCCCTCGGAGACGGTGACATAGGCGTCGAGCGCGTCGATGTGCTGGTACATCTCGTTGCGCAGGGCGGGCTTGTGGTGGTTGTACGTCATGTGTTCCTGGCCGATGAGCACGGCGCTCGCGGGGGCGAACTGGGCGACGTACGCGGCGAGTCCGGGTCTGGTCCCGATGACGACGTCGGCGTCCGAGTCCGCGTAGTGGTCCCTGACCCGCTCGTCGGTCAGCTTGCTGTACTCGCGGTAGCGCGCCTCGTTGCGCGGGAAGTACTC
>NZ_JBHZAL010000145.1:0-1175 GCF_042754245.1 Nocardia sp. NPDC059228 | reverse complement strand
GAGGTCCATGGCGGCGAGCAGTGACGGCAGGTCAGGTCCGGTGCCGTCGGCGGGATTCGGCGGCGGGTCCTCGCACGCGCCGTGCAGCAGGACGCGGTCGGCGGCCCCCAACTCGGCCGCCAGGTCGAGCAGTCGGTCACGCTCGGGGCCCTCTCCGACGAGCAGGAGCCGGGCACCGGGCACGGCGGCGACGGCCCTGACGAGCGTGTCGAAGCGCTTGCCCTCGCTGAGCCTGCCGATGCCGCCGACCACGAACGCGTCGGCGGGCAGGCCGAGTTCGGCCCGCGCCTTGTGCCGGGCCGTCTCGTCGAAGGAGAAGCGCGGCACGTCGATGCCGTTGGGAACGACATGGATACGGTCGCGGCGTACGCCCCAGCGGCGCAGCCGGTTCGCGACGGTCGTCGAGACGGCGACGGTCTCCGTGCCGAGGCGTTCGCTGCCGAGGTAGAGGGCACGGGCCCCGACGGTCAGCGAGCGGCCCTCGATCTGGGTGGCGCCCAGCGAGTGCTCGGTGGCGACGACGGTGCGTACGCCGGCGAGGCGGGCGGCGAGGCGTCCGTACACACAGGCCCGGTAGAGATGCGTGTGGACCAGGTCGTACCGGCCGTCCTTGATCAGTCCCGTCAGCCGGGGCAGCGCGCCGATGTCGCGGTTGCCTCTTATGCCGAGGTCCGTGACGGGGAAGCCGTCGGCGACGATGCCGCGTGCGACGGCGCCCGGGTTGGTGAGTGTGACGACGGCGCTGTCCGTGGGCAACCGGCTGAGCAGCAGGCGCAGTTGCTGTTCGGCACCACCGATACCGAGGCCGGTGATGACGTGCAGTACCTTCATGCGCCGCCGCCCTCGGGTACGGTCGCGGTCCCCGACCGCCCGGCGGTCGCCGCGGCTGCCGGATACGGGCCGTACGGGACCGGCTCGCGCCGCCGGCCGTGCAGGGCGCGCTTCAGGAAGAGCCGGGGCCCGGTGTCCTCCTGGCCGATGTGCAGGCGCGGCAGGGCGAACAGGCCGGTGAGGGGGCCGGGGTCGATGGCGACGGCGTACCGGTAACCGGCGTCCCGTACGGCGGCCATGGCGCGCTCGTCGACCGTGCCGTACGGGTAGCAGAACCCGGTCACCTCGGTGCCCGTGATCGCGCTCAGCGCCTCCCGGCTGCCGCGCGTCTCCTCGGCCAGCAG
>NZ_JBHZAL010000144.1:0-1176 GCF_042754245.1 Nocardia sp. NPDC059228 | reverse complement strand
GCCTGACGGCGTACAGCGCGGTCACGGTGTGCCCCGGCCCGACCTCGCCGCCGTCGACCCGGTCGTCGCGGAAGTCCTCGTCCGCGACCGCCCTGTTCTCGTAGCCGATCAGCCGGAACCTCTCAACTGCGCCGCTGTCGAACGCCACCTGCGCCTTGGCGTCCCTGGCGCGCAGTTCGACGTTCATGGGGAGCTGGTGGACGAAGACCTTCCTGGCCTGTTCCCTGTCGGAGACGTACGTCGTGTGTCCGTCGCCCTTATCGGCCAGCCGTTCCATCAGGGCGTCGCCGTAGTCGCTTCCGACCCCCACGCCGAAGAGGGTGATGCCGTGCTCGCTGCGCGCGCCCTCGATGCGTTCGAGGATCGCGTCCGCCTGCGTCTCGCCGGTGTTGGCCAGCGCGTCCGACAGCAGGACGACCCGGTTGGTCGCGCCGCTCCTGCGGCCGCCGACGGCTTCGTCGTAGCCCGTCTCGACGCCCGCCCCGACGTTGGTCGAGTCGGACGGTTCCAGCTCCTCGATCACGTCGTGGATCCGGGCGCGGCTGTCGCCGACGCGGGTCATGGGCAGTCGGGTCTCGGCCTGCGCGCTGAAGGTGACCAGGGCGATCGAGTCGTCGCCGCGCAGCTCGTCCGTAAGGATGCCGAGCGATTGTTTGACCAGGTCGAGGCGGCCGGGCTCGGCCATGGAGCCCGAGATGTCGATCACGAACGTGAGCGCGGCGGGCGGGCGTTCGCCCCCGGGGTCGGCCGGCCGGGTGGCGAGTCCGACGCGCAGGAGGGACCAGTCGTCGTCCGCGCCCGGCGCCGCCGCGCCGTCCACCGTGACGGAGAAGCCGTCCCCCTCGGGCCGTTCGTAGTCCTGGCGGAAGCTGTTGACGAACTCCTCGGGCCGTACGGTGCCGGGGTCCGGCAGCCGTCCTTCGTCGAGGGTGCGCAGCGCGTATCCGTAGGAGGCGGTGTCCACGTCCAGTGCGAAGGTCGACAGGTAGTCCGGTTCGGGTGCGAAGTCCCGCCCCGTGTCGTCCTGTTTCTGTTCGCCCTCCGGCCGGCCTTCGCCCTGCTCGACGCCGTCGGCCGGCCTCGCGGCTCCCGAGCCCCCCGTGGACCCCGGCCCGTTGCCGGGGGCTCCTCCGTAGGCCGGCCTCTCGGCCGCCTTGCTCGTGTCCTGCAGGTTGT
>NZ_JBHZAL010000143.1:0-1177 GCF_042754245.1 Nocardia sp. NPDC059228 | reverse complement strand
CGACCGCGCTCACCACCAGGCGTAACCCGTGCGACCGTGCGAACTCCTCGGTCGGCCGGGACAGCGCCTGCTCGGTGAAGCGCCGCATCTGCCGCGGCGCCTTCAGATCGCGGTAGCACTCGGCGGCGTCGGCGGCGAAGCGGTCGTAGGAGTAGAAGCCCAGCCAGCTGGGATCCGCGTCGCCCGCGCGGGAGCGCTCCAGCCAGCCCTCGGCGGCCTTGAGCGCGGCCCCGGCCGCCGCCGCGTCGCCCGCCTTCGCGTGCGCGCGTGCCTCGACCAGCCGGAAGAAGCTCATGGTGCGGGCCGTCGCGAGCCCCCGGTTGCGTTCGAGCGCGGCCTGCGCCAGGTCGACCCCTTCGTCGGCGAAGCCGCGGTACGTCGCCTGGAGCGACATCGATGCCAGCACATAACCGCCGAGCGGCACGTCAGCCGCCGCGCGGGCCAGGCGCAGCGCCTGGATGTAGTACCGCTGCGCTGCCTCCTGCTGACCGGTGTCGAAGGCCATCCACCCGGCCAGCCTGGTCAGTTCGGCGGTCGCGCCGAAGAGGCCGCGGCCGACCTCGTCGCTGTACGCGGCGAGCAGCAGCGGCGCCGCGTCGACCCGCAGGCACTCGGGCACCATCGACGAACGCCAGTCCCCGCCGCCGTACTTGGAGTCCCAGCGCTGGGCCTGGCTGACCGCCTTCCACAGACTCGTGATGTCGGTGCGTCCGACACGCCGACCGGACGCCGCCCCGGCCGGCCCGGTGTCGGCCGGCTGGACCAGCCATCTGGTGACGGGCATGGCGTAGGCGCTGACGGCGAAGCCGAGGACGTCGCGTCGGTCCACGTCGCTCCAGAAGTCGGCGGCGCCGAGCACGGCGTCGGTCGGGTCGCGGGGGAAGTGCAGGCCGATGTCAGGGTCCGACGAGGTCCGTGTCCCCATGCCGATGTCTTCGGCGGTGACGGCACGGCCCAGCTGTCCACCCAGCGCTTCGGCTATCAGCGACGGTACTGGGTGACGGGGGGCCATGCCGCGCTCAGCCCAGTTCAGGACACTCGTATGGACGTATTTCGTTGTGATGCCCTTGCGTTCCGCGAGTTCGTTGACCCGGCGCGCGAGTTGCTTGTGGCCGAGGCCCGAAGCGGCGATGAGCCGCACGAGCCTGTCATTCGGCCCCTTGGGCGCTCGTGCCGC
>NZ_JBHZAL010000142.1:0-1181 GCF_042754245.1 Nocardia sp. NPDC059228 | reverse complement strand
GGACGATGTCGACCACCATGTCGACGTTGTCCCGCAGAGTGACACCGGCCAGCGTCGACGGCTCGGCCGCCCACGCGTCGAGATCCTGCGGGGCCTGGTAGGCGACCGGATACTGCGCGTCGAACCCGTGCCCCGGCAGATCGACCGCGAAGCTGCGGTGCCCGAGGAGCGCCAGCTCCCGCTGGATCGGGGCCCACATGAAGGAGCTGCTGCACGAGCCGTGGACGAGTACGAACGTGGGGCGGGCGTCGTCGCCGGAAGGCATGGGGATCAGTCCAATTCAACGGAGGCGGAAGGTCGGGGAGTCGGGGAGTCGGGGAGTCGGGGAGTCGGGGAGTCGGGGAGTCGGACGAGCGTATCGACGGCCGGGCGCCGTATCCGTACTTTGGTCGGCCGAGCGGTGCCGACCAGCCATACCTTGGGCGGAAACGCTTGTACAGAAGGCGGGTTACCGGCCCCGGGCCCCGTTCCTAGCGTTGAGGAATGACAGCCGAGACGACGAACGACTCCGGTCCGGACTCCCCGCCGACAACCGCCGCCGCGCCCCCGGCCGTGGCTCCTCGCGGGGCCGTACGGCCCTCGGAACGAGCGCTCGCGCCCGATCTCGCCCGCGGGCTCATGCTGCTGTTCATCGTGCTGTCGAACACCGCGTTCCATCTGTGGGCATCGCGGTACGGCCCCTCGGGCTGGCAGCCCGTGAACGGGGGCCCGCTCGACCGGGCCGTCCAGTTCACCATGATCACCACCCTGGACCTGCGGATCTATCCACTCTTCGCCTTCCTCTTCGGCTACGGGATGACGCAGCTGTTCCTGCGTCAGAAGGCGGCGGGCACCGCAGAGCGCGATGTCGTCAGGATCCTGCGCAGGCGCGGTCTGCTGCTGATCGTCATCGGCCTGCTCCACGCCGGCCTGCTGATGGCGGGCGACATCGTCGGCTACTACGGCCTGTTGAGCCTCGCCCTCGGCTGGCTCTTCCTCAGGCGCGGCGACCGCGCGCTCAAGTGGTGGATATGGATCGGGGCGACGCTGATGGCGATCAGCGCCGCGCAGCCGATCGTGACGGTGCTGCTCCAGGGCGATCTGGGCGCCGTGGGCGACGCCGGCGCGGAACCGGGCGCCGAGGCGTACGCGGCGGGCGAGGAGAGCTGGCTCGCCGCGGCCGGTACCCGTGTGGTCACCGG
>NZ_JBHZAL010000141.1:0-1188 GCF_042754245.1 Nocardia sp. NPDC059228 | reverse complement strand
GGTCCCGTACCGTCCGGTTCGCGGTGCGGATCGGCGAGTACGGCGGGGTCGACCAGCCGCAGCCGGCGGCGCTCCAGCGAGGCCAGCGGGATGCCCGCGAGCGCGAACATCAGCAGCAGCGGGACGCCGACGACGACCACCGCCAGCGCGCCTCCCACGACCGCCAGCAGGAGCAGTGACACCAGGGTCGCCACTCCGACGCACACGCCGCTCAGCAGATACGCCGCGGAGCGCCACGGCCAGGGGCCACGGAGGTAACGGGGCGCGCGGAGCGCCTGCCAGAGGCTGGGGGAGTGCATGGACGCACGGTAGGCGGGCGGCGTACGGGGCGGCCACCCAGCCAGCTCCACCATTCGCCCCGTACCCAGCCCCACCTGCCCCGTTCCACCTCGCCGGGGGTGGAGCCTGCTCCACCACGGGTATGCCGTCCTGCTGTGATGTGCCGGGCGCCCGCCGCGACTTGAGTGATCACCATGAACCACACAGCAATGAACGACGCCGCGGTCCGGCTCAGCTCCGTCACCCGGTCCTACGGGAAGGGCGCGGCGGCCGTGACCGCGCTCGACCGGGTCACCCTCGACATACCCAAGGGCTCCTTCACCGCCGTCATGGGGCCCTCCGGATCCGGCAAGTCCACCCTCCTCCAGTGCACGGCAGGACTGGACCGGCCCACCAGCGGGACCGTGATGCTCGGGGACCGCGACCTGACCGCGCTCAGCGAGAACAAGCTGACCCTGCTGCGGCGTGAACGCATCGGCTTCGTCTTCCAGGCGTTCAACCTCCTGCCCTCGCTCACCGCCGAACAGAATGTGGCGCTCCCGCTGCGCCTGGCCGGCCGCGGACCTGGACGGGCCGCCGTCCTCGACGTGCTGGAACGGGTGGGACTACGGGACCGCGCGGGGCACCGGCCCAGTGAACTCTCCGGTGGCCAGCAGCAGCGCGTGGCGCTCGCCAGGGCGCTGGTCACCCGCCCCGACGTGCTCTTCGGAGACGAGCCGACCGGGGCGCTGGACTCGCGGACGGGCCGGGAGGTCCTGACCCTGCTGCGCGGCATGGTCGACGCAGGACAGACGGTGATCATGGTGACGCACGACCCCGTGGCGGCGGCGTACGCGGACCGTGTGGTGTTCCTGGCGGACGGCAGGGTGCGGGATTCCCTCGACTCGCCGACCGCGGTCCTGGTCGCGG
>NZ_JBHZAL010000140.1:0-1191 GCF_042754245.1 Nocardia sp. NPDC059228 | reverse complement strand
GGCGAGTTCGCCCCCCGTTCCGAATGGCCCCGGCATGCCGGGCCTCGCGTGGTCGGCCGGGAAAAAACCGGCGGATGTGGCACCGGGGTTGAAAGCTTCCCGCTCGTGGACCGGGCGACGGAAGCATTTTGAACTGCCCCGACCGGGCGCCGACCAGCAAGTAAGCGCCAGGGAAGGCCAGTTGGCCATCAAGGCCCTCTTGTAATGAACGCGTCAGGGACGTGATCCTTCCGCTTGTCCGAGCAGCGCACCACCTAAGCAGGAGGACCTGACCATGGCAGTGACGCACGGAACCCGGCTGCGGCTCGTCGCAGTGCTCTCGGCCGCAGCAACGGCGGCCACCCTCGCTCTGACCGTCAACCCGGCCCAGGCCGCGCCCGCCGAGGGCCGCATCGTCGGCGCGGAAGCGCCGAACGCGGTGAAGGACAGCTACATAGTCGTCCTCAGCGAGCGTTCCGGTGCGAAGTCCTCGTCCAGCGAGGGCAGACGCCTCGTGGCCGGCTACGGCGGCGAGATCACGCACACCTACCGCGCCGCCCTCAACGGTTACGCCGCCCACCTGAGCGAGACCGAGGCCAAGCGGCTCGCCGCCGACCCCGCGGTGGCCCAGGTCATCCAGGACACCACCGTCAAGGCCACCGCCACCCAGGTCAACCCGCCGTCCTGGGGCCTCGACCGCATCGACCAGGCGAACCTGCCCCTCAACGGCAGCTACACCTACCCGGACTCGGCCGGCTCGGGCGTGACCGCCTACGTCATCGACACCGGTGTGCGCATCACGCACGTCGACTTCGGTGGCCGCGCCTCCTACGGTTACGACGCGATCGACAACGACATGATCGCCGACGACGGCAACGGCCACGGCACCCACGTCGCCGGCACCGTCGCGGGCACCAGCTACGGCGTCGCCAAGAAGGCCAGGATCGTCGGCGTACGCGTCCTGAACAACGCCGGATCCGGCACCACCGCACAGGTCGTGGCGGGCGTCGACTGGGTGACCGCCAACGCGGTGAAGCCCGCCGTCGCCAACATGAGCCTCGGCGGCGGCGCCAACACCGCCATCGACACCGCCGTCCGCAACTCGATCGCCTCCGGCATAACCTACGCGGTCGCCGCGGGCAACAACGGTCTTCCCGCGTCGAACTACTCGCCCGCGCGCGTCTCCGAGGCGATCACCGTAGGCGCCACCAC
>NZ_JBHZAL010000139.1:0-1213 GCF_042754245.1 Nocardia sp. NPDC059228 | reverse complement strand
CTCCCCCGAGCACGAGGCGCAGGCCTTCGACGCCGAGCACCCGCTGTTCATCCTCTACACCTCCGGCACCACCGGAAAGCCCAAGGGCATCCTGCACACCTGCGGCGGCTACCTGACCCAGGCCGCCTACACCCACCACCACGTGTTCGACCACAAGCCGGGTCACGACGTGTACTGGTGCACCGCCGACATCGGCTGGGTGACCGGGCACAGCTACATCGTGTACGGCCCGCTGGCCAACGGCGCCACCGAGGTCGTCTACGAGGGCACCCCGAACTTCCCCGACGAGCACCGGCACTGGCAGATCATCGAAAAGTACGGCGTCACCATCTATTACACGGCGCCGACGCTGGTGCGCACGTTCATGAAGTGGGGCCGCGAGATCCCCGATTCGCACGACCTGTCCAGCCTGCGGCTGCTGGGTTCGGTGGGCGAGCCGATCAACCCCGAGGCCTGGCGCTGGTACCGGGATGTGGTGGGCGGCAACCGGACTCCCATCGTGGACACCTGGTGGCAGACCGAGACCGGCGCCATCATGATCTCACCGCTGCCCGGCGTCGCCGCGGCCAAGCCGGGCGCGGCCATGACCCCGCTGCCGGGCATCTCCGCGAAAGTCGTCGACGAGGAAGGCAATCCGGTCTCCCTCGGCGAGACCGAGGCCAACGGGTACCTGGTGCTCGACCAGCCGTGGCCGTCGATGCTGCGCGGCATCTGGGGCGACAACGAGCGGTACAAGGACACCTACTGGTCCCGCTACGCCGAGAAGGGCTGGTACTTCGCCGGTGACGGCGCCAAGCTCGACACCGACGGGGACCTGTGGGTGCTCGGCCGCGTCGATGACGTCATGAACGTGTCCGGCCACCGCATCTCGACCGCCGAGGTGGAGTCCGCGCTGGTGGGCCACTCCGGCGTCGCGGAGGCGGCCGTGGTCGGCGCCTCCGACGACACCACCGGCCAGGGCATCGTGGCGTTCGTGATCCTCACCGCCGAGGCCACCGACACCGGCGCCGATCTGATCAGCGAGCTCATGGCCGAGGTCTCCCGCGAGATCTCCCCCATCGCCCGCCCGCGCGAGATCCACGTGGTGCCGGAACTGCCGAAGACGCGCTCGGGCAAGATCATGCGCCGCCTGCTGCGCGACGTGGCCGAGGGCCGCGAACTGGGCGACACCTCAACCCTGGTGGACCCCAACGTATTCGAGTCCATCCGCGCC
>NZ_JBHZAL010000138.1:0-1216 GCF_042754245.1 Nocardia sp. NPDC059228 | reverse complement strand
GTCCTCGGCTGGACACAGATAGCCCGTGTCGCCGGCTGATCGGTGCTTACCATCAAACAGGCGGACTATGTGATGGCGGCCAAGGCGCTCGGCGCCTCGACCACCCGCATCCTGCTCCGGCACATCATGCCCAACGCGATCGCCCCGGTGATCGTGGTGGCGACCATCGCCCTCGGCGGTTACATCTCGGCCGAGGCCACGCTGTCGTTCCTGGGAATCGGCCTCGCCGAGCCCACCGTCTCTTGGGGCGTCGACATCTCGTCGGGCCAGGAGCAGCTGCGCAACGCCGCGTTCGTCCTGATCATCCCGTCGGTGATGGTGTCGATCACCGTCCTGGCGTTCATCATGCTCGGCGATGCGGTACGCAACGCCCTCGACCCGAAACTGCGCTGAGGGAGGCGTACATGACCATCATCGACAAGACGGCGGACGTTCCTTCTCCTCGCGGTTCGGATACCAGTGGCACCCCGCTGCTCGAAGTCCGCGACCTGCACGTGGAGTTCCACACCCGTGACGGTGTGGCCAAGGCGGTCAACGGAGTCAACTACAGCGTCAGCGCCGGTGAGACCCTCGCCGTGCTCGGCGAGTCCGGCTCCGGCAAGTCCGTGACCGCGCAGGCGATCATGGGCATCCTGGACATGCCGCCCGGCAGCATTCCCCGCGGGGAGATCCTCTTCCGCGGCGAGGACATGCTCAAGATGGGCAGCGAGGAGCGGCGGCTCATCCGCGGCCGGAAGATCGCGATGATCTTCCAGGACGCGCTGTCCTCGCTCAACCCGGTGCTCTCCGTCGGCTACCAGCTCGGCGAGATGTTCCGCGTGCACCAGGGCCTCTCCAAGAAGGAGGCCAAGGCCAAGTCCATCGAGCTGATGGACCGCGTGCGCATCCCGGCGTCGAAGGAGCGGGTCAACGACTACCCGCACCAGTTCTCCGGCGGTATGCGCCAGCGCATCATGATCGCGATGGCGCTCGCCCTGGAGCCCGACCTGATCATCGCGGACGAGCCGACCACGGCGCTGGACGTGACGGTCCAGGCGCAGGTCATGGACCTGCTGGCGGAGCTGCAGCGCGAGTACAACATGGGCCTGATCCTGATCACCCACGACCTCGGCGTCGTCGCCGACGTCGCGGACAAGATCGCGGTCATGTACGCGGGCCGGATCGTGGAGACCGCCCCGGTCGGCGAGCTGTACAGCCGCCCGGCCCACCCGTACAC
>NZ_JBHZAL010000137.1:0-1220 GCF_042754245.1 Nocardia sp. NPDC059228 | reverse complement strand
TTGTCGCCGAAGCCGGGCCACAGGAACTTCCCGTCGGCGCTGCGCCGGAACCAGTTGACCTGGAAGATCTTCGGCAGCTGCGCGCCCGCGCGCTCCCCCATCGCCAGCCAGTGCGCGAAGTAGTCGCCCACGTGGTAGCCCAGGAACGGCAGCATGGCCATGGGGTCGCGGCGCACCACGCCGACCTTGCCGGCCGCGGCGGCCGTGGTCTCCGACGACAGCACCGAAGCAGTGAACACCCCGTGCGCCCAGTCGAAGGACTCGGCGATCAGCGGGATGGTGGTGGCACGCCGGCCGCCGAAGAAGATCGCCGAGATCGGCACGCCGCGCGGGTCGTTCCACTCCGGGGCCACCGACGGGCACTGCTCGATCGGGGTACAGTAGCGCGAATTCGGGTGCGCGGCAGGGGTTCCCGAGCCGGGAGTCCAGTCCTCGCCGTGCCAGTCGATCAGGTGGGCCGGGGCCTGCTCGGTCAGGCCCTCCCACCACACGTCACCGTCGTCGGTGCGGGCGGTATTGGTGAAGATGGAATTGCCCGCGTCGATGGTGGCGATGGCGTTCGGATTGGTCCGCATGCCGGTTCCCGGTGCGACGCCGAAGAATCCGGCCTCCGGGTTCACCGCGTAGAGCCGCCCGTCGGCCCCGAACCGCATCCAGGCGATGTCGTCGCCGACGGTCTCGGCCTGCCAGCCGGGCAGGGCCGGTTCGAGCATGGCGAGGTTGGTCTTGCCGCACGAGGACGGGAAGGCCGCGGCGATGTAGTGCGTCTTGCCTTGCGGCGAGGTCAGTTTCAGGATGAGCATGTGCTCGGCCAGCCAGCCCTCGTCGCGACCGAGGACCGAGGCGATGCGCAGCGCGAAGCACTTCTTGCCCAGCAGCGCGTTGCCGCCGTAGCCCGAGCCGTAGCTCCAGATGGTGCGGGTCTCGGGGAAGTGCGCGATGTATTTGGTCTTGTCACACGGCCACGCCACATCGGGCTGCCCGGGGCCGAGCGGCGCGCCCACCGAGTGCAGGCACCGCACGTATTCCGTGTCGCCGGTGAGCTTTTCCCACACCGGCGCGCCGGAGCGGGTCATGATCTGCATCGACACCGCGACGTAGGCCGAATCGGTGATCTCCACACCGTATTTCGGCTCGGCGGCATCCAGCGGGCCCATGCAGAAGGCGATCACGTACATGGTGCGCCCGGCCATCGCCCCACGGTAGTGCTCGGTCATGAC
>NZ_JBHZAL010000136.1:0-1226 GCF_042754245.1 Nocardia sp. NPDC059228 | reverse complement strand
CGCGACGAGATGCTCAATCTGATCCGCCGCGAGTACACGGAGTTCGGCATCTCCGTCCTCGTGACCTCACACCTCCTCGGCGAGCTCGAACGCACCTGTGACCACGTCGTCGTCATCGACGGCGGCAAACTGCTGCGCTCCAGCTCCACCAGTGACTTCACACAGAACACGGCGACGCTCGCCGTCGAGGTCACCGACACCGACACCCACCACGACGGCACCCGCGCCCTGCGCGAGGCGCTCACCGCGGCCGGACTCTCGCTCCAGGTGGGCGAGGAGGACGGGCTGCCGGGCGCCGGCCACATCCTGCTGATCGAGGCCACGGGCGAGGAGACGTACGACGTCGTTCGCGACACCGTCGCCGAACTCGGTCTCGGCCTCGTACGGATGGAACAGCGCCGCCACCACATCGCCGAGGTCTTCCGCGCGAAGGACGCCGCGTCGGCGGCCGCCGGCGCGCAGGCCGTACCGGCGGGCACGGGCACCGCGGAACTCGCACTTCAGAAGGGAGGCGGCAGCGATGAGCACTGACCTCACCCAGATCCACAACATCGGCTACCGCAACTACGACGGCCCCAGGCTCGGCCGCGCCTACGCCCGCCGCTCCCTCTTCTCGCAGTCCCTGCGCGGCTCCTACGGACTCGGCCGCTCCGGCAAGTCCAAGATCCTGCCGATGATCCTGTTCGCCGTGATCTGTCTGCCGGCGGCGATCATGGTCGCTGTCGCCGTCGCCACGGACCTCAAGTCCCTGCCGGTGCCCTACACGCAGTACGCGATCTTCCTCCAGGCCGTCATCGCGCTCTTCCTGGCCGCCCAGGCACCCCAGGCCGTCTCCCGCGACCTCCGGTTCAAGACGGTGCCGCTGTACTTCTCACGCCCCATCGAGCGCGTCGACTACGTCGTCGCCAAGTACGGCGCCATGGCCTCCGCCCTCTTCGTCCTGACCGCCGCGCCGCTCCTGATCCTCTACATCGGCTCGCTGCTCGCCAAGATGGACTTCGTCGACCAGACCAAGGGCTTCGGCCAGGGACTCGTCTCCGTGGCGCTGCTGTCACTGCTCTTCGGCGGACTCGGCCTGGTGATGGCCGCCCTCACCCCGCGCCGCGGTTTCGGCGTCGCCGCCGTGATCGCCACGCTGACCATCACCTACGGCGCCGTCTCCACCGTCCAGGCGAGCGCCTACGGGACCGGTTCGGACGGCGCCGTCCAGTGGATCGGCCTCTTCC
>NZ_JBHZAL010000135.1:0-1233 GCF_042754245.1 Nocardia sp. NPDC059228 | reverse complement strand
AGGCGCGGACGAGCCCGGAGTACGGCACCGACATCGACCCGGTCGCGTACTTGCGCTCGCACGGCGTCGGCGTCTGAGTCGGTACCCCCCCGCAACGCCCTGCAACGAACACGACGAAGGCCCCGGCGTCCTGCCGGGGCCTTCGTGTCGTGTGCGCGCTGCGGGTGTGCGCGGCGGGTCAGACGGTCTCGGGAAGCTCGTCCAGGCCCTCGGCGACCAGCTTCGCCAGCCGGTCGAGCGCGACGTCCGCGCCGTCCACGTCGGAGGCCAGGACGATCTCGTCGCCGCCCTGCGCGCCCAGCCCCAGCACGGCGAGCATCGACGCCGCGTTGACCGGGCTGCCGTCGGCCTTGGCGATCGTCACCGGCACGCCGGAGGCCGTGGCGGCACGGACGAAGATGGAGGCGGGACGGGCGTGCAGGCCCTCGGCCCAGCCGACTTTGACGCGGCGCTCAGCCATGGTGTTGCCCTTCAAGTCACAGTTGTTGTCTAGACCAGTGTGCCACGCGGCCCCGGACGGACCGGCGAGGCACCCCTGAGGTCCACGAGAGACCCCAGCCTGCCCCGGCCGAGGACCCGCCGCTACCCGTGCGCGCGCCGTAGGCTCGTCCCATGACGACGCCGTCACAGCACGCCTACCCCGATCACTGGGAAGCAGACGTGGTCCTGCGCGACGGAGGCACCGCGCGCGTGAGGCCCATCACCACCGACGACGCCGAGCGGCTGGTCAGCTTCTACGAGCAGGTCTCCGACGAGTCGAAGTACTACCGCTTCTTCGCGCCCTACCCCCGGCTCTCCGACAAGGACGTGTACCGCTTCACCCACCACGACTACGTGGACCGGGTGGGACTCGCCGTGACCGTCGGCGGCGAGTTCGTCGCCACCGTCCGCTACGACCGGATCGACGCCCGTGGCATGCCCGCCTCCGCGCCCGCCGACGAGGCCGAGGTCGCCTTCCTCGTCCAGGACGCGCACCAGGGGCGCGGGATCGCCTCCGCGCTCCTCGAACACATCGCCGCGGTGGCGCGCGAGCGCGGGATCAGGCGCTTCGCGGCGGAGGTGCTGCCCGCCAACACCAAGATGATCAAGGTGTTCCGGGACGCCGGGTTCACCCAGCGGCGCAACTTCGAGGACGGTGCCGTCCGTCTGGTCCTCGACCTCGAACCGACCGCCGAGTCCCTCGCCGTCCAGCGCGGCCGCGAGCTGCGCGCCGAGGCACGCTCCGTACAGAGG
>NZ_JBHZAL010000134.1:0-1242 GCF_042754245.1 Nocardia sp. NPDC059228 | reverse complement strand
GCTGCGGCGAGGCGTGGGCCCGGGACAAGCTGCAAGACGCTCTGTTCATGCTTCCGCCAAGGGCCGCCGGCGAACTCCGGGTGCAGGTGGAGCGCCTGGACGTGGTGCTCCTCAGGCGAACGCATCACGAGCCGATGGCAGACCCGGAGTTGGCGTGGTGGCATCGCAGGTGCTGACCGCGCACCCATGCCGCCCACTGATTCGTTGGCTCTTGTATGACTGGTCGAGGGGATCTGACAGAGGCGGAGTGGCGACGTCTGGAACCGCTTCTGCCGACAGGCAACAACCGCTGCGGGCGGTGGCGCGATCACCGTCAGGTGGTCAACGGCATCCTTCACCGGGTGCGGACCGGGGTGCAGTGGCGTGATCTGCCTGACTGCTACGGGCCGTGGAAGACCGTCTACGAGCGCCACCGGCGTTGGTCGGCCGACGGAACCTGGGAACGGCTGCTCCAGCAGGCGCAGGCCCAGGCCGATGCCGCCGGTGGGATCGACTGGGACCTCTCGGTTGACTCCACCTCGATCCGCGCCCACCAGCATGCGGCCGGAGCCCGGAAGGCCCCGCCACCCGCCGCGTCAAAAGGGGCGGCGGCAATGACACACCAGAGCGAAAGGCCATGGGAGAGACTGTGCGCCCGCCTGGTGGAGGTGGTGCAGGAGGTGAGGCGCTCGGTCGCTCCCGAGGAGGCTTCACCACCAAGATCCACCTGAGTACCGACGGTCGGTGCCGCGTGCTTTCACTGTTGCTGACGGCTGGCCAGCGGGCGGACTGCACGCAGTTTGAGCCGGTCATGGAGCGCATTCGGGTGCCTCGCCTCGGGCCGGGCCGCCCGCGCACCACACCAGACAGCGTGAGCGCCGATAAGGCATACAGCAACCGCCGGACCCGCCGCTACCTGCGGCGACGCGGCATCCGCCACGTCATCCCCGAGAAGAGCGACCAGGCAGTGAACCGCGTACGCCGGGGCCGGGCACGGGGTCGACCACCCGGCTTCGACAAGGAGCGGTACAAAAAGCGCAACACCGTGGAACGGGCGATCAACAAGCTCAAGAACTACCGAGCCGTGTCCACGAGGTATGACAAGCGCGCATACGTCTACCTGGGTACCGTCACCGTCGCAGCAACCATCATCTGGCTCCGGACATGATCGACCGGACAGAACCTAGGGCGTGTTTCGAAAGTACCGTCGTCCGCCCGAAGGGTGGGGCGCACGGCGTCTGGTGCGTGCGATCGCAAGGCGGA
>NZ_JBHZAL010000133.1:0-1243 GCF_042754245.1 Nocardia sp. NPDC059228 | reverse complement strand
AATGTACGCGTAAGGAAACCAAAGCTATAACACGTTAGCTGAAGAATTAGGGCTTCGAAGTTCAACCCAGCTCAAAAATTGGGTGAAAACATATCGGGAAGGCAAGTCTTTTGATGATCAAAGGGGAAAAGATACAAAGTCAGACAATCCTTTTATTGGACGCCCTAAAACAACGTTTAAAAGTGTTGAGGAAGAACGAGATTATTTAAAGGCACAGGTCGAATACCTAAAAAAGCGCTATCCAAATCTGCATGGGGAGGACGGATTTTGAAGGCAGCACGATTTGAAGCTGTTCACGAATTGAAGGACCGTTATCCGATTACGTGGCTGGTATGTATCGCCAAAGTGTCACGGTCAGGGTACTATAAATGGCGCAAGGCTCAAAGGTTTCGAATGGCAAGGCAACAGAGAGATCAGATCATAAAAGAGCACATCATGGCGATTCATCATTCACGCCCTTTCTATGGCTATCCTCGGATTACTGTCGCTTTAAAGAAAGAAGGTTTCTGCGTCAACCATAAGCGTGTTTACAGATTGATGAGAGAGATGAACATCCACTCGATTATTCGAAAAAAGCGTCGTTATTTTGGAAGAAAGGCATCGGTTGTCCTGCCAAACCGGCTTAACCGAGAATTTCAAACCAATCAGCCTAATCAGTTATATGTAACCGATATTACCTATATTGCTTGCGGACAACGATTCTATTATCTTTCTGCAGTACAAGATCTTTACAACAATGAGGTTGTCGCATGGAAACTGTCAAAGCGAAATGATCTTGAACTGGTGATGAAAACAGTGGAAAGTTTAACAGCTCAACGGGATGTCCAAGGGGCCAGTCTCCACTCTGATCAAGGATTCCAATACACAACAAAAGCATATCAAAAGCGACTTGAAACCGTTGGTTTGAAGGGCAGCCATTCCCGTAAGGGAAACTGCCTGGATAACGCCTGTATCGAATCATTTTTCTCGCACCTCAAAACAGAGAATACATACTTTTCTTCATGCCAAACTGAAAAAGAGCTCCACAAAAGCATTAAAGATTACATCCAGTTCTATAATCACGAACGATTCCAGAAAAAATTAAACCAGTGTGCTCCGGTAGAATACCGTAACACACTGGTTGCTTAGGCTTTTTATGGCTGTCTACTTGACAGGGGTAAGTCCAAACGGCAAGTCTTTTTTATTACTTCTGATTTGCAGCTTCGACAGACGCTCCGATAAAGCCTTTGAATAGAGGCTGAGG
>NZ_JBHZAL010000132.1:0-1244 GCF_042754245.1 Nocardia sp. NPDC059228 | reverse complement strand
GTGGTGTGCCGGCGCTCGCCGTGCCCGGCGGAGATGTACGCGGCTCCGGCGGGGTGGCGGTCGTCGGCGGGCCCCAGGTCCTCGCCGCGCAGGATGGCAAGTTCCAGCCGGCGCAGCGCGGGCGACGGGTCCACCCCCAACTCGTCGTGCAGATACTCCTTGACCATCCGGTACTCGGCGAGGGCCTCGGTCTGACGGCCCGTGCGGTACAGGGCCTCGATGAGCTGTTCCCGGAACCGCTCATGGCCGGGGTGGGCCCGGCTGGCGCTCCACAGCTCCACCAGCGCCTCGCCGCAGCGGCCGAGCAGCAGTTTGAGATCGCAGGCGCGCTCCAGGGTCCGCAGCCGCTCCTCGACGAGCCGGGGGACTTCGTCGCGGTGCAGCACGTCGGAGCGGACGTTGGCCAGGACCGAGCCCTCCCACAGCGACAACGCGCCTTTGAGTACGTGCAGTTCACTCTCCGGGTCGGCGACGTCCGCGGCACGCCGTACCTCTTCGCGGAAGCCGATCAGATCGAGATGCCGGGGGCCGGCCGTGATCCGGTAGCCACCGGGCACGGCTTCGATGGGGGTCTCGGTCACCCCGTGCTTGGTGAACAGCCGGCGCAGCCGCAGTACGCACGTCTGGAGCGCGGCTCGCGAGGTGGCGGGCTGTTCCTCGCCCCACATGGTCCGCTGCAGGTAGTCGGCGGAGACGACCGTGTTGGCATGCAGGAGCAGTGAGGCGAGGAGAATGGTGGGCTTGGACGGCTGGAGGACGACAGTGTCGGGACCGTCCGTGATGCTGAGCGGCCCGAGGAGCTGAAACCGCACCGGCTACGCCTAGTCCCAGCCGTTGACAAGCTTGCAGAACGCCAGGGCCTGGTCGGCCGCCGTCTCGGGGAGGATGGCGGCGGCCGACTGGCACGCGGTCACCGGGTGGGGCGCGCTCGGCCCGGCGACGGGGGCGGAGGCCGAGGCGGTCCCGGCGGACAGGGTCAGTGCGGCCGTACAGACACCAAGAGCGAGTGCGGTTCGTGCCATGCGTGCGGTGCGAGCGGTGCGCGAACGGGCCATGATCTTCTTGGAGTTGCAGTGCGGTACACCGAGCACAATTCCCCCTGTTGAATCGTTCCGTCGGACCGGATCGCTTTCCGGTGGCACGACGATGACAGCGGGTGTCTCGAAATGGGGGGCCGGAGCGTGTCAGCTTGCTGCATCTACGCGCGCAGCTTGTTGTCAGCACCACTGTGACCTGGGAAGACA
>NZ_JBHZAL010000131.1:0-1249 GCF_042754245.1 Nocardia sp. NPDC059228 | reverse complement strand
GAAGCTGGACGACATACTCCACCAAGGAAACCCGCCGCGGTTGAGCGAGGTGATCCGGGGAATACAGACCAGTTGAATACGGGTCCTTACCAGTCTCCACCCCCGGTACCTCCCGTCTCGACAGAGCAGGCGCTGATCATCGCCCCGACGGCGCACGCGGCAGAGGTTTGCTCCGAATTCTCCGCAAGAAGCCAGTTCGGAAAGGGAAACGATAGTGGATCTATCCGCTCTCATCACAGCACTGCGGCGCAGAACGGGCTGCGCCGCAGTGCCGGGTGTTCAACCGATTGGACACCACGAACGTGATGAGCGTGAAGGTCATCATGGTCAGTCCGGTGTTCACGGCCGCCACGATCGCGATGCGCCGCCAACCCGCCCGCCGCACCCGCAGGCTCGGCCACCGCACCAGATCGCCCTCATCGCACCGGATCTCGAATTCCGGACTCTCGGGTAGCCAGGTCGGCCGAGCAGGTTCACGCGAAGTTCGTCGCCAGACTTCGGCTTTCGGACTAGGTTGATTTCAGTTTCAGTGGCGGTGAGCCAGCTCGTGAAACCTGGGCTCAGAATCCGAGCCCGGACGATCCCGTGCTCGGGCCGGTCGCCGGGCCACCACCGTCCACCAAGCGCCAGACACCGCAGCTCGTCGTCGAGAACGTTGCGGCATTGCTTCCGATACCGATCTGGATCTGTCCACCGCTGCCGCGAATCGCCGCGCCGATACCTCCCGAAAACAGCACGTTCCCACCCGCGTCCGCGACGGTGAACACACAGTCATCATTGGCGTGATACGTCATATACTGCCCCGGTGCAATGTCGCTCGGGACCGCATAGACCCCATCGTGGTCCAACACGGTGACCGCCGACAGGGCCGGACCTGTACCGGCGACCGCGGCGGTGACGCCGAAACCCACGATGCTCGTCACCGCCATAAGGCTGCTTCTCTGCTTTGACATGCTGAATAGTTTGCACAGACAGCCTGACAAGCCGCTGGCAGCCGCTGACAGCGGGTCGTTTCGCGAACACCGGGAGCCACGTCGGAACTCGGGTCGGTAGCGAGTCCCGCTGGAATGAGGTTGTGTTGTGGTGAGCTCGACCAGGCGTTTTGCCCGCCCTGCGGACGATCCTGCCCGTGGGTTCCATCAGCGTGAAATCTGGGGGACTTTCGGATTAACGGTGGATCCGACCTCGGTGTGGGTTAGTTCCCGGTCGGGTAGATCCGGCCTTCGAAGGTGATGGCGAAGGCGTTGAG
>NZ_JBHZAL010000130.1:0-1251 GCF_042754245.1 Nocardia sp. NPDC059228 | reverse complement strand
GTATCTCCGTCGTACGCGTCATGCCCAACACCCCCGTCCTTGTCGATGAAGGAATGTCCGTCATCTCCGGCGGCAGCCACGCGACCCCCGCCGACCTCAACCACACCGACGAGATCTTCGGCGGCGTCGGCAAGACCGCCCGCGTCCCCGAGTCCCAGCAGGACGCGGCGACCGCCCTCTCCGGCTCCGGCCCGGCGTACTTCTACTTCCTGGTCGAGGCGATGACCGACGCCGGCATCCTCCTCGGCCTGCCCCGCGCCCAGGCCCACGACCTCATCGTCCAGGCCGCCATCGGCGCCGCGGTCATGCTGCGCGACAGCGGCGAGCACCCGGTGAAACTCCGGGAGGCCGTGACCTCCCCGGCGGGCACCACCATCAGCGCCATCCGAGAACTGGAGAACCACGGCGTACGGGCCGCCCTGATCGCCGCGATCGAAGCCGCCCGCGACCGCAGCCGCGAACTCGCCTCCGGCAACGGCTGACCCCCACGCCTTCGGCGCACGGTCAGCCGGACGCCGCCTTCACCACCTCCTCCGTCGTCACGACCTTCGCGAAACCACCACCGTGCAGCGACACGGCCGTCGCCCGCGCCAGCTCCTGCGCGCTCAACTCCCAACCCCAGGGACCCTCCTGGCCGAAGGTGTACGTCGCGTCGAACGCGAAGAACACCTCGTAGCCGAGATTCCCCGCCATACGCGACGTGGTCTCCACGCACATGTTGGTCTGGATCCCCGCCACCACCAGCTGTCCGATCCCCGCCGCCTTCAGCCACGCACCCAGATCCGGTGTGCCGTAGAAGGCGGAGTTCACGCTCTTCACCACCAGCAGCTCCGACCCGGCCGCGCCCTTCCCCCGCCGCCGCTCGACGTACTCCTTGAAGCCGTTCCCCTCATACCCCGGCCGCAACGGTGAGCCCGGCGTCGTCGAGTCGTGCCGCGTGAACACGACCGGCCGCCCACTCGCCTGCCACGCGTCGATCAGCGCGGCGATGTTGCCGTCCGCCTCCGGGTTGTTCCGCACACCCCAGTACTCCACCTCCTCGAATCCCCGCTGCACATCGATGACCACCAGCGCCGCGTTCTCAGCTATCTCCATGGACCCATGCTGCCGCCGGGCACGGGCCTGCTCCAGAGGTACAGAAGTCAGCGGTCGATGGTTTACTGCCACGCATGGCAGACGCATCCACCCCCACTCCCCAACGCATCGCCCTCCTCGCCTTTCCCGGTATCCGTGCCTTCGACGTATCGGTCA
>NZ_JBHZAL010000129.1:0-1262 GCF_042754245.1 Nocardia sp. NPDC059228 | reverse complement strand
GCGTCCTGGTACGGCACCAGGTCCCGGCGGTACGAGGCGTGCACCTGCGCCTCGCGCTGCTGCATCGCCGCCGCGGCGCCGTCCACCGCGGACGCCAGCTCGGCGACCCTGGCCTGGAGCGCGGCGACCTGGTTCTCCAGCTCGATGATGCGCTTGATGCCGGCCAGGTTGATGCCCTCGTCCTGCGACAACTGCTGCACCTGCCGGAGCAGTTCGATGTCGCGCGCCGAGTAGCGCCTGCCGCGGCCCGCCGTACGGTCCGGGGAGACCAGGCCCAGGCGGTCGTACTGGCGCAGTGTCTGCGGGTGCAGCCCGGACAGCTGGGCCGCCACCGAGATGACGTAGACGGGCGACTCTTCGGTCAGTTCGTAGGCTCGGTTGAACGATGAGTGCGGTCGACGCCGCCCGACCCCGTCCATTGGAGTCACGCTCCCTTCGCTGCCTGGAACAGCTCGTCCCGCGGGTTCTCCCCCACGGTCGCCTTCCGGTAGGTCTCCAGCGCGTCACGGGCCTCGGCGCCGAGATCCTTGGGGACGACCACCTCGACGGTGACCAGGAGGTCGCCACGGCTGCCGTCCTTGCGTACGGCACCCTTCCCCCGGGCGCGCATCGTACGGCCGTTGGGCGTGCCCGCGGGCAGTTTCAGGGTGACCGCCGGACCGCCCAGCGTCGGGACCTTGACCTCGCCGCCGAGCGCCGCCTCCACGAAGGTGACCGGCACGGTGACGGTGAGGTTGTCGTCCTTGCGGCCGAAGACCGGGTGCGAGCCGACATGGACGACCACGTACAGGTCGCCCGCCGGACCGCCGCGCTCACCGGGAGCGCCCTTGCCGCGCAGCCGGATCCGCTGGCCGTCGCTGACGCCCGCCGGGATCCGGACCTGCATGGTCCGCGAGGACTTGGCACGGCCGCTGCCCTTGCAGACGTCGCACGGGTCCTGGGCGATCAGCCCACGGCCCTTGCAGTCCACGCAGGGGTCGGTCAGCGAGAAGCCGCCGCCCGTGCCGCGCGACACCTGTCCGGTGCCGACGCAGGTCGGGCAGACCCGCGGTGAACCGTTCTTGTCGCCGGTGCCCGAACACGCCTTGCAGGGCGCCTGGCTGGACATCCGCAGCGGGACCGTGGCCCCGTCGACCGCCTCGGTGAAGCTGAGCGTCACCTCGGACTCGATGTCCTGGCCGCGGCGCGGCTGGGTGCGCGCCGCGGCTCACCGAGGAGCAACGCGCCGCCGTGATCCGCGCCCACCCGCGCCCGGATTTCAA
>NZ_JBHZAL010000128.1:0-1269 GCF_042754245.1 Nocardia sp. NPDC059228 | reverse complement strand
GCCGGGATCCGGATCGGATACCGGCACGGCTTCGACAGCGGATCGATGCTGGACTACGTGTACGTCAACAAGGCCGGGGGCTTCCCGGTCGTCGGGCACCTCATCGACCGCGTGTATCTGAACGCGGTTGGATGGCGCGCCATCCGCGCCCGTCGCGAACTGCTCAAGGACGTCCTCCGTAAGGAGATCGCGCGGCGCGGCGGCGACAACGGGGCCGGTGGCGGTGTGCGCGTACTGGACGTGGCGTCGGGGCCCGGACGGTACCTCCAGGACCTGCTCGCGGAGTACGAGCCCGGCACCCTCCACGTCGAGTGCCGCGACCTGGACCGCGCGGGTCTCGCGCAGGGGCGGCGCCAGGCGGCCGAGCGAGGGCTGACGGGGATCTCGTACGCGTACGGGGACGCCCTCGACCCGGCACCCGCCTCCCCCGCACCCGACATCGTCGTCGTGTCGGGGCTCTACGAACTACTGCTGGACGAAGCCGTCATCGCCGCGTCGGTCGCGCGGCTGCGCGGCATGCTCGCCCCCGGCGGAGTGCTGGTCTTCACGACACAGACCCACCACCCTCAGTTGGAGTTCATCGCGAACGTGCTGCCGAACCGCGAGGGCGTCCTGTGGGAGATGGAGTGCCGCCCCGTGGAGCTGGCCGAACAGTGGGCCGCTCGGGCCGGGTTCGCCGAGGTCGCGAGCCGGCGGGAGACCGTGGGGCTGTTCACCGTCACGACAGCGAGGCGCTGACGATCAGCGCGAACCCCCCGACGGCGAGAAGCGTGCGGACGGCGTGGAGGCGGTTCCAGCGGCTCTCGAAGGCCGTGCGGACGGCGCTGTCGGGGTTGGCCTCGGGCGCGGCCTCGGACGACGCCAGGGCGTTGTTGAGAGGGATGTTGCCCGCGACGGTGACGAGGTGGTTGACCAGCACGCAGATCAGGCCGGCCAGCAGCAGCCACCACTGGGTGTCGGAGCGGTGGTCGACGGGGACGGCGAGCGCGGCGACCGGGAAGGCCACTTCGGCGAGGAACAGGAGCAGGAACATCCCGCGTGGGACCTCCTCGTTGATCCGGCGCATGGCCACCACGAACTCCCCGTCCGTGAGCCGGGCCAGCGCGGGCATGATCCCGGTCAGGAAGATCAGCATGATGCCGGCGTACAGGCCGGTGGAGATGACGGCGAGGGCGAGCAGGACAGTGGCCATGCCGCACATCATGGCCTGCGGGGAGGGGCGGCGCAGCACTGTTTCGCCCACGGGCCGACAGCCCGCCGCCGCGCCTG
>NZ_JBHZAL010000127.1:0-1278 GCF_042754245.1 Nocardia sp. NPDC059228 | reverse complement strand
TGTGGTGTTCGAGGCCACGGCCGTGGTGGTCGCGCTCTGGCTCACAGGACAACTCGCGTTCCTGCCGGTGGTCGACTCGGGGCCGTTCAGGGACGACTACGCCGCGTGCCTGACCGGCGAGAAGCCCGATACGCCGAGCAAGTCCCGTACGGCGGACATCAACGGCGCCCTGGCGGCCACGGAGGCGCTCGACATGATCAAGGATCAGAACGAGCGCGCCGAGAAGGAGCACCTGCCCGGCCGGATCGTGACCGTCGCGCTTCTCCACGCGTCACCACCGAAGAACGCGGACGAGCTGCGCTCCGCCGGCTCGATCCCCGAACTGCGCGGGGTGGCCCTGGCCCAGAAGGCCCTGCACAAAATCGCTCTGAACGACAACAACGGTGTCTGGGTGAAGATCCAGCCGTACGACGCGGGCGTGCAGTACAAGAACGCCGGGGCCAGGGTGAAGGAGATCATCGCGGATGCCAGGAAGAACCCGCGGCTGATCGGCGTGACGGGTTTCACCGAGAGCCGCGCCGCGACCGTCGAGGCGGTGAAGGACCTCAACACGGCCCGTATCCCCATCGTGAGTTCCACGGCGACGGCGAGGGACCTGGAACTTGGGAAGTACTACCACGGCGCCGCGCCGAACCACCGGCGCGAGGCGGAGGTCGTCGCCACGTTCATCGAGAACGCGAACACGATCCGGACGACCGGGGACAACTGTGTCCGGGCCGAGGACGTCGTCGTAGTGACCGACCCGAAGGACATATACAGCAGGGATCTGGGCGAGGCGTTCGTCAGCGAACGGCCGGACTCGGGCAAACGGATCGGATACTCACCCGGCGACCCCGACGGGGCGACGGCGATCCCCGAGCCGGATCTCGACACGCGGTTCAACGTCTCCGAAGTGGCCGAGGCGGTGTGCGCGCGTATCCAGGCGAATCCGCGGACGCTCGTCTACTGGACGTCACGGGCCCGCGAGTTCGGGACGTTCCTGGACAGGTACCAGCAGAGCAGCGAGTGCGCGAACCGGGACATCACGGTGGTGGGCGGCAACGAGCTCACCAACATCGCGCTCTCCCAGGACGTCAGGGACCACACATGGCTGAACCTCTACCACACGGCCCATGTACTGCCCGCCGACCACGAGGACCGCAACACGGTGGCCGAGGACTTCAACGAGCGGTACGCCGAGGAGTTCGGCGAGGACATATGGCTCGACGACGGCCATGTGGCTCTCGCCCATGACGCGGTCAGGGTGCTCGCCGAGGCGGCGAGCCAGGCCCTCACACC
>NZ_JBHZAL010000126.1:0-1283 GCF_042754245.1 Nocardia sp. NPDC059228 | reverse complement strand
GGGATGACGGCCAGGTCCGGCATCAGGACGTCTGCGTTCAGGTCGAGCAAGAACTTCACTGGAACGCCGTCGAGCTGTTGCATGACAAGCGTTGAGGCCAGGTACCGGTCGCAGACGACCGTGTCGCCGGCGCTGAGACGGGGCTCGATCTCGTGCTCGATGTGTTCGTACCGGTCTGCGGCGACCAGGCAGGCCAGGGCGCGCCCGTGGATGTGGCTGAAGTGCTCGCGGGTGAAGACACCGACAGCGTTGGTACTGGGTTCCACGGTCTGATGAACCGCCCAGCCTCGTCCGGCCAGCTCCCTGGTGAGCGCGTGGACGGTGGTGGTCTTCCCGACGCCGCTGGGGCCGTCGAGGGTGACGAACCGGCCGCGTGCCGACGTCATGCCGCCGTCTCTCGTGTCGGCTGGTTGCGTTCGTACTGCTCGCGGGTGAGCGTGGCCAGTGTGGCGCGGACCTCGGGCAGGGGGACGTCGCCGAACTGGATGCCGACGGAGAAGTTGAACTCGTCTCGCTGACGCATCGACTCGTCAGCACCGTCAGCGGTGAGGTCGACGTCTCCATATGTGAGGAGCTTGTCGGGGTCGTGGCCGCCGTCGGTGAGTGTCTTCCACACGGGTGTTCCCGGGTAGGGGCGGAACTCGAACACGCTGGCCCGCACGTCGCCGGGATTGGCGTCGGCGATGCGCCAGAGGTTGCGGATGTGGCGCACCGTCGCCCGGAGGTCCTCGTGGGTCTCGCCGGGGAAGCCGAGAATGAAGTACCCCTTCACGCCGATGCCATGTTCGACAAGGCGGCGGGTGACGCGTTCGGTCATCTCTGCGTCGATGCGCTTGTCCATCGCGCGCAGGATGCGGTCGCTTCCCGATTCGATTCCGAGGGCGACTTCACGCGGCCCGTTGTTGACGAGCCGTTCGAGCTCGGTGTTGTCGAGCCGGTCCAGGACGTTGATGCGTCCGGTGGCGTCCCACACGTACCGTTCGCCGACGCGGTGCCGTGTGAAGGCCGCCATCTGCCTGGTGATGACGCGGGAGACCCCGAGGAAGAGGTCGTCGACGAACCGGAACGCGGTGACGCCGTACTCGGCGTGCAGTATGTCGAGTTCGCCGATGATGTTCTCGGGCTCGCGAACTCGGATTGTGACGTCAGGATTGGCACTGACCGCGGCGCCGCAGAAGGTGCAGTTGTAGGGGCAGCCTCTGGAGCCGACGATGTTGGCTTCCAGGTGCCCGCTGCGGGCGGCCCGCGTCAGGAAGCCGGTACGACGACTCGTCGCGAGACGG
>NZ_JBHZAL010000125.1:0-1285 GCF_042754245.1 Nocardia sp. NPDC059228 | reverse complement strand
GAAGCCGTCCAGTTCTGGATCCTCGGCACCGTCGCCGTGATCGGCGCGCTCTGCACCATCCTGATGAGGCGGGCCGTGCACAGCGCGCTCTGTCTCGCCGGGACCATGATCATCCTGGCGGTCTTCTACCTGGCCAACGGGGCTTATTTCCTCGGCATCGTGCAGATCGTCGTCTACACAGGCGCGATCATGATGCTGTTCCTCTTCGTGGTCATGCTCGTCGGCGTCACCGCCGCCGACTCCCTCACGGAGACGATCAAGGGCCAGCGCTGGTGGGCCGCCCTCTGCGGGCTCGGCTTCGGCGTCCTGCTGATCGCCGGTATCGGCAACGCGTCGCTGACGGCCTCCACCGGACTCGGCGTCGCCAACGCCGGGGGCAACGTCGAGGGCCTCGCCGCCCTCATCTTCACCAAGTACGTGTTCGCCTTCGAGATCACCGGCGCCCTGCTGATCACGGCCTCGGTCGGCGCGATGGTGCTCACGCACCGCGAGCGCACCGAACGGGCCCTGACCCAGCGCGAGATGTCCGAGCAGCGGATCCGCAGCAAGCACCTGCCGCCGCTGCCCGCACCCGGCGTCTACGCCAGGCACAACGCGGTGGACATCGCCGGACTGCTGCCCGACGGCACCACGTCCGAGCTGACCGTCAGCCAGACGCTCAAGGACCGCGGCCAGATCCGGGACGTCTCCGGTGAGGCCATCGCCGATCTCAGGGCGCTGGAACAGCGTTCGACGGAGCGCCTCGGCCGCGAGGAGCTGCGGGGCCGCGAGGACCGCGAGGAGGGCGTCACCAAATGAACACGGTCAACTACCTGTATCTCGCCGCCCTGCTGTTCACCATCGGTGCGGTCGGAGTGCTGATCCGGCGCAATGCGATCGTCGTCTTCATGTGCGTCGAGCTGATGCTCAACGCCTGCAACCTCGCGTTCGTCACCTTCTCCCGGATGCACGGCAATCTGGACGGCCAGATCATCGCCTTCTTCACGATGGTCGTCGCCGCCGCGGAGGTCGTCGTCGGGCTCGCGATCATCGTGTCGCTGTTCCGTTCGCGCCACTCGGCCTCGGTCGACGACGCCAGCCTGATGAAGCTCTGAGGGGTCGCTGAATCGTGGAGAATCTGATTGCGCTGCTCATCGCGGCGCCCCTGCTCGGAGCAGGTCTTCTGCTGTGCGGCGGGCGACGGCTCGACCGGGTGGGACATGTACTCGGCACGCTGCTGGCGGCCGCCTCCTTCGTGATCGGCGTGGTGCTCTTCGCCGACATGCTGGGCAGGAGCGGCGACGAC
>NZ_JBHZAL010000124.1:0-1287 GCF_042754245.1 Nocardia sp. NPDC059228 | reverse complement strand
GGAGTGAGGGACGTAATCCGAGGGAAATCTCAGGCGGATTCGACCCCCACGAAAGACTCGCGGAGATACTCGTGAACCGCTTGCTCCGGAACCCGGAAAGACCTGCCCACCCGGATCGCCGGCAGATGACCGCTGTGCACCAATCGGTACACGGTCATCTTCGACACTCGCATCACCGAGGCGACTTCCGCCACGGTAAGGAACTTGACCTCATTGAGAGGCCTCTCGCTGCCAGCAGCCATGACCCACCTGTACCTTCCGCACCCGACGGCCACCGGCTTCCCCTCCGGTGACTCTTCGTCGCTGCGCGCTCACTCCCCAGACTAGGGGCGGGTGATGCGAGTGGGGAAGAGGAGCAGCACATGGTCTCCTACTGTGACAGACACGCTCGATTGAGTACATAGCGAGTCAACGGGCGGTAGTAGTCGGACCGCACACCGTCGTCAACCGGGACCACGACGGAGACTCGCCCCTCCGCCTCGCCGACGAACAGCGCGGGGTCGTCGGTGTCCGCGAGGCCGACGGCCTCAATGCCCAACTGACCTGCTCCGCAGACCCATCCGTGGTCTCCCACGACCAACTCGGGAAGCGGCCCGCCGGCCTCGGCCACGCTGTCCAGCACCACCCGAACGGGGAGGGGGGAATGGCTGTGCGCGCCGGTCTCACTCCCGGCGTGCGACGCTTCGGATTCCCGCACCAACGCGACTCGTCGTACGTAGTCCAGGCTGTGCGTGCGTACGCCGAACCGGGTCGTTATGTCGATACATCGCCCCTTCGCGGGGGTGAGGACGAGACATCCCGCCGCCGACAAAGCGTCTGCGAGACCCGCGTAGAACCCGATCAGCCGGTCCGGATGCCCGGTCCCGAACAGCACGGGAGCCCGCCGGCCGGCGGCACTGCCGAGGCGCGCGGCGAACGCGTCGAGGCTGCTCAACGTCCGCTCGGGGTCGATGACATCATCGCCGGAGACATGCGCGGGATCCCCGGAGACCCCGCACCGGTCGGCCATGAGCCGCAGCAAGTCGCTCTCGCACCAGGCCCGTTCGGGGGTGAGCCCCAGCGTCGCACGCGGATCGCGGGCGGCGAAGAGCCGGTAACTGCGCAGGCTCTGCTCTCGCGTGGTGGCCACGGGGCCGGCCAGTCGGGCGGCCAGCAGATGGGCCCGTAGGGCTCCGGTACTCAGCACAGCCCCGATGCTCCCGCACGACACCACGAAGGGGACCAAAACGCCTACGCCACCGCACAGTTGGCGTAACGCCCCAAGAAGCCTGTCCGGCGATTGAGGAC
>NZ_JBHZAL010000123.1:0-1289 GCF_042754245.1 Nocardia sp. NPDC059228 | reverse complement strand
TCCTCGGGATGGACCAGACCGAGCCAGGTCTCGATCCGGTGGTCGAACGTCGTCGGATCGACGCCGAGCACCGTCATCGCCGCCTCGTCCCAGTCCAGCTCACCCGTGCGGATGTTCCAGTCCCAGGCGCCCACCCGGACGGTCTTGAGGGCCTGCTGGAGACGGGAGCCGTTCGGTGGATCCGGCCACAGCTCGGGGTTCGAACCGCGCGGGGACGCGAGGGAGCGGGCCAGATGCCCGGCCGCGCAGCGGGCGACCTCCTCAAGGAAGGCGCGCTGGTCGGCGGTCGGCTCCTCGGCCGCGGGCGTCAGTACGGAGAGCACTCCCATCAGGCCGAGCGGCCCGGTCGGCGCGAGCAGGGGTACGGAGGCCAGGCCGCAGGCGGTGAGCACGCCCGGAGCCGCGTCCTCGGGGGGCCGGGGTTGCCCGGAGCCTTCGGGCGGCCCTTCGGCGGCCCGGCCGGGATCGGAGGGCCGGCCGGCGAAGGCGGGCGCGGGCAGCCATACGTACTCCTCGCTCCGCGCGGCGCGGGCCGGAACCGTCGTGTCCTTCCCGGACAGGTCCTGCCAGCGCTTCGTACCGGCCGGAGGCAGGCCGTCGGTGAGCATCAGATGAAGCCCGGTGTCCTGCCACAGGCTCCGCAGGTGCACCATCCCGCCCGGTCCGCCGAGTCCGGCGACCGCGTGGTGCAGCGCGCAGCGCAGCGCCTCCGTCTCGGAGGCGTCGTCGCCCACCGCGGCGAGTATGCGCAAACGATCCGTCGTCGATCGTGCCCCTGCCGGCCGCGGACCTTGTGCGTTTCGTGGGTTCACGGTCATGCACTCGCCCGCCAATCGAACGGGTTCCTCACACGGGCCCGTACACGGCCATTGTCTCTCGGCACCGGGTCCGGGGCGAGGGAGCGGCGGGGAGGCCGGTCCCGGTCAGGGCGGGGAGCGGTGCGCAGACCGGTCACGGTCCGGGCCGGTGGCCGACTCCGGGCCGGCGGCGCGTACGGCAGAATCGAGAGCATGACGAGTCCCGATCAGTCCCCCGAGCCGGCCTACGCAGAGCGCGTCTTCCGGTCGCCCGCCGGTATCGCGGGCGGTGTGCTGCTGCTCGCGCTCGCGGCATGGATGGGGATCGACGCGCTGGTCCGGGGCCACGGCAGCACGCCGTGGTTCGCGCTCGCGGGCCTGCTGCTCGCCGTGCCGCTCGTGGTGGCGTTCACGATGCGGCCCGCGGTGTTCGCCGACGACGACCGGCTGCGGATCCGGAACCCGTTCCGCACGATTCTCCTGCCGTGGGCG
>NZ_JBHZAL010000122.1:0-1289 GCF_042754245.1 Nocardia sp. NPDC059228 | reverse complement strand
GCCAGGCGTCGACCCGTGCGGCGCCGACCAGTCGCACACCCAGCGGCTCGACCAGCTCCACGCCCCGCAGCCTGCGCTCCTCTATGGAGACGGACCGTGAGGTGAACAGACCGCGTCTGACGCGCAGAGTGCCGCCGGGCTCGCGCTCCAGCCGGTAGTTCCACCACATCTCGACCCAGAGGCCGAGGGAGCCGACTATGCCCGCGAGGAGCGCCGCGACCACGAGCACCACGACCATCGTGAGGATCGAGGTGTCACGGAACCGGTCGCCGATCCAGCCGATCACCTCGTGCTGGACCCCGAACCACTCGCTGACCTGCATCACACCGCCCGCCGCCGCTCCGCCCAGCAGGGGCGCGACGAAGGAGACGGGCGCGTACCGGATCCAGCGGGGGTCGAGGACGGCCAGCATGCCGTCCCGGTGCGCTCCGGCGGTGTCGGAGGGGGTGCGGCCCAGCAGTTCCGTACGGAGGCGCTCGCCCTCCGCGCGGGTGACCGGGTCGAGTTCCAGGGTGGATTCGCCGCCGGTGTGCTCGCCCGTGCCGATCCGGACCTTCACCAGGCCGAGGATCCGCAGCAGCAGGTTGGCCGTCAGATCGACGCTCCTGATCCGTTCGCGGCCCAGTGAGCGGCGTTTGACCAGGAGCAGGCCGGTGTGGAGTTCGGCCCGGTCGGGGCCGATGCGGTAGCGGGTCCGGCGCCAGCGGACGTAGTCGCCGCCGATGCCGCAGACGATCAGCAGCAGGGCCGCCGGCAGCACCCAGGCGAGCGCGCGTCCCGCCCCCATGCCCCCGGACAGGGCGACGGCGGTGGGTACTCCGGCGCCCGTCGCGACGCCGGTCATGACGGCGGCGGTGACCAGCAGGGTGCGCCGGTCGAGCTTGCGCCACTCCTCCCCGGGGGCGGGGACGGCGGCCGTGCTCACGTGGCGTCCCCGGGCGTCGCCTGCGTGATGTGTGTCAGCCGCTCGGCCAGCTCGGCGGCCAGCTCATGGCCGAGCCCCTCTATCCGTACGGCTCCTTTGGAGGAGGCGGTGGTGACGATGACGGTGGAGAGCTTGAACAGCTGCTCCAGCGGCCCCCGTACGGTGTCGACGGTCTGGATCCGGGACATGGGGGCGATGCGCCACTCCTGCCAGAAGTAGCCGGTGCGGACGTAGACCGCTTCGTCCGTCACCTCCCAGCGGTGCACCCGGAACCACCAGACCGGCATGACCACCGCGCAGGCCAGGCCGAGCGCCGCCAGGGCGGCGGCGGGCACCAGCAGCCAGACGCGGGCCGGGGCTATGA
>NZ_JBHZAL010000121.1:0-1321 GCF_042754245.1 Nocardia sp. NPDC059228 | reverse complement strand
GTGTCCTTGAGCAAGTGCCACGCCATGCGCCGTTTGGAGACGTTGCGGTAGAGCACTCGCGCCCGGCGGAGTCGGCCCGATGGCCGCTCGGGTGTTTCGTTTGCTGCCTGCACCTCCTTACCGTAGCGGCATGACTGCCAGCACTCACACAGTGACCAACCAGGTTCCGCCCCTGGTGGGGTACGACGTCTTCACCGGCGACCGCGTACTCACGGAAGGGCTGGAGCGGCACGCCTCCCCCGAAGTCCTCGACCAGGCACGGTCGGAGCTGTCCGCGCTCGGTCTGGAGGCCGGTTCGGCGCGGGCCCAGGAGTGGGGGACCCTGGCCAACGAGAACCCGCCGAAGCTGCGTACGCACGACAGGTACGGCCACCGGATCGACGAGGTGGAGTTCCATCCGGCCTGGCACCAACTCCTGGACCGGGCGGTGTCCGCGGGGCTGACGGACGCCTGGGGCAGGCCGGACGGGCATCTGCGCCGGGCCGCCGGGTTCTACGTGTGGACGCAGGCGGAGGCCGGGAACGGCTGTCCGCTGTCCATGACGCACGCGGCGGTGCCCGCGCTGCGTACGGAGCCGGAGCTGGCCGCCGAGTGGGAGCCCCGGCTCACCTCGCACCGGTACGAGCCCGGTCTGCGGCCCGCCGCCGAGAAGGCCGGCGCGCTGTTCGGGATGGGCATGACCGAGAAGCAGGGCGGCAGCGACGTACGGGCCAACACGACGGCGGCGAAGCCGCTGGACGCCGAGGGCGAGTATCTGCTCACCGGGCACAAGTGGTTCTGCTCCGCGCCGATGTGCGACGGGTTCCTGGTGCTGGCGCAGGCACCGGCCGGGCTGACGTGCTTCCTCGTTCCCCGGGTGCTGCCGGACGGCACGCGCAACGTGTTCCTGATCCAGCGGCTGAAGGAGAAGCTGGGCAACCGGTCGAACGCGTCGAGCGAGGTGGAGTTCGACGGCACGTGGGCCCGCCGGGTCGGCGAGGAGGGGCGCGGGGTGCGCACCATCATCGAGATGGTGGCGGCGACGCGGGTGGACTGTGTGCTCGGATCGGCGGCGCTGATGCGGCAGTCGGTCGCGCAGGCGGTCCATCACGCCGCGTACCGCAGCGCGTTCGGCGGTGAGTTGATCGACAAGCCGCTGATGCGCAACGTCCTGGCCGATCTGGCGCTGGAGTCGGAGGCGGCCACCACGCTGGCGATGCGGCTGGCCGCGGCGTACGACGACGACAGCGAGCAGGAGCGGGCCTTCCTGCGGCTCGCGGTGCCGGCCGCCAAGTACTGGGTGACCAAGCGGTGTACGCCGGTCGCGGCGGAGGCCCTGGAG
>NZ_JBHZAL010000120.1:0-1334 GCF_042754245.1 Nocardia sp. NPDC059228 | reverse complement strand
CCCTCGGCATCACCACCTGGGTGAGCCGTGACCGGCAGGGCTCGGCGGAGGAGTTCTACACCGGCGGGCGGCTCCTCTCACCCATGGAGAACGGTTTCGCCATCGCCGGTGACTACATGTCGGCCGCCTCCTTCCTCGGAATCTCCGGCCTCATCGCCCTGTTCGGCTACGACGGGATCCTCTACTCCATCGGCTTCCTCGTCGCCTGGCTCGTCGCACTGCTGCTGGTCGCCGAACCCCTGCGCAACTCCGGCCGCTACACGATGGGCGACGTCCTCGCCTACCGGATGCGCCAGCGCCCCGTCCGTACGGCCGCCGGCGCCTCCACCATCGTCGTCTCGATCTTCTACCTGCTCGCGCAGATGGCGGGCGCGGGCGTCCTCGTCTCCCTGCTGCTCGGCATCACCAGCGACGCCGGCAAGATCCTGATCGTCGCCCTCGTCGGCATCCTGATGATCGTGTACGTCACCATCGGCGGCATGAAGGGCACCACCTGGGTCCAGATGGTCAAGGCCGTCCTGCTCATCGCGGGCACCCTGCTCATCACCTTCCTGGTCCTGCTCAAGTTCAACTTCAACGTGTCCGACCTGCTCGGCAGCGCCGCCTCCAACAGCGGCAAGGGCGCGGCCTTCCTGGAGCCCGGACTCAAGTACGGCCTCACCGAGACCTCGAAGCTCGACTTCATCTCCCTGGGCATCGCGCTCGTCCTCGGCACCGCCGGTCTGCCGCACATCCTGATCCGCTTCTACACCGTGCCCACGGCCAAGGCCGCCCGTAAGTCCGTTAACTGGGCCATCGGCATCATCGGCGGCTTCTACCTGATGACCATCGCCCTGGGCTTCGGCGCCGCGGCGCTGCTCACTCCCAAGGAGATCACCGATTCCAACCCGGCGGGCAATACCGCCGCGCCACTGCTCGCCATGGAGATCGGCGGCGGCGGGGACTCCACCGGCGGCGCCATCCTGCTCGCCATCATCTCCGCGGTCGCCTTCGCCACCATCCTCGCGGTCGTGGCCGGTCTGACACTGGCGTCCTCGTCGTCGTTCGCGCACGACATCTACGCCAACGTCATCCGCCGCGGCAAGGCCACCGAGAAGGAGGAGGTGCGCGCGGCGCGCTACGCGACCGTCGCCATCGGTATCGTCTCCATCGCGCTCGGCGCCCTCGCCCGCGACCTGAACGTCGCCGGTCTGGTGGCCCTCGCCTTCGCGGTCGCCGCCTCCGCCAACCTGCCGACCCTTCTCTACAGCCTCTTCTGGAAGCGGTTCACGACGACGGGCGCGCTCTGGTCGATCTACGGCGGTCTGTCCTCTTCCGTCCTGCTGGTGCGGTTC
>NZ_JBHZAL010000119.1:0-1335 GCF_042754245.1 Nocardia sp. NPDC059228 | reverse complement strand
CCCACGGACAGGTCAGGGTGGTGTGTCGCCGCGTCGTGCGGTCGTGTCGAGGAGTTCCGGGAGGTCTCCGAGCCGGTCGAGGCCCTTGACCGCGCGGGCCATGCGGTGGTTGGCCGCCAGGCGGTCGCGGTGGCGGTGCAGGAAGGCCCAGTAGCCCGCGGTGTAGGGGCAGGCGCGCTCACCGGTGCGGTCGGTGGGGCGGTAGGCGCAGGGGCCGCAGAGATCGCTCATCCGGTGGATGTAGGCGCCGCCTGAGGTGTAGGGCTTGGTGGTCATGAGGCCGCCGTCCGCGTACTGGGACATGCCGACGACGTTGGGGAGCATCACCCAGTCGTAGCCGTCGACGAAGCAGCGGTGGAACCAGTCGGTGACGGCCGCCGGGTCCCAGCCGTCCTGGAGGGCGCGGCTGCCGAGCACCATCAGACGGGGGATGTGGTGGGTCCAGCCGGTGTCGCGTACCTGGGCGAGCACTGTGGAGAGGCAGTTGGCGGTGACGGCGTCGGCGTCCAGGTCGAGGAACCAGTCCGGCAGCGGGGCGGTGTGGCGCAGCGCATTGCGGTGGCGGTAGTCCTCGCCGAAGTGCCAGTAGAGCTGCCACACGTACTCGCGCCAGCCGGCGATCTGCCGGACGAAGCCCTCGACGCTGTTGAGGGGCGCGTCGCCGGCGCGGTGGGCCCGCTCGGCGCGTTCCACGCATTCGGCCGGGTCGAGTAGTCCGAGGTTCAGCGGCGCGGACAGCAGGCTGTGGCTCATCACGGGTCGGCCGCGAGCATGGCGTCCTCCTGGCTGCCGAAGTCCGGCAGCCGGTGGGTGATGAAGTGCCGCAGCGCGGACAGCGCTTCGCGCCGGGTGGCGGGGAAGCGTCTGGGGCCGTCACGGCCGACGAAGGAGACGTCGCCGTCGCGTTCCCAGCGGTCGAGGTCGTGACGGACCTCTTCGTCGATGGCGTCCTCGCGCGGCTGCCAGGGGCGACGGACGTCGAGCATGTCCTGTCCGCGCGGCGGGGGTTCGCGGTTGTCGTGGTCGAGATTCCACCGCCCGCCGACGGGCTCGTCCCCGTCCATGAGCAGGTCGTGCCGCCCGCGGACCCAGCGGTAGAAGCCTTCCAGCCGCAGGCCTTGCCCGCCGCCGCGGCCGGCCCATCCCGCGAATTCGTCGTGGCTCACCATGAAGCCCTTCGCGGGCAGGACCTCGACGCCCTCGCACCTACGGGCGAAGTCCAGCGCCCGGCGCGACGTGGGATGACAGACCGTCAGCCGCGCGCCGGAGCTGCCCTCTTGAGCCGACCCCGCGGACGGGTGGCCAAGGGCCCGCTCCAGACCCTCGGCGTACGTC
>NZ_JBHZAL010000117.1:0-1345 GCF_042754245.1 Nocardia sp. NPDC059228 | reverse complement strand
CCCAGGATCAGGGGGTAACCGTCCGCGGTGAACGCCTCCAGCGTGCGGAGGTACGGGGCGTGGACCACGCCGATCGACAGGTCCGCGTCGGGCTCCGGGCCGCCCGCGACCTCGGCGTAGCGGTCGCGCTTGATGTGCGGGTCGTCGACGCCCGTGAAGGCGATCTCCTGGCCGTCGATCTTGAGCCGGCCGCGGGCGTTGGTGAGGCCCACCCAGCCCGCCGCGTCGAAGGCGTCGCGCATCGGCTCCCACGGGTTGTGGACGACGTTGACGGCCGGTGCGTTGCCGTTCAGGCCGTGCTTGCCCTGGGCCTTCTCGTAGATGTAGCGCGCCGGGTTGCGCAGCGCGGGGCCGTAGTAGTCGTTGGAGCCGAAGACGTAGACGCCCGGGAACTCCATCAGCGGGCCCAGTGCGTCGAGGACCTCCGGTACGCCCTCCGGGTCGGAGAGGTTGTCGCCGGTGTTGACGACGAAGTCGGGGCGCAGGCCGGCCAGGGAGCGGAGCCAGCGCTGTTTCTTGCGCTGGCCGCTGACCATGTGGATGTCCGAGACATGGAGGATCCGCAGCGGTCGCATGCCCTCCGGCAGTACGGGGACGGACACCCGTCGCAGTCGGAAGGAGCGGGCCTCGAAACCGGCGGCGTAGGCGAGGCCGGCCGCCCCGACGGCCGCGATTCCCGCGGTGACTTTCAGGGGGACTCCGTAGCGTGCGCGCATGGTGTCATCGTCGCAGACACGCACCGCCCACGCGGTCGCACCCCATGATCGTCGAGCGGCCTCGGCACGGGGAGTGAGCCGTCGCCCGACCGCGCCGGAAAACTCCTCGGCGGGCCTTGGGCCGTACCTGACACACTGTCCGCATGACCACGCTCAAGTCCAAGCTGCACGACGACCTCATCGCCGCGATCAGGGCGCGCGACGAGCTGCGTTCCGCCACCCTCCGGCTGACCCTCGCCGCGATCTCCAAGGAGGAGGTCTCCGGCAAGTCGGCGCGTGAGCTCTCCGACGACGAGGTGCAGAAGGTGATCGCCAAGGAGGCCAAGAAGCGCCGTGAGGCGGCCGAGGCCTTCGCGCAGGGCGGGCGGGCCGAGCAGGCGGAGCGGGAGAAGGCGGAGGGTGTGCTGCTCGACGCGTACCTGCCGCAGCAGCTGACCGACGACGAGCTCGGCGCGATCGTGGCCCAGGCCGTCGGTGAGGCGAAGGCTGCCGGCGCCGAGGGGCCGCGTGCGATGGGCGCCGTCATGAAGATCGTCGGGCCGAAGGTCGCGGGCCGTGCCGACGGCGGCCGCGTCGCCGCCGAGGTCAAGCGGAGCCTCGCCGCAGGCTGAGGACGGCCGGATACGCAT
>NZ_JBHZAL010000116.1:0-1349 GCF_042754245.1 Nocardia sp. NPDC059228 | reverse complement strand
TGAGGTTCCCCCCGGATGGTGGACAGGGGGCTTACGAGTTTCAGGCGGCAGCCGCTCGGAGTGAGCGTTCGAAGGTGTCGGGGCTTTGCATCGCGATCGCTGAGTGCCGCCGGGTAGTGTTGTAGAAGTCGATCCAGTTGTCAACCGCGGCAATGAGTTCGGTCTTCGTCGCGTAGACGTGCCGGTAGTACTCCTCGTGCTTGAAACTCGACCAGAACGATTCGGCGGGGCTGTTGTCCCAGCAAATCCCGGTCGCGCCCATCGATCGCCGCAAGCCGTGGCGGAAACATGCCTTCGCTGTCAGGTGTGCGGTGAACTCGCCGCCGCGATCGGAATGCAGGATCGTGCCACGACAACGTTCGCCCCGGGTCTGGACCGCGGAATCGATAGCCTCGGTGACCATGTCGGCGCCGATGTGGTCGGCGATGCTGTAGCCCAACACTTTCCGAGAATGCCCGTCGCGGATCGCGCACAAGAACATCTCACCCTCACCACAGCTGAGATAAGTGATGTCGGTGAACCACGCCGCGTCCAGGCGGCCCTGATCGAAGACGCGGTCCACCAGATCAGGTGGGAACGATGCGTCCGGGTCGATCACGGTCGTGCGCACCTTGAACGTGCGCGGGCTGATGCCCTCGAGCCCGATCGAGGCCATGATCTTGGCGACGGTCTTCTCGGTGACCCGTTCGCCCTGCTCGCGCAGCTCGGCGGTGATCCGTGGCGCCCCGTAGGTGCCGCGGGAGTCGGCGTGCACTCCGGTGATCTTCACTTCCAGATCCGCGCGCCGCTGCTGGCGTGGCGTCAAAACCGTTGCCGTCCTGCGCTTGACGTACTGGTAGTAGCCGGAGGTGGAAACCTTCAACAGCCGCGCCATACGGGTGAGTGAAAACCGTTGCCCCTCGCGTGTTTCGGTGCCGGCGGTTTCGGTGAGATCATCGGGGCCGGCGTACTTGGCCATCAGATCGAACCGGGCCGGTTCTTCTGCATCGCGGCAAAGTACGCCGAAGCTTTTACCAAGAAAGCGTTGTCTTTCTCCAGCTCGGCGACCTGCTTTCGCAGCCGCAACAATTCGGCGCGCTCGGCCGCGTCCAGCGGTTTCTCTCCGTGGGCCTCGGCGGCGGCGATCCTGCGTCGCTCGTCTTTGACCCAGTTGCTGAGCAGGCCCTCGTTCAGGCCCAGTTCCCGGGCCACTTCGGCGATCGTGCGACCGGAATCGATCACACGATGGGCAGCCTCGACCTTGTACTCGGCCGTGAACGACCGGCGCTTGCGAGGAGGCATGTGGACATCCTTCCAGCAGGATCATTAGTCCTGCGAATCAGGTGTCCACTATCCGGGGGGAGCCTCAG
>NZ_JBHZAL010000115.1:0-1352 GCF_042754245.1 Nocardia sp. NPDC059228 | reverse complement strand
TGAATCCCACCGGGTTTGGTGCTCACCTCCTTTCTTGAGGAGGATGGGCAGACCATGCCATCGAAGTACGACGAAGCGACCAAGGCCAAGGCTGTCCGGCTGGTCGTCGACCATCGCGACGATTACGACAGTGAGTGGGCCGCGATCAAAGCGGTCTCGGCCCGGTTGGGCATGACCGCGGAGACCCTGCGCAAATGGATCCGTCAAGGCGCGATCGACGCCGGTGAGGTCGAGGGCACGACCTCGGAGTCGGCGAAGGTGATCCGCGAGCAGAAACGCAAGATCGCCGAGCTGGAGCAGACGATCGAAATCCTCAAGGCCGCAACGAGTTTCTTCGCGCGGGAGAGCGACCCGCGACAGCGGTGATTTGCAGGTTCATCGCCGAGCATCGAACTCGGTTCGGGGTCGCTCCGATCTGTCGTGCGCTGACCGCGCATGGATGCAAGATCGCCCCGAGAACCTTCCATGCCTGGGTGAAACGTGCACCCTCGAAACGGGCCCTGTGGGACACCGCGGTCACCGAAATCCTCGCCGGGATCTACGAGCCCGACGAGAAGGGCCGGAGGCAGCCGGAATCTCTCTACGGTGCCGAGAAGATGTGGGCGCACCTGCAACGCCAGGGCATCCCGGTCGCTCGCTGCACGGTGGAGCGACTGATGCGCGCCAACGGGTGGCGAGGGGTGGTGCGGTGCAAGAAGATCCGCACCACCGAAGCAGACCCGGCGGCCTCGCGGGCACCGGATCTGGTCGATCGCCAGTTTCGAGTTCCGGCACCGAACCTGCTGCTCGTCGCGGATTTCACCTATGTACGGTTGGTCACGGGATCGTTCGTTTACACAGCGTTCGTGATCGACGCTTACGCGGGCAGGATCCTGGGCTGGGAGTGCTCGACCAGCAAGCAGACCGCGTTCGTGAACTCCGCGATCCGTCAAGCGGCTGCTGTTCGTGAGCGTGAGGGAAATCCGTTGGCGGGTGGCACGATTCATCATTCGGACGCCGGGTCGCAATATACGTCGGTGCGCCTGGGTGAGACGTTATTGCTGTCGGGGATGGTTCCCTCGATCGGCTCGGTGGGTGATGCATACGATAATGCGTTGGCGGAGACCACGATTGGGCTCTACAAGACCGAAGCGGTTCGTGACGATTCACCGTTTCGGCGTGGCCCTTTGACCAGGCTGGCCGACGTCGAGTTGCTCACCGCGGACTGGGTGAGCTGGTTCAACGGATCCCGTCTTATGCACCGGCTCGGTCGCAAACCACCGGTCGAATACGAGGCCGACTACTATGCACACCGCGCCGGACAACCGGCCGGTGACAGATAAACAGGTGTGCACCGGACCCGGGGGGATTCA
>NZ_JBHZAL010000114.1:0-1364 GCF_042754245.1 Nocardia sp. NPDC059228 | reverse complement strand
GTGTAGTACGCCCGCAGATAGTGCGCCGGGTCCTGGGCGGGCGTGGGCTCGGCCCCGGCCGCGGGCGGCGGGGCGATGACGGTACCGGGCGCGGGGCGGGCCGCCGCGTCGAAGGGGTCCTCACCACCCGGCCCGGACCAGCCGGGCCTGCTGGAGGAGAAACCGGTGGTGCTCGCCACCCGCCCGTCCTCCGCCAGCTCGGCGAAGAGCGTCACATGCGTCGCGCTCTGCACCTTCCACAGCATCGTGGTGCCGATCGTGTACCGGGCGGCGGCGGTGCGTCCCTCCACGATCACCTCGTGGATGTACAGCTCGTACGGCGCGCCCAGGGAACGCCGGGAGCGGATGCCGTCGAGGATCTTCTTCCGGTCCAGGTCGCGGCCGTTGACCTGGTGATGGCCGTCGGGCAGGTGGTAGCGGGACCAGACTTCGTCGATGGGGTCGGTGCCGTCGAACGCGTCGGCGTGGTACGCGCGGAGGTAGCCGGCGAAGTCCTCGGCGGCGGTGGGGGGATGAGTCATGATCTCGTACTTTCGTTGTTCGGTTCTTCGTAGGATAGGGAGTTCCGAGACGCTCAGTGCACGCTCTCGCGCGTCGGCTTCCCGTCGGGCGTGTCCGGCGATCCCGGCGTGCCCGACGGCTCGTCCGGTGCCTCGCGCAGGCCGAAGCGGCGGTGGAAGCGGGCCAGCGGTCCCGGCGCCCACCAGTTGGCGCGCCCCGCGAGGCGCATGAACGCGGGCACCAGCGCGCCGCGTACGAGCGTCGCGTCCATCAGGACCGCGACCGCCAGGCCCAGGCCAATGGCCTTGAGGTACGAGATCCCCGACAGGAGGAAGCCCAGCCACACGATGGCGATCAGTCCCGCCGCGGCGGTCACCATCGCGCCGGTGCGCTCCAGCCCGCGCGCGACCGCGAGTTGGTTGTCGCCCGAGCGGTCCCACTCCTCCTTGATACGGGAGAGCAGGAAGACCTCGTAGTCCATCGACATGCCGAACGCGATGCAGAACAGCAGCACCGGCACGGTCCAGGTGATCGTGTCGGTGACCGTGAACTCGCCGACGAATCCCTCCAGATGACCGTCCTGGAAGCCCCACACCAGCACACCGAAGGTGGCGCTGAGACTGAGGCAGTTGAGGACCAGCGCCTTCAACGGCAGTACCAGGGAACCGGTGAACAGGAACAGCAGGATGAACGTCGTGACGCCGATGATCGCGAGCGCCAGCGGCAGCCGGTCGTACATGGAGTCCAGCGAGTCCACCAACTCGGCGGCCGGGCCACCGTCCTGGACGTCGTACTGTGCCTCGGTCGACCGGATGTCCTCGACCTGGCGGTCGCCCTCGTCGCTCTGCGACTCGCTCTTGGGG
>NZ_JBHZAL010000113.1:0-1382 GCF_042754245.1 Nocardia sp. NPDC059228 | reverse complement strand
GATCTGACCCGTCGCAAGGGTCTGTTGGAGTCGGCTTCGCTGCCCGGCAAGCTGAGCGACTGCCAGTCGAACGACCCGGCCAAGTGCGAGATCTTCATCGTCGAGGGCGACTCGGCCGGCGGCAGCGCGAAGTCCGGCCGCAACCCGCAGTATCAGGCCATTCTGCCGATCCGCGGAAAGATCCTGAACGTCGAGAAGGCGCGGATCGACAAGATCCTTCAGAACACCGAGGTGCAGGCGCTGATCTCGGCGTTCGGCACCGGTGTGCACGAGGACTTCGACATCGAGAAGCTCCGCTATCACAAGATCATCCTGATGGCGGACGCCGACGTCGACGGCCAGCACATCAACACGCTGCTGCTGACCTTCCTCTTCCGCTTCATGCGCCCGCTGGTCGAGGCCGGGTACGTCTATCTGTCGCGTCCCCCGCTGTACAAGATCAAGTGGGGCCGGGACGACTTCGAGTACGCGTACTCCGACCGGGAGCGCGACGCCCTGGTGGAGCTGGGGAAGCAGAACGGCAAGCGGATCAAGGAAGACTCGATCCAGCGCTTCAAGGGCCTCGGTGAGATGAACGCCGAGGAGCTGCGCATCACGACGATGGACGTCGACCACCGTGTGCTCGGCCAGGTCACGCTCGACGACGCGGCGCAGGCCGACGACCTGTTCTCGGTGCTGATGGGTGAGGACGTCGAGGCCCGGCGCTCGTTCATCCAGCGCAACGCCAAGGACGTCCGCTTCCTCGACATCTGAGTCGGCCTCCCGCTGACCGCCATCGAAATGGCCGAAAGGAACTTTGACCAGCAATGGCCGACGAGAACACTCCTGTGATGCCCGAAGAGGTGCCCGCCGTGGAAGGCGTGGGCATGCGTGTCGAGCCCGTGGGGCTCGAGACGGAGATGCAGCGCTCGTATCTCGACTACGCGATGTCCGTCATCGTGTCCCGCGCGCTGCCCGACGTACGGGACGGTCTGAAGCCCGTACACCGCCGGGTGCTGTACGCGATGTACGACGGCGGCTACCGGCCCGAGAAGGGCTTCTACAAGTGCGCCCGCGTCGTCGGTGACGTCATGGGCACCTACCACCCGCACGGCGACTCCTCGATCTACGACGCGCTGGTCCGCCTCGCGCAGCCGTGGTCGATGCGGATGCCGCTGGTGGACTCCAACGGCAACTTCGGATCTCCCGGCAACGACCCGGCCGCCGCCATGCGGTACACCGAGTGCAAGCTGATGCCGCAGTCGATGGAGATGCTCCGGGACATCGACGAGGAGACCGTCGACTTCACGGACAACTACGACGGCCGCAACCAGGAGCCGACGGTCCTGCCGGCGCGGTCACCACGGTCTCCGCCAGCAGGTAGTCGGCGACATCACCCGCCG
>NZ_JBHZAL010000112.1:0-1393 GCF_042754245.1 Nocardia sp. NPDC059228 | reverse complement strand
ACGAACATGGGCGCGTGGTAGTGGTTGCCGGCCCGCTGGATCAGCGCGTGGAAGAGGAACTGCTGCGACTCGGCGGCCTTGGTGACCGCCGAGTCGTAGTTGCCGTACACCTGCGGTCCGACGACGAAGGCGACGTCGGGGTCGCGGAAGAAGCCCAGCATCCTCTCCAGGAAGTTGGCCAGCGGTACGTGGTCGGTGTCGACGGAGGCGAAGAAGTCGTAGTCGTCGCCGTGCATCGCGAGCCAGGCGTTGTAGTTGCCATGCTTGGTCCTGGCCTTGTGGACGCCCTTCTCGCGGTTCCACTCGGGTACGCCGAGGCGGCTGAAGTGCCGCACCCCCAGCTCCCCGCAGAGCCGGCGGGCGGAGGGGTCGTCGCCCTCGTCGAGCAGCCAGACGTGCAGCAGCCCGCGGTGCCGGATCCTGACCGCGGCCTCCAGCGTCTTCGTCACCATTTCGAGGGGCTCCTTGCCCGGCACGAAGGAGGTGAGGAAGGCGACGCGGGTGCCGCTCGCGGGTACGACGGGGACCGGGTCACGGGCCACCAGCGTCGCGTGCGCGTTGGACAGCACGTTCATCGTGCGGAACAGCTCGATCAGTCCGATCGAGACGAGCATCACGATGTCGAGGACGAGCAGCGTGTCGTTCTTCAGGTTCGGGTCGCGCTCGGTCCAGTGCTGCGGCTGCATCAGCCAGGCGAAGAGACCGAGCGAGAGAAGCGGGGCGGCGCCGAGCAGCAGGGCGGCCCGGATCCGGTGCGGCTCCTGCGAGAGCAGCGAGCGGTACTGCACCTTGTACGGCTTGTTCGGGTCCGGCTGGGTGAGCGGTCCGGCGAGCCGGCTGTAGTGCTCGTAGTCGTACTTGGGCAGTTCGGCCTTCGGCCGGAGCCGGGCTCTGGCATTCCTGAGCTGCGAGGGAACCCGGAGCTGGGTGGTCCGGGACGCGTCGTTGTTCTGCCGCTCGCCGTCCGGCGTCGACGTCATCAGTCCTCCCCCCGCACGCATGCTGGCTGCGTGATTGGTCGGTCGGTTCGTCCGGAGAGGGCCCCCGCAGACCACCCGTCCCGGACATGTCGGTGGCGGGCCGCCCGGTGGTGGCCCGCCTGGTCGCGCGCCGCCGTCAGTACAGACACGTATCGGGACCTTCCGGTTGCATGACGCCGTTGGCGGCATCGGCCCATGAACGGGACCCCCACCCCGCTCGGTATGCAAACCGGAGCAAACTCTTCAGGTGCCCCAACTACGAGGAACGCGTGCTTCCTTGGGCGCTTCGGCTTCAGGATAGGTTCTACGACCCCAGCCATGATCGCAAGAGTGAAACATACTACTTGCGTGTCATATGACCCCATTGAGGGTCTGTTGGAGGCGGAGCTGTGGCCGGACTGTGAAGTTGCCGC
>NZ_JBHZAL010000111.1:0-1395 GCF_042754245.1 Nocardia sp. NPDC059228 | reverse complement strand
GAGCTGCTCGGCGCGTCCGCCCGCGCGACGATGCCCGCCTTCCGCCAGCTCTTCGTCTCGGACGGCACGAGCAGCGGCATCGCCCTCGACCGCAAGGCGTTCGTGCTGCGCAAGCGCGCCGAGCGCGAGGCCGGGGTCTACTTCCCCTCGCTCTCCGCCCGCACGATCGTCTACAAGGGCATGCTGACCACCGGCCAGCTGGAGCCCTTCTTCCCCGACCTCTCCGACCGCCGCTTCGCCACCGCCGTCGCACTGGTGCACTCGCGCTTCTCCACCAACACCTTCCCGAGCTGGCCGCTCGCCCACCCGTACCGCTTCGTCGCGCACAACGGCGAGATCAACACGGTCAAGGGCAACCGCAACTGGATGAAGGCCCGCGAGTCCCAGCTGGCCTCCGACGTGTTCGGTGACGACCCCCGGACGCTGGAGCGGACCTTCCCGGTCTGCACCCCCGACGCCTCCGACTCGGCGTCCTTCGACGAGGTCCTGGAACTGCTCCACCTCGGCGGCCGGTCGCTGCCGCACTCCGTACTGATGATGGTCCCCGAGGCGTGGGAGAACCACGACTCCATGGACCCGGCCCGGCACGCCTTCTACCAGTACCACTCCACGATGATGGAGCCCTGGGACGGCCCCGCCTGCGTCACCTTCACCGACGGCGTCCAGGTCGGCGCGGTCCTCGACCGCAACGGACTGCGCCCCGGCCGCTACTGGGTCACCGACGACGGCCTCGTCGTCCTCTCCTCCGAGGTCGGCGTCCTCGACATCGACCCCGCCAAGGTCGTCCGCAAGGGCCGCCTCCAGCCCGGCCGGATGTTCCTCGTCGACACCGCCGAGCACCGCATCATCGAGGACGACGAGATCAAGGCGGCCCTCGCCGCCGAGAACCCGTACCAGGAGTGGCTGGAAGCCGGCGAGATCGAGCTGGAGGACCTGCCCGAGCGCGAGCACATCGTGCACACGCACGCCTCCGTCACCCGCCGCCAGCAGACCTTCGGCTACACCGAGGAAGAGCTGCGGATCATCCTCGCCCCGATGGCCCGCACCGGCGGCGAACCGCTCGGCTCCATGGGCACCGACAGCCCGATCGCCGCGCTCTCCGCGCGCCCCCGGCTGCTGTTCGACTACTTCACCCAGCTGTTCGCACAGGTCACCAACCCGCCGCTGGACGCCATCCGCGAGGAGCTCGTCACCTCGCTGCGCTCCTCGCTCGGCCCCCAGGGCAACCTCCTGGAGCCGACCGCCGCGTCCTGCCGCAGCGTCACGCTGCCCTTCCCGGTGATCGACAACGACGAGCTGGCCAAGCTCATACACGTCAACGCCGACGGCGACATGCCCGGCATGACCGCGGCCACGCTCTCCGGCCTCTACCGCGTCAGCGGCGGCGGCCAGGCC
>NZ_JBHZAL010000110.1:0-1404 GCF_042754245.1 Nocardia sp. NPDC059228 | reverse complement strand
CCTGCGGGTCGACAACGCCCTGGTGTTCGCCACCGCGAAAGGCGAATACGAGGCATTCCTGCCGCCCCTGCGGCCCACCCGCGGTGAAGTGGCCACAAAGCGGTTCACGGCCGTGTACGAGGTCGACATGGGGATCCACCCCCTGCACACCGAGCTGACGCTGCCCAGCGACAACGACGCGTTCTCCTTCCCGGTCGGTGTCGATCTCTCGTGGCAGGTGATCGACCCCGCGCGCTTCGTCGAGAGCCGCCATCGCGACGTGCCGGATCTGCTGCTCGGTGAGATCAGCAGGGTAGGACGGCCGACCACCCGGAGCTTCACGATCGCCCACAGCGCCGATGCCGAACAGGCGCTGCTGCACGCCATTCACATCCACGGTCCGCTCGGGGCGAGCGCCGGTCTGCAGGTGAACTTGACGATCCGCGTCCGCAGGGACGACGAGAACATCGAGCATCAGAGGCGGCTGCAGGCCCTGACCCACGCGAGCGCCGAGGAGATCCACGCCACCCGGCTCGGACAGACCCAGGACATCGCCCACGACGAACGTGCGCGGCAGCAGGACATGCTCCAGCTGGGAAGGGCGGAGCTGTACGGAGCGAGGCAGCACGAACTGGTCGTGGAGCAGCGGAGGAGGGAGCACGAACTGGCCATGCTCCAGGGTGAGCACCAGGTGGCGATGCAGTCCGTCGAGGCGCAGAAGATCGCCTTCTACCAGCATCATCTGGAAAGGGGTGGGGTCGCGGCCTGGGCGCTGCACCTGTCGCAGCACCCGGACGACTCGCGACTGGTCATGCAGAGTCTGCGTGACGACCAACTGCGACTCCTCCAGTCCCAGATGGATCTGGTCACGCAGCTCCTCGGCGACGGTCAGGCGGAGCAGTACGAACTGGCAGGAGCCAAGCAACGTGCTCTGCGGGCGGTGAACGAGATCCTGAACCAGCGACTGCCGGGCGTCGCGAACGGGCCGACACCGCTTCCGGTGGAGACCGGCACCGACGTCCCGGACCCCGAGCCACCCCTGTCGACGTGGTCACCCACGCCGGCACCAGAAACACCGGCAGTACCCGCGGAGGCGTCCATGTCGCCACCCGAGCCCCCAATGCCCGCGTACGCACCGACCGCGGGCTGGACGCCACCTCCTGGGTACGGCGCGCCGCCCGCGTACGCATCCCCCCAGGCGCCCACGGACAAGGACACCGACACGGACACCGACGCCGACACGGTCGACCGCCCGGACTCCCCGACCCAGGCACCCCCATGACCGTTCCCGAGCCCCCCGCACCCGCCGCCGACGATGCGGCGACCCGCCTGCTCGGCGATCTGCGTACCGAGATCGCCAGGGCCGACAGCAAAGCGGCAGTCCTGGTCAGCGCACTGGGAATGACGGTCACGGCGTTCGGAGCA
>NZ_JBHZAL010000109.1:0-1414 GCF_042754245.1 Nocardia sp. NPDC059228 | reverse complement strand
ATCTTCCGACCTTTTCCCCAGGTGTGGATAACCCAGTGGATAGCTTGGGGCAGGGCTTGCCTCAGCGGGCCGGAAGTGCTGCGGGCCGGTCGGCTACTTCCACTGGGTGGAGACGCCGAAGCCGGCGGCGATGAAGCCGAAGCCGACCACGATGTTCCAGTTGCCGAAGGCGTCGATCGGCAGTGAGCCCTCGGTCACATAGAAGACGACGATCCAGGCCAGCCCGATGAGGAACAGGGCGAGCATGACCGGCGCCACCCAGCTCCGGTTGGACAGCCTTATGGTGGTCGACTGCTTCGCCGCGGGGGGCGGCGTGAAATCGGCCTTCTTGCGGATACGTGACTTCGGCACGAGGGACTCTCCTGTCGATGCGCTGCGTGACCGCGCAGGTAACTGAAACGGTGTGCCGGGGGTGAGGAGCAGGGGGAACGCCGGCTCCCCCGGGCGTCCGTTAGCGTAGTGCTTCCGTGGCGCCTAAGGAGATAAGGGTACGTTGAGCAATTCTGCCGACTCCCCCGAAGGGCCGGTCCGCCGACCGATCTGGCGGCCGGTCCGGCTGCTCACGGCCGGGGTCTTCGCCCTCGCCGGCCTCATCTTCGTCACGAGCTTCAACACGGCGAAGGGCACCAACCTCCGTACGGACGACTCCCTGCTCAAGCTCTCGGACCTGATCCAGGAGCGCAGCGACAGGAACGCCGCACTGGAGGAGTCCACCGGAGCCGTACGGGAGAACGTCGACACCCTCGCCAGCCGCGACTCCGGCTCCACGGAGGCGGAGGACGCCGAACTGCGCCGTCTGGAGAACGCGGCCGGCACGAAGAAGGTCTCGGGCAAGGCCCTGACCGTCACCCTCGACGACGCCCCGCCGGACGCCACGGCCAATCCGGGCTACCCGGAGCCGCAGCCCAACGACCTGGTCATCCACCAGCAGGACCTCCAGGCCGTCGTCAACGCGCTCTGGAAGGGTGGCGCGAGCGGCATCCGCGTCATGGACCAGCGGCTGATCTCCACCAGCGCGGTGCGCTGCGTCGGCAACACCCTGATCCTCCAGGGCCGGGTCTACTCACCGCCGTACAAGATCACGGCCGTGGGGGACCAGGGCAAGCTCCAGAAGGCGCTCGCGGATTCGCCCGCGATCCAGAACTACCAGCTGTACGTGCAGGCGTACGGGCTCGGGTGGAAGGTCGACGAGCACGGTGAGACCACGCTCCCCGGCTACACGGGCACCGTGGACCTCCACTACGCGAAGCCGGTGAAATAGCCCGGCCGAAACCGTCCGGCCCGCCCGCCCTCCTTGAGACACGAGCCACCCTCTTTATAAGAAGAAGAGGGCAACGGCACACCTGGCCCGTGCGCCGCCCACGTGACCCTGTGGCCCCTTAGTCTGGTTCGGTATCGCGCTCGCCGGTCCGGC
>NZ_JBHZAL010000108.1:0-1444 GCF_042754245.1 Nocardia sp. NPDC059228 | reverse complement strand
GAGTACAAGCTCGAGGTGTGGGACTCCCCGAACTCGGCCGGTGTCATCATCGACGCCGTCCGTGCGGCGAAGATCGCCAAGGACCGCGGCATCGGCGGCCCGATCCTCTCCGCCTCCTCGTACTTCATGAAGTCCCCGCCGGTGCAGTACTTCGACGACGAGGCCCGTGAGAACGTGGAGAAGTTCATCCGCGGCGAGGTCGAGCGCTGATCCCTCGGCGGATCTCCCAGGGGCTCGGATTGGCAGAACGCCGGTCTCCCCTGTAATACGCACCATGCGAAGGGTCCCGGGCAGTCTGCCCGGGACCCTTCGCATATGACGTCCGGGGACCCTTCGTATGTGACGGGCGCGCCGTGTGTGACGCTGATCCACATGTCTGTCGTACGCGATCTGCGCGTGCTCCTGCGTCTGCCCAACTTCCGCCGTCTGCTGACCGTGCGGCTGCTGTCGCAAGCGGCGGACGGGGTCTTCCAGGTCGCGCTGGCCGCACACGTCGTGTTCTCCCCCGAGAAACAGACCTCCCCCGGCGCCATCGCGTCGGCCATGGCGGTGCTGCTGCTGCCGTACTCGCTCATCGGTCCGTTCGCCGGGGTACTGCTCGACCGGTGGCGGCGGCGCCAGGTCATCCTCTTCGGCAATCTGCTGCGGGCGGCTCTCGCGACCTGCACCGCCCTGCTGATCCTCACCTCCGTGCCGGACTGGCTCTTCTATGTCTCCGCGCTCGCCGTGACGGCCGTCAACCGGTTCGTACTCGCCGGGCTGTCGGCCGCGCTGCCCCGCGTCGTCGAGGACGGACATCTGGTCGTCGCCAACTCCCTCTCCCCGACCGCCGGCACGCTCGCCGCGACAGCGGGCGGCGGCCTCGCCTTCCTCGTACGGCTGGTCGTCTCCGACTCCGACGCCGCCGTGGTGCTGCTGGGCGCCGCGCTGTATCTGACAGCGGCGCTGGCGTCGGTCACGATGACACGCGATCTCCTCGGCCCTGATCCGGGACAGGTGCAGCCCCGGATCGGGGCCGCTCTTGCCTCCACCGCACGCGGACTCGGCGAAGGGCTGCGCCATTTGGCGGAGCGCCGTGACGCGGCGGTCGCGCTGCTCGCCATGACGCTGATGCGGTTCTGCTACGGGGCGCTGACCGTCATGGTCCTGATGCTCTGCCGCTACGCCTGGTCCAACACCGAGGAGGACGGGATCGCGCTGCTGGGGGTGGCGCTCGTTGTCTCGGGGGCGGGCTTCTTCGCCGCCGCCGTGGTCACACCGACGGCAGTCGGACGTCTCGGCTCATTCGGCTGGATGATGACGTGCGCCGCCTCGGCGGCCGTACTGGAACCGGCGCTGGCGCTGCCGTTCTCTCCCACCCCGATGCTCGCCGCCGCGTTCGTGCTCGGCCTGACGACCCAGGGCGCGAAGATCTCGACGGACACGGTGTTGCAGACATCGGTGG
>NZ_JBHZAL010000107.1:0-1446 GCF_042754245.1 Nocardia sp. NPDC059228 | reverse complement strand
AACCGCAGGTCGTAGCAGGTCGCCAGGCCCAGCACGGCGTCCGGCAGCGTGACGGTCGCCAGCTCGTCGCCCGCGCCCATCAGCGTCGCCTCGCCCTTGTCGAAGCCGAAGCGGTGGATCTTCCGGTACGAGCGCGCGAGTGCGCCGTCCGGGGAGATGACCAGCGCGGTGTTGTAGAGGTCGGCAGCGCCGTCCAGGACCGCCTCGGGGGCGCGTTCCACGATGGACCCGGCGTGCAGCCAGACACCCGCGTCGCGCGCCGCCTCCGACATCGCCCGGAACGTCGGACCGTCCAGCGTCTCCGCCTCGGCGGCGAACGACTCGTACGCGAAAGCACCCACCGGCCACAGCTCCGGCAGGACCACCAGATCCGCGCCCCGCTGCTCCCGTACCAGCGAAGCCGCGCGCTCCCTACGGGAATTGACCGATTCGTCCGGGTCTACTGCGATCTGGATGAGGGAGGCGCGCACACTACCACCGTCCTGGCATTCGAGCCGTCTACACGGGCCTACGATCGTCACACGAAAGCACTGCCGGGGTGCCAACGGGCAGCGTAACTTAGGCTCTCGAACCTCCCACGCAGCCCACAGCCCGCCGCCCGCAGCCAGCAGCCCAGCCCGCTAACCGCAGAACCGTCGAGGGGTCCCGTGACCGTCCATCCCAGCCTTCAGAACTACGCCGATGCCTGGTCCCACTCCATTGAAGCCATAGCCGAGCTGGTCCAGCCACTCGTCGAGGGCGAGTGGAACCGGCGCACGCCGTGCCCCGGCTGGTCGGTGCGGGACATCGTCTCGCACGTCATCGGTCTCGAATGCGAAATGCTCGGGGACCCGCGCCCCATCCACACACTGCCGCGCGACCTGTACCACGTACAGAGCGAGATCTCCCGCTACATGGAGATGCAGGTGGACGTACGGCGCCACCACACCGCTCCGGAGATGACCTCCGAGCTCGAATACACGATCATCCGGCGCAACCGCCAGCTGCGGAACGAGAACCGCGCGCCCGACGCCATGGTCCGCGCGCCCCTCGGCACCGAGCAGACGCTCGAACAGGCCATGCGGACCCGCGCGTTCGACATCTGGGTGCACGAGCAGGATCTGCGTACGACGCTGAGCAGGCCCGGCAACCTCGACTCGGCCGGTGCGCTGGTCACCCGTGACGTCCTCCTCGAAGCCCTCCCGAAGGTCGTCGCGAAGGACGCGGGCGCGCCGCCGAACTCGGCGATCGTCTTCGACGTGAGCGTTCCCGTGGTGTTCCTGCGGACGGTCGGCGTCGCCGCGGACGGCCGCGGCAGGATAGACGGCTCCCCCTCGCTCGGCCCCGCGGTGACGCTCACGATGGACTGGGAGACGTACTTCCGGCTGGCGTGCGGGCGGGTACGGGCCGCCGCGGTGCCGGACCGCATCAAGACGGACGGCGACACGGACCTGGCGGCGGCGATCC
>NZ_JBHZAL010000106.1:788-1453 GCF_042754245.1 Nocardia sp. NPDC059228 | reverse complement strand
CTGACGGGCGGTACGGCCGTCGCGGTCGGGGGGACACAAGGAGGCACCCACTGCCTCGCACCGAGTGGAGCGTCAAGGAGCGCCGATGCCGAACAAGGTCCAACGGCCCCATGAGGAAGTCGAGTTCGACTTCATCCTGGCGAAGGCGGATGTGCCGGTCCTCGCGTACTTCTACGGGGTGTGGCCCAAGGCCGCGGCAGCGTGCAAGGAAATGGATGCCCTGGTGGGAGAGGCGGCCGACGCCCACGAGGGCCGACTGATCGTCATGCGGGCCGACATCGCAAGGTGCCCCGGCCCCGTCCGACGCTACGGCGTCACCGGCGCGCCCTCCCTCGTGCTGATCGATCGGGGCGAGCCGACGGCGACCGTGAGCGGCCCACTGTCCAGGACAGCGCTCGGGGAGTTCCTGGCCGCCCACCTGTGAGCGGGCCGCATACCGAGCGGGTGAGGTTGTGCCCGCAGCGGCCGACCGGGGCACCATCGTGTCCGCAGACGTACAACTCTTCACCGAAACCGCCGAGTGCCCTGGCGAGTTCCTGGTGCTCACGCAAGGCGGCTCCCCGCCGTGGCCGGACGTCGGCAATGACGGATCCCGGATTCGTATCAAGGCGTGCGCGCTTCGGAAAATGGTGCGGAGAGGCCCAGGAACTCGAGCACGCGGGTCC
>NZ_JBHZAL010000106.1:0-778 GCF_042754245.1 Nocardia sp. NPDC059228 | reverse complement strand
TCGGGTCAGTTGAGACACCGACTGTCAGAGGCAGCGGATTGGATGAGCGCATGACCTCATACGACGTCGCGCGCCGACTGCCTGCCATCGGTGACCTGCGGAACCTGTCCCGTTCCTTGGCGGTGCTCGACACGATCCTCAGCCCTGACTGGGAATACCGGTACTACTCCTTCAACTCCGCCTGGGCCGACGGTGAGGAGATGGCCTCAATGCGCAATGGCTCGGGGGACGAGTACTCCATCGTCTTCTCATCGGCAGGCGCCTACATCCGCGGCTTCGACCACGAGTCGCCGATGAGTCCGTACGCCAACGACGGCGAAGTCTGGCCGGGCGTGATCGACGATGTTCCCTCGGCCTTTCTCTCGTGTGCGGAGGAACCCGCCTTCAGCGACGAAGACCACGTCCCTGCCGTGACGGCCTGCATATGGCGCGAGACCGTGGAGACCCGATGGAGCCACGGAACGATTGACTTCCCAGTCGGCCACGACGACCCCGACGGATCGAACCGGCTGTTCAACCTCCTCGCGGACCCTTCCCCTGAGGCGTACAAGCGATTCGCCCAGGATTACTACGAGGTCGCCGTCAACCTCGCAGCGGTCTGCCACGTGTACGCGCTGCGACCGCTGACCCCGGCGCTCGTGTCGGGCCTGAACGCGGCGACCAGCCTGTCGGACATGGCTGAGGAAATCCGAGGGATTGGCTACCCGATCCTGCAAGGCAACTCGTCCTGAGCGCTGCACACATCCGGCAGTACTCCGCGAACGGTTCAGTTATGCAC
>NZ_JBHZAL010000105.1:0-1473 GCF_042754245.1 Nocardia sp. NPDC059228 | reverse complement strand
GCTACGAACAAAGCTTGGCGCAGCTACGGGACAGCCTCGCCAGCAAGCGCGAAGAACTGCGCATGAGGAGTCTGCGGGCACATCCACCGCTGACGGAACGTCGCAGCATGTACCGAGAGGATACGGCTGAGGTCGTTGCCCAGTACGGACGGGAGAGCCGCCACTACCGCCGCGTCCATAACACCTTGCAGTCCCTGATCATGATCGGATCCACCGCGGTGACCACAATCGCCGCTCTCGGCCAGCAGGACTGGAACTGGCAGACCCTGTCTGTCGTGGTCCTGGGGTTCAGCATCACTCTCGCGTCCGCGTTCACGGGCTACTACAAGTATCGCGAGCGCAGCTACTTCCTTCGGCAGACGGCTGATGCCATCGAGGAGGAACTAAATGCGGTGATGCTGGGCATCGGTGAGTTCAGCAAGTTCACCGAAGAGAAAGAGGGCGAGGCCCTTGCCAAATTCACCCAGCGCATCGAGACGCTTCGCAGCGAGCAACGGCGTCGTGAGCAGCAGTTGGACCAGCCCGCCGAACAGGCTGGTCCGATCGGACCCCCGCCGGCTGTGTGATCAGTAGCCGTCCCGGCGTGGGTCCGGGACGACTGGATGTTCGGTCCCCCTTACGTCGTCGCCGCTACATCGAAGGTGGCACACAAATGCGACGTCGCCATCATCGATCACCAGGAAGCACAGCGGAGTCGACAGGCCGGGGTGCACCCACGGAGCGCCAAGCTCGTCCCGGCGGTCGAGGCGAAGCACCACAGCTCCTCACCTCCTCTTGGCATCGGCAGAGGGTTCCTTGGCCTGGCCCAAGAAGTGCTCACTCGTCTTCCCATCGCAGAGTTCTACCAATCTGGGGCCCTGATCGCTGGGCGCCAGAGCGAGTCGTACCCCGAGCTGCTGTCGGGCACTGAATGCCACTAGGCGCCTGCGCTCGCAGCTCGACCAAGCCATCCGAAACTGGAAGTACAAGCGCTGATCCAGTGCGATCCACCCATCACTGAAAGTGCCAACCGGTTGTGGTGGGCGCCCTCTCACGTTGACGTCATGGTCCGATGGCCAAGCAGCGACTCACCAGCCGTCGCTGTCGCCGTACTTACTCGGATCCCTCGCGCGATCCACAGCCTGTGCGCAAGCCTCTGCGAACACGGCGGCAATGGCGTCCTTGTCTGTGCCCCGGACCTGGGCCTCGACCTCTTGGCCGGGGCGGCGAGTGGTATGCCAGCGGACGGGCAAGTCCGTATAGAGGTCGGACTCGAACTCCCAGGCATGCACCGACCATTGTTCGGAGACACCCGTGTTCAACCGTTCGCCGCCGGGGGCGAAGAGGGCATGGGCGTGGAAGACGATCCTCCGGTCAGGCATCCGATCGCGGACCGCCCGCCCGCCGACCGGTCCGTCGTGCTCCCACTTCCCCCGGTCCCATTCCTCGACCTCCGCAGAGTGGTCGCGCCCGTCGCCACCCCACTGCTCGACC
>NZ_JBHZAL010000104.1:0-1499 GCF_042754245.1 Nocardia sp. NPDC059228 | reverse complement strand
GCGTTGAAGGCCGCCCGGTAGTCGCCGCTCTCCGCGTGGTCGCCGTGCTCCTTGTGCGCCGCGGAGCGGGCGTCCTGTACGGCCGGAGCGTGACACTCCGTGACTGACGGCGTGGCGGAGTGGGGCGCCGCGACGGCCGCGGGCCGGGGCCTTTCGGAGGTTCCGCTCACGGCTCGCTCCCGCAGTGCAGTGGTGTCGTACAGGGGTGTGATTCGCGATGATCGGCGCAGGAAAGTCTGCCGATCATAGAGGCAGGCCGGTCGGCCGTTCCAGCTCTCCGGCGGTGAACCGGGGCGTACGGGGTCGACGCACGATCGACGCACGATCGTTTCTGCGCGCCTGTGGCGCGACCTGTCTTAGCCCTGATCGATTGTGACTATCCGTGATCCGCCGGGAGTGTCGGTCCACTCACCCAACTGGGCCAGCGGAACAGGGCGTATCACAGCAAAAGGACAGAAAGTGAGTGAGCTGTCCCGCATTCCGCAGCCGGAGGTCCACGTGGAGCGTCGCCTGACACCCGGGGGAGTGGACCGGCCGCGCCTGCGCAGTACGGCCGCGGCCTTCACCTCCCTCGTCGCGGTCGCCGCCACCTCACTGGTGGCCGGCCCCGCCGTCGCCGACCCCGCAGGACCCTGCGCCCTCCCGCGTACCACCGCGCACCACTCGCTCGGCCTCGACACCTGGAACGCCTCCTATCCACGCCCGGCCAGGACCCTCGACGCGGTCATGGTCTTCCTGTCCTTCCCGGACGCGGCCCCGCGCATCGAGCCCGCCGATCTGGTGGCCGACCACTTCCCGGCGACCAGCAGATTCTTCGAGCGGGCCTCGTACGGGAAGTTCGCGCTGCACCCGCACCCCCGGCTCCAGTGGATCGACATGCCGCGCGCGTCCACCGACTACGCCATAAAGCGCGACTGGGAGCCGGCGATGCGCACGGCGTATCTGCGGGACGCGCTGGCGGTCGCCGATCCGGTGATCGACTTCTCGCGGTACGACGTCGTCTATCTGGTCGCGGACCCGGACGCGCCCGGCGTGGATTCCGACGCGACGAAAGTGGTCAACTTCGATCACCCGCTGACCGCGGACGGCACGGACATCAAACGTGTGGTCACCGTCTTCGAGCGGCACCCGCCGGACCGCAACGTGCTCGCCCACGAGACCGGGCACGTCTTCGACCTGCCCGACCTCTACCACCGGCCCACCGACGGCAAGGGCGACTGGGACACCCATGTCGGCGACTGGGATGTGATGGGCAGTCAATTCGGACTGTCGCCGGACCTGTTCGGCTGGCACAAGTGGAAACTGGGCTGGCTCGGCGGGCGGCAGGTGAGCTGTGTGAAGCCCATCGGCAGCAGCATGCTCACCCTGGAACCGCTGGACGCCGCGCCCCCGGCCGGAGCGAGCGCCGGGACCCGGCTCGCGGTGGTCAGGTCGGGAGTGCACTCGGCCCTGGCGATCGAGGCACGCTGATCGACCGGCTACGACGCCACCACCTGCAC
>NZ_JBHZAL010000103.1:0-1523 GCF_042754245.1 Nocardia sp. NPDC059228 | reverse complement strand
TGTGGACACCGAGCGCTTCGGCAGCCGCTCCTCGTCCCTCAGCGGCGCGGTCCAGGACCCGACACCGAAGAAGGTGGACGTGTACGACGCGTAGGACCGGCGGCCGGGGTTACGAGGAGGAGCCCGGCGGCCGGCCGGGCGGATGTGGCGCGGGCCCGGCAAGATCCAAACGACGGGCCCTATTCCTCGGGCCAGGCGTCCGCCAGCATCACCCGTGTGTCGGCGAGCAGTTGGGGCAGCACCTTCGTGTGCGCCACGACGGGCATGAAGTTGGCGTCGCCGCCCCAGCGCGGCACGACGTGCTGGTGCAGATGGGCGGCGATGCCGGCCCCCGCGACGGTGCCCTGGTTCATGCCGATGTTGAAGCCGTGCGCCCCGGACGCCGTACGCAGCGCGGTCATCGCCCGCTTGGTGAACGCGGCCAGTTCGACGGTCTCGTCCGCGTCCAGCTCCGTGTAGTCGGCGACGTGCCGGAACGGTACGACCATGAGGTGGCCGCCGTTGTACGGATAGAGGTTCAGCACCGCGTAGACGGATTCGCCGCGGGCGATGACGAGCCCGTCCTCGTCGGACTTGCGCGGGATGGAGCAGAAGGGACAGCCGTCGTCCGCGTTCGGACCGGTGGGCTTGTTCTCGCCCTGGATGTAGGCCATCCGGTGGGGCGTCCACAGGCGCTGGAACGCGTCCTGGGTACCCACTCCGATCTGCTGCTCCGGCTCGCTCGTCATGCTGTGAAGCATATGACTTCGGCCCGGTGGAGCGTGTCGGCGGGCCCGCCCGGCGACGCCCCGGCCATGCTGACGCGATGCATGTCCGGAACCGACCCGAGCGGCTGCGCGACTGGGAGCGGCGCCTCGATCTGCCGCTGCTCGTCGCCTCGCTCCTCTTCCTCGCCTGTTACGCGGTCATCGTGCTGAACCACGGCCGCGATCCGCTCCTGGGCGACGCGGCGCTGAGCGTGCTCTTCGCGATCTGGGCGCTGTTCGCGGTGGACTACGCGGTGCGTCTGGTGCTGAGCGGCCAGGGTGTTCATTTCGTGAGGACGCACTGGCTGGACACTGTCGTCCTGCTGCTGCCCCTGCTGCGCCCGGTGCGGATCGTCAACACGTACGTGACGCTCCAGCGCCGCCGCGACCAGCCGCGGCTGAGTCTGTACGGGCGGGTGATGTCGTACGCGGGGATCACTGCCGCGCTGCTCAGCTTCGCCACGGCGCTCGCGGTCTACCAGCAGGAGCGCGGCGCGCCGGGCGCCACCATCCGGACCTTCGGGGACTCGGTGTGGTGGGCCTGTTCGGCGATCACCACGGTCGGGTACGGCGACGTCACGCCGGTGACATCGCTCGGCCGGGTGTTCGCGGTCTTCCTGATGGTCTGCGGACTGGCGCTGCTGGGTGCGGTGACGGGTTCGTTCTCCTCGTGGCTGATCCAGGTCTTCGGCCGGGAGGACCTGGCGAGCGGCGAGAGCCTCCCGAACGGGCCGCCGGACGGCGTACGGCCGCCGGGATGCTGACGCCTCTCCGGGG
>NZ_JBHZAL010000102.1:0-1551 GCF_042754245.1 Nocardia sp. NPDC059228 | reverse complement strand
TGCGTGTGGTTCATCGGGATCGGGGGCGGTATTCCGTGATAACGACTCCGTCCGCACCACCAATCCGGCCATCGTGGCCCTCGGTGCGCCGCTCATCAGCGCCGGGGTCAGTACGGCGAACATCAGCTGGAAGAGGGCGAAGGCGTAGACGGGGATTCCCTCGTCGCCGCCCGTGAGCGTCTCGGGGGTGATGCCCTTCAGACCGATGTGGTCGAAGTTCCCGAGCAGTCCTCCACCGATGTCGTCACCGAATGTGAGCGAGTACCCGTAGAGCACCCACAGCACGCTGACGATGCCGAGCGAGATGAAGGACATCATGAGCATGTTCAGGGCGCTTTTCACCCGGACCATGCCGCCGTAGAAGAAGGCCAGGCCGGGCGTCATCAGCATGACGAGCGCGGCACTGATCAATACGAATGCGGTATCTGCGCCATTCAAGGCCGGCGTCTCCTCGTGGGTGGGAAATACGGCCCGTGCGGATGCTCTTACTTCTGTGGGCCGACTAGTGGTGAGGAGATTGACGTGGGGTGATTTCGGTCGATGCCACCCGATGTTTCACGCCAGTGACGAAGTGGTCCGGGGTGTTACGCCTGGATGAACTGCCGTGTCGCGAGGTGTGGTGATGGCAGAATCCGGCCGCGTCACGCCCACCTCGGTGACCTGGCGTGGCGAAGCTGTGCCGGGCTGTACGGGGCGAGGACCGCGGCCGGGGGCTCAGAGGCGCGCGAGTACGGGAGCGGGGTTCCCCACCGGCCCAGGGCTCCGTGAGGCGTTCCACGGGCCGTTCAGACGGCTTCCGCGGCCTCCGGAAGCTCCTCGGTGAGCTGCTCGGTCAGCTGGTTGATCTCGGAGACGTCTCCGAAGTCCCTGGTGGCCGTGGTCACCGTCTTGCGGAGCCGCGTGTTGACGCGCTCGGAGCGCACCTTCCTGGCGATCCCCAGCGCCTCCTTCAGAAGAGGAGTCGACCGCTCGGGCTCCCTCTTCAGGAGGTGGACGGTGGCCATCCCGACGAGGTTCAGCGCGTACGACCGCTGGTGCTCCTCGTCCTTCTCGAAGAGCTGGACGGCGCGCTCCATGACGGGCTCGGCGAGCGAGGCGTACGTCGGGCTGCGCCCGGCGACGTAGGCCAGGTCCCGGTAGGAGTGCGCGTTCTCGCCGTTGAGCTCCGCCTCGGAGAAGAACCGGATCCAGTCGGGCTCCGGCTCGCCGTCGTCCCCGGCGTCGGCGAAGGTGTTCTCCGCCATCCGCACCGCGCGCTTGCACTTGCCGGGCTGCCCCATGTTGGCGTACGCCCGCGCCTCCATCGCGTACAGCATCGACTGCGTACGGGCCGTGGCGCAGTCCCTGCTGCCGTACTGGGCGAGGTGGATGAGTTCCAAGGCGTCGTCGGGGCGGCCGACGTGGATCATCTGACGGCTCATGGAGGAGAGGATGTACGACCCGAGGGCCTTGTCCCCGGCCTCCTTGGCGGCGTGCAGGGCCAGGACGAAGTACTTCTGGGCGTTGGGCTGGAGCCCCACGTCGTAGCTCATCCAGCCGGCCAGCTCGGAC
>NZ_JBHZAL010000101.1:0-1590 GCF_042754245.1 Nocardia sp. NPDC059228 | reverse complement strand
CTGCCGAGCTGCAAGCGGCACAGCGTGGGCGTCGCCGGTTGCGTATCCGTCATCATTCGCACTCCTCCCCGAGCAACGCTCAGGCGCACTTCCCGCACCCGCAAGCAACGTTCTGCGTCAGAGCGGGAGTTGCCGCCAGCAGGTGAACGACCCCACCACCAGCGGTAATTCACAACAGAACTTGCTCGCGCATTTTCACCGGAACACTTCCAGGGCTTCTGCCCCGCTGCGAGGCTATACCCGCACCTCACGCAGCGCGGTCGATTCGCTGCTTTAAGTGAGTGCGGAGATCAAACGACAAGGACCCCCGATGCCTCCCACGACGCGCAGCGCAACTCCCGCCCCACTCACCGCAGTCGGCATACGGGACGACGCCGTCCGCCTCAACATCTCCTTCCGCCCCCACACCCGCCGCGTCGCGCAACTGCGCCATATCGCGGGCGCGCTCCTCATCGAGGGCGGCATCGGGCGGGACGTGGTCGAGACCGTGCAGCTTCTCGTCAGTGAGATCGTCACCAACGCCGTCGTGCACGGGTGCGGCGACCGCGTGCGGTTCTCGGTCTCCTACGACCGGAGCGGCAACGGCAACAGCGCCGGCGACGTGCTCATCGAGGTGGACGACGGGCACCCCGCGAGGATCAAGGTCCGTAACCTGCAGAGCGACGACGAGACCGGCAGGGGCATGTTCCTCGTGGACGCGCTCGCGCGCGCCTGGGGCCGGCACGGCACCCGTACGTGGTGCACCGTCGCAACCGGCGAGGCGTCATGACGACCGACCGCCGTACACCCGGCACCCATTGGCGCCATCAGACGCCCACGTTCACCCAGGACCCGGACACGCTCCGCCGGCTCCTCGACGCCCTCAACCGTGACCACCCCATCGACTTCGCCACAATCTCCCGCACCGTCGCCGAGGCCCTGGCCGCCCAACTCCCGCCCGAGCGCGCATGGGTGGACAGCACCACGCTCAGGCTCCGGGGGCATCTGCAACTGCTGCTGACCGAGTACGACGGGGACACCGACGTCCCGGCCACGCTCGCGCTCCACAGGGACGCCTACCGGCTGCTCGCACTCTGCGACACCTTCGACGCGACCACCCCGCCCCTGCACGCGTACGAGCTGATGCGCGCGCTCGCCGAGACCACCCGATCGTTCGCCGGCCTCCATGTCACGGAGGGACGGCACCGGTGAGTACCGCCAAGGCCCAGGCCCTCTACGTCATCGCCGTCACCGCGGTCGGCGGCTCGATCGTCGTGGCGCTGTGGCGCGGTTGGTGACCCGTCATGTCCAAGTGATGACGTATGTCACTGCCGACCAGAAGGCGCCGGACGAAGACTGGAAGTCGCAGAGAACGCACACGCGCAGGGGAGTGGAGGCATGTTCAACAGGTGGCGGCACCGTCTGGCCGTACGGCGGGTCAAGCCCGGGGACGGGCGACCGCTGAAGCGCTTCCGGTGGTGGCAGTCGATCAGCCGCTCACTGTTCTATCTCCGGCTGCCGCACCGCGACGGGGGGCACACGGAGTACGCCGTCGACGTGCGGCATTGGGGCAACCGCGAGACCGGCGAGGTCGAGGCTGATCTGTAACTC
>NZ_JBHZAL010000100.1:0-1618 GCF_042754245.1 Nocardia sp. NPDC059228 | reverse complement strand
CCCCAACGCATTCCGTCAGCAATGGTCACCGACCGAGTTCGAGCAACAAATCCAACTCGCATAACCGGTGGGCCTGCAACCGGGGCCCAGTCACGTTCGGTCGTCCTTTCCTGATTCCACCCACCGGTTTGAACGGCGCAAACGTGTCCCACGCACGGCACGAGAACGTGTCGACCACCTCGAACCCTCGCTGCTCGAGCAGCCGCACCAGCGGACGAGTGAACGGCCGCAAACTCGGCTCCGGAAATCCGCTCGTCGCGAAAACGAATGCCTTGCCGCGCTGCGCCTTCGGCAGTGCTCCGACGAACTCACGCAACCCCGAATGGAACGCCCCCATGAAGATCCCCGAGCCGAACCCCACGAGATCGCAATCCGACAGCGTAGCCGCATCGACCTTCTCCGGGCTCATCACCCGCGCATCGAGCACCTCCCCCATCACATCAGCGACCTTCTTCGTATTGCCGTGCGACACCGACGCACACACGATGATCGTCTTCATTGCGATTCAATCCCCCTCAACACTCTCGAATGCCTTGCACCACTGGTCGAATCCGTACCCATCATGGGGCACCATGTGAAGTTGCGCGTAACCGGTCCGATGGTCAGGCCGTGCCGGCGGGGAACAGGGCACGCGGTTCGAGGTCCAGGCAGGTGACCGGCTCGCCGTCGGGTGGGGTGAGGTTGAGCACCCAATCACCGAAGCGGCGGATCGTGCGCGTGATGTACGGGGTGATCGTCGCGAGATCATCCGGATCCACCGGATTGTCGGGCATTTCGCTGGTGAGGCACGGGTGATTATTCACGTGTTGCGGACCGAAGCCCGCGGCGAGGCCGGCAGTCCCTGGAGCCGCGACAGCCCCGGCACCAGGGGCAGCGGGGAGGGTTTACGCGACAGTTGATTCCGCAAGGTCACCGGTGACCCTCAAAATCAGGGCCGCGCCGGACCCGTTTGCCCATAGCGCCCAGATCCCTTCCTGGAATGACGAATTCCACAACACCTGTTGCCATTGCTGCTACGCTCCAGCAAGCCGCTGACCTGCACCGAGACCTTCGCTCGACTTACGCAACCTCCCGGGACCCCCAGAGAAATCACGAACATCCCGGTGACCACTGCCGAGAACAACGCGAGCACCACGGCCAGCCCCAGGCACAGGCTCGTGATCCCCTTGTCCCACGCAGGGATTCGCTGACGCGTTGGCCAGCTCGGCACCGGCGCGGATGTCGTTGTCACGCATACGAGCATCGCCGCCTCACGGCTCCCGGCCAATCGGTAGAACTACCCGCCCGGCCGCCGCTCATCGGAGGCGTCGTCGGAGGTGTCGCGGTTCCACCGGGCCAGCCAGCTACGGAGTTCCAGTTCGCCGAGGTAGCCGTGGTATTCGAGAACTCCCATGACCGCCAGGCCCAAGCACGGGGCGGTGAGCATCCAGTCCCCGTAGAGGGCGGCCACGCCCGCCGCACACACGGTGGCGGCGACGGAGGCCGCCGAGATTTTCTGCTGCAACGTCGTCCCGGCATCCTGACCCCTCCCGGCCGGGCAGCGCAGCAGTTTGGTGTGTGGCAGATCAGTCGATGCCGTAGCGGGCGGCGATGGCGTCGACGCGGTCGAGCAGGTCGT
>NZ_JBHZAL010000099.1:0-1621 GCF_042754245.1 Nocardia sp. NPDC059228 | reverse complement strand
CTCTAAAGCATTTGTTTTTATATTAGTCGGTCTTTTGGTGATCAGAATCGTGATGAAATCGATCTTGAGCACATCAATTGATTATGGTGCACTGAGCGGAATGTTTTGGATTCTGGCTTTCGGTATGATTGTGCCTTGGAGAATCGCCATGTATTTATCATATCGAAAACTTCATAACGAGCTGCAGTCATCTAATATTCAAATGAATTAAAAAACCTTTCCTCTTGTGGGACTGACCCCATAAGATGAGACAAATAAAAACACCTTCAAGTTTGAATACGGATGATTGTTATCCGAAATTAGACTTGGAGGTGTTTTTTCTATGGGGACAAGAGTGAGTTATCCGGTTGAAGTGAAACAGAAGGCTGTAGAAATGAGATTGGCAGGCGTACCTATGAAAGAGATCATGCAGGAGTTGAATATCAAAAATAATACGCAGATTAAGACATGGGTCAGATGGTATAAGGCTGGTGATACACATCGATTTGAACAGCCTGTTGGTAAGCAATACACTTATGGAAAAGGTCCGGAGTATTCTTCCGAATTAGAGAAACTGCAGGCAGAGAATCGATATCTGAGACAACAGAATGAAGTGTTAAAAAAGTACAACGAATTGGAAAGGAAGTTGATAGCCAAACGTCAGTCGAACTTGTAGAAGAATTGCACAGCACAATGACCGTGCAGGATATCTGTATTCATTTAGGTATCTCTCGCTCGTCTTATTATCGTTGGAAGAAGAATCTGAAGAAAGATCATCCCAAGCGCCATTTAGAAAAACAAATCGGCACGTTGTGCCGAGAGCACCAGTATCGATATGGATATCGAAAAATCACAGCTATATTAAAAAAGAGAATGTGTATTAACCATAAAACGGTTCAGCGTATTATGCAGAAAAATCAGTGGCAGTGCCGGGTTAAGGTGAAAAAGCGCAAGAAGAATGGGCAGCCATATGCCGTGGTCGACAATATATTAGATAGGAACTTTCAGTCTGATCATCCTCTTGAAAAACTAGTAACAGACATCACGTATTTGCCTTATGGACAGAAACAATTGTACCTTTCCAGTATATTGGATGTATATAATGGAGAAGTGATTGCTTTTACGATTGGAGATAAGCAGGACACAGACTTTGTCTTACACACACTTGATCAACTGCCAACACTGCCTGAGAACTGCGTGTTACATAGTGACCAAGGATCTGTGTATACATCTTACGAGTATCAGAAAGCTGTTAAAACAAAAGGCATTACCATGAGCATGTCCCGCAAAGGGACACCCGCTGATAATGCCTCCATCGAATCGTTTCATTCCTCACTAAAGTCTGAAACGTTCTATCTTAACAGCATTGATCGAACCACGACCGCCATCGTAGAACGCACTGTCATAGAATACATTCATTATTATAACAATATTCGTATTCAAACGAAACTAAACAACCAATCACCGATAAATTATCGGCAATTGGCTGTTTAAAAGGTGTTTTGATCCCTGTCTCAAAAACGGGGGTCAGTCCCTTAGCAGGCGGGTTTTTTTATAAATTGACTCTGTTAATGTTTAATGTTGATTTTTTCAATAAAATGTTAGGGAACCATCTTTTGGTTCCCCAATTCTCAATAAACCC
>NZ_JBHZAL010000098.1:0-1682 GCF_042754245.1 Nocardia sp. NPDC059228 | reverse complement strand
ACCCTCGCCCACCCCCGGCTCATGACCCCACGGGTGTACGTCCGTCGCCCCCCGTCGCCACCCCTGGTCGTACACGCCGCGGCGCGCTTCCCCCTCCCCATCAAGGTGTACGGCTCCGACACCACCGCCCACGCGTGCGCGGCCCGCACGGCTCTCACCTGCGGGGCCCGTCCCCGCAAGGGCTCACGACCGGCCCGGCACGAGGGAGTCAAGATCCACACCGGCCCCCCGCCTCGGGTGCCGACCCTGACGAGTGTCCACCGCTCCTCCACCTTCAGGAGGTGGAGCCGGTACTCCCCCTACTCCCTGAGGCGGACGCAGCTTCGGGACCTGGGGCCGATCCCCTGGGAGGGGCCCGCTCCTAGCGTGGAGCCATGACCACGCCTGTCTGCACGAGCGCCTCCACGGCCGCCTCGTTTTCGCCGTACCACCCGAACTCGCACCCACCCGCGCACAACGCGCACCCCACACACACCACCCACCAGTCGCAGTCCCACCCGCACACGCCGTACAAGTCCTTCTCGTCGTACGTACGGGCGCGGGGGCCCGTGCTGCTGCGTACCGCGCGCTCGCTCACCGCCAATCCGAGCGACGCCGAGGATCTTCTCCAGACCGCTCTCACCAAGACATACGTCGCCTGGGACCGGATCGAGGACCACCGTGCCCTCGACGGATACGTCCGCCGTGCTCTCGTCAACACCCGTACCTCGCAGTGGCGCAAGCGCAAGGTCGACGAGTTCGCCTGCGAGGAGCTTCCCGAGCCGGCCGGACTTCCGGCTCCCGACCCCGCCGAGAAGCAGGTGCTCCACGACGCGATGTGGCGCGCGGTGATGAAGCTGCCGGACAGGCAGCGCGCGATGGTGGTGCTCCGTTACTACGAGGACCTGAGCGAGGTGCAGACCGCCGAGGTGCTGGGGGTCTCCGTCGGCACGGTGAAGAGCGCGGTGTCGCGGGCGCTCGGGAAGCTCCGCGAGGACCCGGAGCTGGTGCCCGTCCGCTGAGTCGCAGCCGTGTTTTCTACTCCCGGGTAGTGACATACCGCGTGGTATGTGCGCAGAATCGCCGCACAGCTTGTCGACACGCCGCGCTTCTGTCGCGTAGCGCCAGCGCCCACCGGGAGGACGCCGTGCTGAGCACCATGCAGGACGTACCGCTGACAGTGACCCGCATCCTGCACCACGGGATGACCATCCACGCGAAGTCGCAGGTCACCACCTGGACCGGGGAGAGCGAGCCGCAGCGCCGCAGTTTCGCGGAGGTCGGTGCGCGGGCCGCACAGCTCGCCGGCGCCCTGCGCGACGAACTCGGAGTCACGGGTGACGAGCGGATCGCCACTCTCATGTGGAACAACTCCGAACATGTTGAGGCGTACTTCGCGATCCCCTGTATGGGGGCCGTCCTCCACACGCTCAACCTGCGCCTTCCGCCGGAGCAGTTGGTCTGGATCGTCAACCACGCCGCCGACCGCGTCGTCCTCGCGAACGGCTCACTGCTGCCGCTCCTCGTGCCGCTCCTCCCTCATCTGCCGACGATCGAGCACGTCGTCGTCTCCGGCCCCGGTGACCGGGGGCCGCTCGCCGAAGCCGTCGCCGCGACCGACGGCCGCGTCCGGGTGCACGAGTACGAGGACCTGATCGCCGGGCACCCCACCACGTACGACTGGCCCGAGCTGGACGAACGCC
>NZ_JBHZAL010000097.1:0-1699 GCF_042754245.1 Nocardia sp. NPDC059228 | reverse complement strand
GGTCGTAGTCCGGCCGCCCACTCAGGAAGACGTGATCCCAGGTGAGGGCTCTCAGTTCCTCCGTACGTGCCCCGGTCAGCAGCGCCACAACGATGTACGCGTGCATGGAGGTTCCTGCGGCCCCCTTCAGCACTGCCTCAGCCTGAGCGAAGGTGAGTGCCTTGGACGGCCGCCCCGCCTGCCCTTGAGGCACCGAGCACAGCCCGACAACATTCCGCTTCACCTTGTCCCGCGCCATGGCCCGCTTCACCGAGCGGTTCAGGCAGGAATGAAGACCCTGGAGCGTGCGCGTGCTGAGCGTCTCCGCCTTGGCGGCCAGCCAGCGATCGACGTCCTCCGCGCTGAGGTCACGGAGCTTGCGAGCGCCCAGCGAAGGGATGACGTGCTTCTCGCTCAGGAACGTGGTGGTCTCGACGGTGCGAGGGTCGAGGCTGGCCAGCACGTAGGCGAGCCAGTCCGTGACCGCGTCCTTGACCGTGTAGTTGGTGGGGGCGATAGCGAGACCGTCCTCATGGTCCCGCAACACCTCTTTGAGCTTGTTCTTCGCCTCCGTCTTGGTCCTGCCACTCCCCCACTTCACGATCCGCTTCCCACTCGGATCAAAGCCGAGGTTCGCCGTGGCGATCCAGCGCTGTCGCTTCTCCTCCCGATGCAGACCGCCGTCACCACGGCTTCGGCGCTTGGTCATCAGGCGGCACCCGCCAACTGGCCCTGGATGAAGGCGCGTACAGCCTCGGCCGGTATACGGCGAGCACCATCGATCTTGATGGAGGCAAGCCGCTGCGTGCGGATCAGGTCATAGACCTTGGAGCGCCCGACTTTGAGCCGCGTCATGACCTCGGGAACGGTGAGCAGTTCGGACGATGCCTCAGTCATGTGGTCGGCTCTCCTTCCGTTCCGGAGGCGGGTTCGAAAGAGGCCGCTAGCCAGGTCTCGGCAGCGGCTGAGGCCAGTTCCGGCGAAGACCCAGTGGGCGAGGACGAGCGTGGTTTCGCCGTCCTGTGGGGTGGGCCGTGGTGCTTGGGCACGGCGCCACTCCACACGGGCGCCGGGCGTGGTCGGTGATCCGGGCTTAGGCGTCGGCGAGGAAGCGGATCGGGCGGTCGAGCGTGCCCGTGGCTGTCTCCGCTCCCTTGGTCGCGTACTTGGCGATGTACGCCGTCACGGCCCGCTCGGTCAGTTCCCGGCCGGCGTCGAAGTCGACGAAGCGGATCGGGCGTACGTCGAGCTGACGGCCGAAGGTGAAGCGGTGGCACCGGCTGTCGACGTCGAGGCCCGTCACGCGGGCGGCGGTGGCAGCGGCCTGGGTGGCGTCGGCGAGGAGCGTGGTCGAGGCCCATGCCGGGGGTGCCGTCTCTCCTCCTTCCCGACGTCAAGGCGGATGACCGCGTGGAAGTGGACCGCGCCGCGCTTCTGGTATTCGGCCGCCACCTTCGCGAAGGAAATTCGGGCGTGGTCGCGGACGGCCCGTTGGGTGAGGCGGACACGCTTGGCCAACTCTCGGCGGAGGTAGATCGAGAAGCGCCGCCACAGGGCGCCAGCGTGCGCGCTCCAGAGGACCGCGGATTCGCAGTTGTAGGTGTCGGGGTCGAGGGGGTGCCCAGGGCGGGGTCGTGTTCGTCGTGTCTGGTGCCGCAATGGCATTTACGGCCCAACTCCGTTGGGGCGGTTGTGGGCCGGACCGAAGCTCGGGGCAGTC
>NZ_JBHZAL010000096.1:0-1820 GCF_042754245.1 Nocardia sp. NPDC059228 | reverse complement strand
GTACTGAGGCGGAATCGAACTCATAAAGCGGGTGTCCCCCGCAACTAACTCGTTTTGAACTCGACCTTACCGGTGCTCATGCGGAAGTTCCCATTCGAGTACAGCGTGGGACGGGCCTCGACATGGTTGCCGCTGTACTTCTCCACATGCCGGATCTGGGCACCGCCCGGTACTGTGAAATCGATCAAGGCGATGGCGACCCAATAGGACAAGTTGCGGTTGTTGAACAGTGGCACCGTCACGGTGGAGCCTCGCCCGTCCGTGACAACCGCCCGCGCACCGTAGGACTTGAATGAACCGGTCCCGTTCTCCACTGCGCTGTAGGCACACAGGAGGACGTACCCCTGGAGGTCTGGGCGACGGATGGTGATCGTCTCGCGGCCCGGCACCCTGGAGTCGCCGTCCAACGCGATGTAGGGCGGCGCGGCGGATGTGCCGAGCTGCCGGTAGTAGATGACCTGATCTGACTTGTTCGGACGCTTGCCGGGTGGTGTGACAGCACTCTCAGGGACGTAGAGGGCATACAAGTCGAGGTCGGCGCCGGCTTGTCTTCGAGCGGCGCTGCCCCCGTTCCACTCAAGTGTGGCTGTCACGATGAGGTTCGGGTCGTCCTTGCGCATGTCGATGGTCGCCTGGCCGGCCTTGGCGAGGGCGACCTTGCCCAGCGGGACGAGAGGACGAACCGGCGTCGTGGATGGAACTGGTGGGACCACCGGCGGTGCAGTGGTGCGTTGGCTCTGTGTGGGTATCAAGGGTGAGACCTGTACTGCGGCAGGCTCTGGGTCATCTACAACGATGCCGAAGTCCGAGGCGAGACCTGCCAGCCCTGTGTCCCATCCTTGGCCGACGGCTCTTGCCTTCCAAGTGTCTGCGCGTCGGTAGAGCTCGATGAGAATGGCCACCGTCTCCCGGTGTGTGAGTGGCGGCGGTTCGAAGGTGATCCGCGTGCTTCCGCATTCGACGAGCGAGTGGGGAGTGTTGCTCGTGTCGAAGTGAGTGGCTCGCAGCTCGGGGTCGATGCTGGCGACAACCACAATGCGGTCGACTGCCGTGGGGATCGCGGTCAGGTCCGCGACGATTGTCTGTCCGTTCAGTTCAACCATGTCCTGTGACACGTGGTTGTAGAAGACCAAATCGTCGTCGCTCCGCACCTTGCCGTCCTGGCCCAGAAGGACGGCAGACACGTCGATGCCAGTGCTCGGGGAGTTGAGAGTGACGCGGCACACCGCTGCGGGCAAGACAGCGTTGCCGCCTTTGGTGAGAGTCGTAGTCATGTGTGGCCTCTCATGGTGGTTCGTACATACTGGTCTCCCTGGTCGGTCCGTGTAGGGCAAACGCTGATGTCGTGCGATGAACGTGTCCGCGACGATCATGTGCTGGGATGCCAGGTTTAGCGCCGACGGTGATGCCGCCCGTCTCCGTTCCTGTCTCATCCAGCCCCGTCTTCTGGCCGGCGTTGCTGCGTAACCAGGGTGATTTGCGAGGCGGGTTACGAATCGTCGTATCGCAGACCCGCCGCGATCAGTTCGGTGGAGTGGGTCTGGAGGCCTCGGAGGATCTTGGCGTACGTCCGGTACGCCACCGTCAGGCTGTGGCCCGGCCTCGTCGCGCCCGCGATGCCGCCGGGCGGGATCGCGGCCCTCGGACATTCGGCCGCCACTCCACCGCGCCGCCACTCCACCGCGCCAGCGGTCTGCCTCGATCAGCCGTCCCGGTCACACATCCGGCTCTTTCCGGCGTGCGATGTGACACAGAGTTCGTTTATGTGATGTCTGGCAACTCACTGTAACCGTCGATGGGGCCGCAGGACGGTCCCACGG
>NZ_JBHZAL010000095.1:0-1952 GCF_042754245.1 Nocardia sp. NPDC059228 | reverse complement strand
GGTGTGTAGAGATAACTCCGCAACGTGCACGTCCCGGTACCGTGAGAGGCAGGTGCAGTCATGAAAGCCATGAATCAAACCAGGAGTTGGCATGGCCAAGGCATCCCAGAACGCCCGAAACGCAGGGCTCGAAACCTTGCTTGAACAGGCGCGATGGTCTCGAACCCAGCTCGCCAACGCCGTGAATCGCATAGGCGGCCAGGTCGGCTTCTCCTTCAGGTACGACCAGTCCGCCGTCTCGCACTGGGTGGCCGGTACTCAGCCGAGAGAACAGGCCAGGCCAGTGATCATCGAGGCGTTCGAGCGCAGGCTCGGGCGCCCGGTGACGTATACGGAGGTCGGACTACGGCCTCCGAAGGAGGAGAGAGGGCCGGACAGTGGTGGCACTGTTGAGTCGCTGCTAGATCTCGGAAGGGCAGATATGGACCCGTCGCGCCGTGGTGTGCTCACCGCCGGCCTGTACTCGGCCGCCCTCGCCGTGCCTCTGTTCGCGGGGGAGGCGCACGCGGAGGAGCGGGAGCGGGCCACCAAGCCCACCACCCACATCGGTGCGGGTGAAGTGGCGACCGTGCGCACGATGACCGACCGCATCGCGGACATCCTCGACGAGCTCGGAGGCGGCCACGCCAGGCCGATGGCAGCTGCCTTTCTCGTCAACACCGTCGCCCCATACCTGCGGGCTTCCGCGCCTGAGCAGATCAAGCGGGACATGCTCTCCGCGGCCTCGGACCTGACGTACCTGACGGGCTGGATGGCCATGTTCGAACGTGAACACGCTCTCGGACAGCGGTACTACGTCAAAGCGTTGAACATCGCGCGAGAGGCGAACGATCATGTGACGTACTGCCGCACTCTGCGCGGCATGAGCCTTCAGGCATCGAACCTACGATACGGGCGAAAGGCTCTGGAACTCGCCGACTCGGCCGCAGAGGCGGCCCCGCAGGCCGGCCCCCGACTCGTCGCCTTCCTCCGGGGCCAACAGGCACACGCCTCCGCCATGGTGGGCGCCGAGCGCCAGGCGTTCGCCCGGTTGCGCGAGGCCGAGGCGGCCCTCTCGAAGGCCGACGCACGCAGGGAGTCCATCGGCGGATACGACCAGGCCGCCTACCAGTTCCATGTCGCTCATGTGCTCCACGAGACCGGTGACCTGCCCGGCTCGATCGCCGCCTTGAAGAGGGCGCTTCGGGCCCAGCCGAAAGAGGAGCGGCAGGGACGGGTGCATTTCAACGCGGTCATGGCTCAACGCCAGTTCCAGCTTGGACACATCGAGGAAGCGTGCGCCACGTGGAGCACGTTCCTGGACGGATACACGGGCTTGTCGAGCGCGCGAAGCGATGAGCACTTCGTGACCATGCGCAAGCGCATCGCTCCGTACAGGAAGGTCCGCGCGGTTCAGGAGCTCAGCGCCCGCGCTCAGCAGGTCGCAGCGCTGAAAGGCTGACGTACTGACCGCTGGTGACCTCGTCCAGCAGGAACTACAGCAGCCCGACCAGACTGCAGCCCCTGACCACTTGGTGGCGGTCGTTCATGGGGCAATCCTGCGAGAGCGGGACCCACTCGATGTGGTCCCGCCTCGTTCACCTCCATCGGCGGGCCTGTGCAGGTGGCAACGCCGGCGTGGAAGACGTGGTGCTCCGAGTCGGTAATGCCGTTCGCCGACTGTGGCGTTCACCATGAGTCGTCCGCCGCACCGCGGACGGCACGGGTGGCGTCAGCCGGGTCGGGCTGCTCCCCCAGCCAGTCCGCCGGGGAAGCACCGGGAACGCTCAGACCCGCCAACCACCCCCCTCAGCCGTGGACTTGGCGAACTCCGCGAAGGAACGCGGCGGGCGGCCCAGGGCTCGGGGGACGCCGTCGGAGACGTAGGCGTCCGTGCCCTTCCTGAGCGGTTCGATCACGTCGGCGAAGGCTTCGGCGTCCGCCGGTGGCAGTCCCTGGTGGACGAGGTCGGT
>NZ_JBHZAL010000094.1:0-1952 GCF_042754245.1 Nocardia sp. NPDC059228 | reverse complement strand
TATAAGTGCGCCATTCGGAATTTCAAAGCTTCAAATTTCACAGAGAGTGCCCATTTATACACACCCCCTAAATCGTGGTGTGACAATGGGTTCTCGCCGGCTCGAAATCGGTTTGTCATTCTGACAAATAACCCTTCGGGAAATAAAAAAAACGGCTCCATAAAGAGGAACCGTTTTGCTTCAAAAATCACGTTTTGTGTTATACTGGAGAAACGAAATTGTGTTTTCAAAATTGTCATTTTCGACATGATAACTTTTCTCGTAGTGTGGTTTTGCCGAACCCACTACTTTTTTTATGTCTCCGAACTTCATTTCTTCCCGTTCCGGCTTAACAATCCCTTTTGATTTTCGATACATATTCATTCCGGAAGGATACATGTGCAGCCGTCCGCCTTTTAAAAATTTCTTTTCCCGACCTTCTACGATCTTTGTTTGCACCTCACAGCCCTCTGAAGCCACTTTTAAGGCTGTTTCCCTGTCTTGGACATCTTCTAGGTCTATATCAGTCAAATAAGCGCTCAAATAGGCTCCTATGTTGTCTATATCCTTTAATGACTTGATTGTTACAAATCCTAAACCCCATAGACTCCTTAATTCAGCATTTTTAATATAAATCTTATCCAAATCATTAAAGCGCATTAAAACATGACAATGCCAGGCTCCACGTCCTTGTGGCTCTACCACCGATAAATAATCTATCGAACTTTCTTTCTTGTATTTATAACGCAACCTGTCGATAAAATTTTGAAAATCACTATAAAGTTTTTTCGTGTCCGTCATATTTTTCTTGTATGTCAAAGTTATATGTAATTCATTTGGCCGTCCTATAAAATTGTTATTTATCAAATAACGCAGCTTCTTAAAGGTTTGTCTCAAAGAATTATAATTTTCCTGCCGATTTTCCGAATGCTCGAACTCCCGGATCTCCCCAGTAGAGAGGTCTACAAACCTATCCTTGTCCAATTTTTTGATATTATTTTTCCGGTTCATCTTCTCCATATGCTGAACTTCAATGACGTGATTCATAGTGGTCACTTTTACAACATCATTTGGAGCTATGAAAACCGCGTCACCATTGCGTTTATCCATCCATTTCCCCTCAATTTTTCCTGTAATGTTTAATTAAAATCAAGTTAATAATAAAGAACCCCAAATCCGAAGTCAGTTTTTCAACAAAAATTAGCGTCCTTTTCCCAAATAGTCCCTATACAATTCCTTAATAGCAAACTCAATTACAGCATCTTTTGAAACTCTTCCAAATTCATTGTGTTTTGTAAAATGTTCGGCTAATAACTCTAGCTTTTTAAATGTTTCAACAGTAATTCGAGGTCCAATTTGTTTTTTCTCTTCCATCCAAACACACTCCTAACAAGTTGTTAACATAATTCTAACATTGGAAATAATAGAATTCAAGAACAGAAAAAAGAAGCACACTCGGAATGATATTTCGTTTCCTTTTGATTCCGAGCCTCCACCCCTTACAATCCCCAAAGGCAACCGACAAGGGAAAATTCGTCCCTTATCGGCACCTCCGGAAATTGTACAGCAAGGGGTCACTCCCAATAAAAAGACTACGACATATAAAACAGGTTTAGCTTCAGAGAAAAAGAGCATAAGGAAACTCGGTGCCACCCTAAAAAAAAGGGTGTCAAACAGGCTGTGCCTGTTGAGTTTCTATGCTCTTAGAACAGGTGCCGTTTTTGAAGCCAAAGATATAGCATAGATACCCCATAGATATAGCAGGGATATACCAAAATATCTCTAGAGATACGGGTATCTATGCTATATCTCTCTACAAGATTCCTCCACACGCTTGACGGAAATGCTTCAGCATTTTAGCACTCACTCGACAGAGTGTATAAGTGCGCCATTCGGAATTTCAAAGCTTCAAATTTCACAGAGAGTGCCCATTTATACACACCCCCTAAATCGTGGTGTGACAATGGGTTCTC
>NZ_JBHZAL010000093.1:0-1981 GCF_042754245.1 Nocardia sp. NPDC059228 | reverse complement strand
GTACAACCTGTGGTTGGACGACGATCAGGTTGGCGTCGTCCTTACACGCTTCATGCCGCGTGAGCGCACTCGCATGTGGCTGAAGGATGTGCCAATGAAGCACTACAACCGAGCCCGCAGTGGCATTGGACCGTACGCCGGCTTGGTACGGACTCCCTTGCCTAGCGCTAGGCAGATTGCAGCTCAAGCCCTCGGCAAGGAAGCGGTAGTAATCGACGGCTCGGTGCGAGAAAAGCCCAACCAGTGCCGAGTTCTCATCGGACCCTCGGAGCTTCTTATGTTCTGGGACAAGGTAAGGAACCTCCAGAACCTTGTGTGGGCAGGCTTGAACACTGTAGTAGACGAGCGATCTTCACCCATTTTAGTGGTAACTCTTTTCCAGGGCGATAAATTGTCGGACAGCGAAAAAAGGAGGCATCAGAAAATCTGTCACCGCGCCGGCCTTGAAGTACGCCACATCAGCGTCCGGTGAGACGTTCAGCAGCATAGGGAAAAGCCACCTACGCAAGAGTGCTATGACATAGTCGATCGGCAGTAGAGGTATGCGGGATCCAGAAGTTACCAGTCGAATCATGTCTGCAGTAGGCAATCGAGACACTTCCCCCGAAATCGCGCTGCGGAGCGCGCTCTGGAAGGAAGGTCTCCGCTTTCGGGTCAAGTCCAAACTGTTTGGGAAGCCCGATATTGATTTCCCCGGACCGAGAGTAGCAGTGTTCGTCGACGGTGATTTCTGGCACGGTAACGCATGGCGTATTCGAGGAATGGCATCTTTTGATGCCCAGATCGAACACATAAATAATGGAGAACGCTGGAAAGCGAAGATTTGCAGAAACATGGAGCGCGATCGCGCCGTCAATACTAGGCTTTCTGGTGATGGGTGGCGCGTTTATCGCGTATTTGAATCACGTCTCAAAAAGGACCTCGTCGGCGTGACCGGTGAGATCTCGGATCTAGTCAGATCTAGGCGTAAAGACAGAACAGCACGAATCGACGACAGCGGTCGCCCTAAGGAGAATCCATGCCAAGGTCGGTAGAGCTCTTCGCCGGCGGAGGCGGCATGGCGCTCGGAATGCTCAAGGCGGGATTCGAGCATGAGCAGCTCGTCGAGAGAGATCCGCGCGCCTGCTCTATCTTGCGCCAAAACGCTGCCAGTGCGCCTACTCTCTGGAGCGAGGAGAGTATCCGAGAGATGGATGTGGTGCATTGGCTCAAGGATGCACGGAACGCCGGTCTTGAGGATATAGACCTGATTGCTGGCGGCCCTCCGTGTCAGCCTTTCTCTATAAGTGGAGCTCACGCGGGCGAGAACGACGACCGCAACATGTTCCCTGCTGCAGTCGAGACCGTTAGAGTCCTGCGCCCCAAGTGCTTCGTCTTCGAGAATGTACCTGGGTTGCTTAGGCCATCTTTCGAGCCATATTACCAGTACGTAATAGATCAGCTGACCAAGCCATCGGTCCGTCCTCGCAAAGGCGACGAAGACTGGTCTCAGCATCAGACCAGAATCAAGAAGACTAAGCGCCCTAGCCTCAGCTACCGTGTACATCGGCAGGTAATCGAGGCCGCAGATATCGGTGTGCCTCAAACGCGCAAGCGTGTGTTCTTGATCGGCACTCGTGCAGATATCTCGTCAGCCGACCATTGGGTCGATGTTTCGATGACCCACAGTAAAGACACTCTGCTGCGAGACCAGTGGGTTACTGGAACCTACTGGGAGACTCGGAATCTCTCAAGACCTCCAATGCCCGAGTACGTCAAGGCTCGCGTAGAGCTGCTGCGCCGCGAGGACGCATTATTCGAGACTTCTTTACCGTGGCGGACTACACGAGATGCCTTGGTGGGGTTGCCCGAGCCTCAAGACGCGACGGATGCAACCGGGTTTCTGAATCACAAGGGAATTCCGGGTGCGCGGACTTACACTCGCCACCAAGGAGGGTGGATTGATTGGCCGGCGAAAACCCTGAAGGCTGGAGTGCACGGG
>NZ_JBHZAL010000092.1:0-1995 GCF_042754245.1 Nocardia sp. NPDC059228 | reverse complement strand
GGCTACAAGAAGGCGGGTGGTGATCCGGGAGCCGGGGACTCCGTGCTGCCGGGGCCGGCTGTGCCGTCCTCCCAGGCAGCGGTGGCAATGCACCTGCGTCATCAGAACGGCCGTCCCGGCCTGAACCCGCGAGGAGATACAGCTCAACCATGGCGGCCACTCCCCCACCGGACAAGCCGACTTGACGGTGGCGCAGGTACCCGGATGCTCCGCACCGCCTGTGCCGCGCGCAGGGGTTCAGCCGGAAGGGGTCAGCCTTTTGGCCGTGCTGCAGTGAGCCGTCCTCTGATGCCGCCACAGCTGGACCACCGCCAGCCCGAGCAGCACGGTGAACACCACCACCAGAACACTCGCAATCTCCGACTGCCGGCCACTACCCTCCCTGCCCGACTGCAGAACCAAACCCAGCACGGACAGCATCATCCCGACCAGGTACACCGAACGCACACGGCGCAGCTGTCGCACCGCACGGGGAGCAAGAGCAACACGCACACGTTTCATCGAGGCCATATCCGCCCGGTACCCCCGACCGCGCGAAGCAGACGTCGGATCAACCCCCGGGAAAAAGCGCTCACCGTTCTGTCATTCCTCACGCGCGCAGGAGCGCCAGGTCTCTCTCCGGCTTCGCCCCCGGAGTCCCTGTAGTGCTGTGTGGCCGGGATCGCTCGTTCTCAGGGACGGGGGGCTATTCGATGTGCCCGGTGACGGGATCGACCTGCTTCAGGAAGTCCCGCGCCGATTCCTCCAGTTCCGTAACGCTCAGGGCTGCGGCCGGATGCACCGCGGAAGTGAAGCCGTACCCGGGGTCGGGACCTGACAGCCACACAAAGTCGTACGTGCCCCGCTCACCGGGACGGTCGGTGACCTCGAACCTCTCCCCGTCGACCGTCAGTGTCCACTTACCTGTGCTGTGCCTGTCCATGACGCCAGTCTGCCCGGACCTCGAGGCGTACTCGTCCACACCTCCACCTGCTCCGCCCCGAGCGCGGCGCCCGGGGCGGGGCGGGTGGTGCGGAAGAGCGAAAAAAGCGAGCAGAGGGTACGTCTCCTTTCGGTGTGTGTTTCATTTTCTTTTGCGGATAGACTCTGGACTCAGCACACACCAGCCCGTGCAGTTCACACCGGATCCGGGGACAGTCCCACGAGAAACAACCGATGGGCGGGCATGCCGACCACGAACCATAGGGATCAGCGCGAAGCCGCCCAGCGGGAGGCTGTCGACGCGGTCCTCCGTGCCTTCGAACAGCCCGCAGGCTCGCGTGTGCCCGAGCAAGGGCTCCGGACCCAGGTGGTCATGGCGACCGGATCGGGGAAAACCCGGGTAGCCGTGCGCAGCGCGCAGGAGCTCCGTGCGGGGAGGGTGCTGGTCTTGGTGCCGTCGCTGGATCTGCTGACGCAGACCGAGGCGGCGTGGCTTGAGGGAGGCCGTCGGGGCCCGGTGATCGGGGTCTCCTCCCTGCGAGGGGAAGAGGCGGGTTTCCCGAACACCACGGGCGTGGACGAGCTGGTGGAGTGGACGCGGGGGCTGGAGAAGGTCACTGTGTTCGCCACGTACGCCTCGCTCGGGCTCGGCACGCTGGAGCGTGCGCACGCCGCCGGCCTCAGCGGCTGGGACCTGATCGTTGTCGACGAGGCGCACCGGACATCCGGCCGGATCGGGAAACCGTGGGCCGTCGTCCATGACAACGCCCGCATCCCGTCGCTGCGCCGGCTGTACATGACCGCCACACCCCGCATGTGGCAACCGGAGGACGACCAGGAGCAGCAGGGCGCGCCGGGTGAGCTGGTGGCGAGCATGGACGACGACCCCGACGGGCCGTTCGGGGCCCGCTGCTACACCCTCACATTGTCGGAGGCGATCGACCGGGGAATCTGCGCCCCCTACCAGGTCGTATGTGTGGATATCACCGATACTCAGCTCCAGGCCGCGCAGCTCCTGGGAACCGAGCAGCGCTCGGACCGGGTACGCGGAGCCCGGCTCGCCGCGTTGCAGAC
>NZ_JBHZAL010000091.1:0-2012 GCF_042754245.1 Nocardia sp. NPDC059228 | reverse complement strand
TTCGAGAACGCTGCCAACTCGGCGAGCGTGCGTGCCAGGCGTCGTGAACCAGACGGGACTTTCGAAACACGCCCTAGGTGTTCTGGGCTGGAGGGTTGTTGACGCGGGTGACGGGGCGGGTGTCCGTCGGGTGCGGTGTGGCAGCGGGTGGTGGTGGTCGGTGTGGAGGAAGTCTGCCGGGGCGTCGGTGCGTTCGGTGGTGGTGCAGGGCCGCAGGCAGGCCCATTCGTCGAGCAGGATGCGGTCGATCCGTTCGGCCTTGCCGTTGGTCCAGGGTGTGGTTGAAGCGTTCGGCCTTGCCGTTGGTCTGCGGCCGGCAGGGCGGGTGAGCGTGCCGGGCGCGCCGAGGCCGGCCGGGACGTTCTTCCAGGCCATGCCTTTGCGGTGGGCCCGGGCGTTGTCGGTCAGGACCCGTTCGGTGCGGGGGGGGCCGCAGGCAGGGAAGTGACTCCAGGGCGGGGGCAGCCCGCAGGGCGCGGTTCCGTCACGGGTCGCGTCGCAGGCCGTGGCCGGCCGGCCGCGCGCCTCCGCCCCAAAGGGCTTTACCTGATTTACCGCTCCGTGACGTGTTCTTGACAAGGGCTGCGAGTAACGCCACTCTCATGCCTCTCCAACCCAGTGCCACGAATGAGGAGAGGCAGCCCCCCACATGAGTTCACGTACTGTCAGAGTACTGGTAGCGGTACTGGCGGGCGCCGGCTTGACGCTCGCCGCCCCCACAGCCCTGCCCGCGGTCGCGAACACCTCACCGGCCGCCGCCGAAGTGTCCGCCGCCGACGGCTGCTACACCTGGAGCGGGACACTCAGCGAGGGCTCGTCCGGCGAAGCCGTGCGACAGCTCCAGATCCGGGTCGCCGGATACCCGGGCTCGGGCAGCCAGCTCGCCATCGACGGCCAGTTCGGCCCGGCCACCAAGGCCGCGGTACAGCGCTTCCAGTCCGCGTACGGTCTCGGCGCCGACGGCGTCGCGGGCCCGGCCACCTTCGGCAAAATCTACGAGCTCCAGGACGACGACTGCTCCCCGGTCAACTTCGACTACGGCGAGCTGAACAACTGCAACTCCGACTGGTCCGGAGGCAAGGTCAGCGCGGCCACGGCCCGCGCCAACGCCCTGGTCACCATGTGGAAACTACAGGCCATGCGCCACGCCATGGGAGACAGGCCGATCACCGTCAACGGCGGCTTCCGCAGCGTCGCCTGCAACACCAACGTCGGCGGCGCGGCCAACAGCCGTCACCTGTACGGCCACGCGGCCGACCTCGGCGCGGGCTCGCAGGGCTTCTGCGCCCTGGCTCTCGCGGCCCGCAACCACGGCTTCACGGAGATCCTGGGCCCGGGCTACCCGGGTCACGACGATCACACACACGTCGCCGGCGGCGACGGCCGCTTCTGGTCGGCCCCGACCTGCGGTATGTGACCCACCAGCCCACACACCACACATGCCACCCCGGGCTTCGGCCCCGGGGCGGGCACCACCGGGGGGGGCACCCGCCCCCCGGGGCAGGCACCCCCCGCGCAGTGCAGCTGCCTCCCGCCCCCGCCGCTTCAGCCCGCGGCAGACACCCTCGCTGTACGGCTGCCTCCCGCGACGACACCCGTACGAGCCCACCCACCGCCCGACAGGACCGAACCGGCCGAAAACAACACCCTCGAGGCCCTCCGGCCCACCGGAACCGTACGGCGGGCGGCCGGAACGCTGTGCCGGAAAATCTTTATGCGTGAGGCCCAACGTTTCCTGACGACGACACAGATGTCCCTGCCCGCGCGACGCCAGGTGAAAGAGACACACCCCAGTACAAGTCTCTTCGTGACGAGGTCAGCGACCAGATCCCCGTTGCCCACCAACGGCGCACCGCCCTCCCCACCCGGTAACACCCCACGAAGAACGGACAACCCCGACTCAAGAGGAGTCGCCTTCCCAGTCCCTCGCCGCCCGCCATCCGGACGAGGACCGTACACGGCCTGGCCACCGAACCCCGAAATCCCGTTCAGGATGACCCGTTCTTCTTATC
>NZ_JBHZAL010000090.1:0-2013 GCF_042754245.1 Nocardia sp. NPDC059228 | reverse complement strand
CACAAGGTCGCCAAGCTCTACCACAACAAGCTGGACATGCGCCAGTGGCTTGGCACCACCCGATTCGTGACGGTATGCTCCGCGGAGTGCAAAAGCGCCTACTCGGTACGGGAGTTCGGCGCCGCGTACGGCTACCCGGTGATCGTGAAGCCGACGGACGGCACCGCCAGCCGGGGCATCGCCGTGATCGCCGGCGCCGACGACGTGGACGCGGAGTGGGAGCGGCTCACCGGCCTGCGCAACCGCAGCGACCTGCCGATGGCCACCTTCTACCCGGTGGACGGCTTCATCGCCGAGGAGTACATCGACGGGACCGAGTACAGCGTCGAGAGCTTCTCGTTCGCCGGACGGCACATCGTCGTCTCCATCACCGACAAGTTCCACGACGGCACGGTCGAGATGGGCCACGCCCTGCCCGCGATCCTCGGCGACGAGGTCGAGCGCACCATCGTTGACCACGTGACCGGCTTCCTCACCGCCATGGGGCTGCGCGACGGCATCGGGCACACCGAGCTGAAGCTGTCCTCGAAGGGGCCCCGGATCATCGAGAGTCACGACCGGGCGCCGGGCGACCGGCTGCTCGACCTGATGGTCGTCACCCACGGCGTCGACCTGGAGCAGTACGCGTCGGGCTGGCCGCTGCGGGTGGTGCCCGAGCTGACGGAGCGTCCGTCGGCGAAGTTCGGCTCGGTGACGAAATGGGTCAACGGCAGCCCTGGCGTGGTCACTTCGATCGAAGGCGTGGACGAGGTCCGGGACCTGCCCGGCGTGTTCGGCGTGGACGTCTACATCAAGGCCGGCGAGGAGATCACGCCGATGGCCGACAACTTCGGCCGCCATGTGCAGGTCCTGGTCACCGCCGAGAGCACGGCCGAGGCCATTGACCGGATCGACGGGCTGATCGACCGGATCCGGGTCCACACCGAGCCGACGACCGACTGACCCGTACGCCGAGCGAAACGAGAGAGCCAGGACAGTGGGAAGCACCCTCGAACACGAGACGATATGGCAGAAGTTCGGTATCCCGCGGCTGAAGGGAAACGGCAAGTTCGTCTCCGCCAGCCTGATCGACAGCCTCGGCACCGGGCTGATCATGGCGTTCACGGTGGTGTACTTCGTCAGGACCACCGACGTGTCCCTGACGGCGGTCGGCGCCGCGATGACCGTCGCGCGGCTGCTCGCCCTGCCGACGTCGATGGTCGTGGGCCCGCTGATCGACCGGTTCAGCGCCCGGCGGACCGCGGCCTGGGGGAACCTGGTCTCGGTCCCCGGCTATCTCGGCTTCCTGCTGGCCGAGTCCGTCTGGCAGATCGTCGTCGTCGTGTTCCTCGTACAGGTGGGCCACACGTCGTACTGGACATAGAGCAGCTGCCTGGTGGTCCTGGCCTCCGCCGAGGAACGCAGGACCACCATGTTCGGATTCATGAACGCCCTGCGGAACACGGCGATCGGCGTCGGTGGCGCGCTGGCGGCGTTCGCCTTCACGCTCGGTGAGAACATGGCGCTGCACGCCATCGTCGTCGGGAACGCGTGCACCTACGTACTGGCGGCGACCCTGCTGTACCTGTGGAAGCCGGTACGGCACGGGGACGAGGCGGAAGTCACGGATGCCGCCCCCGATGACCGGGTCGCGGAGGCCGCCACCGGGGCCGCCGCCGAATCGCCCGCCACCAAAGCACCCGCCGCCAAGGCCGGTTACGCGACGGTGCTGAGCGATGTCTCCTACGTGTTCCTCATCGGCGTCAACGTGACGCTCGTCTTCGGGCAGATGCTCATCAAGGTGCTGCTGGCGATCTACATCGTCGAGGTGCTGAAGCTGCCGGCCTGGACCGCGGGCGCCCTCATCATGGTCAACGCGGTGCAGGTCTCCCTCACCCAGACGCTGGTCGCCAAGCGGTCCGAGGGCTCCCGGATGACCCGGTCCATCATGCTGGCCGCGGTGCTCAACGCGGCGCCCTTCGGTCTGTTCGCGGCTCTCTACGTGGCACCGGACACCGTGACGTACGTCGGTCT
>NZ_JBHZAL010000089.1:0-2035 GCF_042754245.1 Nocardia sp. NPDC059228 | reverse complement strand
GCGTCCTGATGCTGCTGGTGCACCACATCGCGGGTGACGGCTGGTCGATGGGTCCGCTGGCCCGCGACGTGCTGGAGGCGTACACCGCCCGAGTGGAGCGGCGCTCCCCACAGTGGCCCGAGCTGCCGGTCCAGTACGCCGACTACACCCTCTGGCAGCGCGAGCAGCTGGGTGACATGGACGACCCCGACAGCCCGTACGCCCGGCAGGTCGCCCACTGGCTCGACGAGTTGGCCGACCTGCCCGCCGAGGTGACCTTCCCGGCCGACCGTCCCCGCCCCGCCGTCGCCGAGTACCGCGGCGCCAGGGCCCCGTTCCGGATCGACGCCGAACTGCACGGCCGGGTGGTCGAGTTCGCCCGCCGAACGAGCACCACGGTGTTCATGGTGCTGCAGGCCGGCATGGCCGCACTGCTCACCCGTCTGGGCGCCGGCACCGACATCGCGCTGGGCAGCGGTGTCGCCGGCCGCACCGACGAAGCACTGGACGACCTGATCGGCCTGTTCGTCAACACTTTCGTGCTGCGCACCGACACCTCCGGCGACCCCAGCTTCGACGCACTGCTCGGCAGGGTGCGGGAGGCGAGCCTGGCCGCCTACGCACACCAGGACGTGCCGTTCGAGAACCTTGTGGAACTGCTCAACCCCCAACGCTCCACCTCCCACCACCCGCTCTTCCAAGTCGCGCTCGTCCTCCAGAACGCCCCCGAGGGCGACTTCACCCTCCCCAAGCTGCGCGTCGTTCCCGAGGAGGTCGGGATCGGCCGCTCGCGCTTCGACATGCTGCTCAGCCTGGCCGAGCGCCGTGGTGAGCAGGGGGTGACCGCGACCGTCGAGTATTCGACGGAGTTGTTCGATCGTTCGACGGTCGAGGGTGTGTTGGCGCGGTGGGTGCGGTTGTTGGAGCAGGTGTTGGCGGATCCGTCCGCGCCGATCGGCGGGGTGGAGTTGTTGACCGGTGAGGAGCGTGTCCGGTTGCTCTCCGGCTGGAACGACACGGCCGCCGACGTGCCGGGTGTGTCGCTGGCCGGGTTGTTCGGGGAGCAGGTGCGGCGGGCTCCCGACGCGACTGCCCTCGAACACGGCGACACCAAGCTCTCCTACGGTGAGTTGGACGTGCGGGCGAATCGGTTGGCGCACTGGTTGATCGGTGAGGGTGTGGGTCCGGAGCGGTTGGTGGCGTTGGAGCTGCCGCGTTCGGTGGATCTGGTGGTGGCTGTCCTGGCGGTGCAGAAGGCTGGTGGTGCGTATCTGCCGGTGGACCCGGACTACCCGGCGGACCGGCGGGCGTTCATGCTGCGTGACGCGGCTCCGCTGCTGGTCCTGGACGCGCAGGCGATGGCCCGGGACGTGTCCGGGCTGCCGGACACCGACCCGGATGTTGTGGTGGACCTCGGGCATCCGGCGTATGTGATTTACACCTCGGGCTCCACCGGCACGCCCAAGGGTGTTGTCGTCACTCATCGTGGGGTGTCGAGTCTTGCGCGGGCGCAGCGGGAGCGTCTGGGTGTGACCGGGACGAGTCGGGTGTTGCAGTTCGCGTCGCCGAGTTTCGATGCCGCGTTCTGGGAGCTGGTGCTGGCGTTCGGATCGGGTGCCACGCTGGTGGTGCCGGATGGTGAGCGGCTGGTTGGCGAGGCGTTGCTGGAGGTGTTGTCGTCGGGGCGGGTGACGCATGTGACGATGCCGGCTTCGGTGTTGGGCGGGCTGCCGGCGGGTGCGGAGTCGGGTCTGGTGTCGTTGGAGACGGTGGTGCTGGCCGGCGAGGTGGTGCCGTCGGAGCTGGTGGCGCGGTGGTCGGTGGGCGAGCGGCTTGTGGTGAACGCGTACGGGCCGACCGAGTCGACCGTGTGTGTGTCGATGAGCGGCACGGTGCTCGACGGCGGGGCGGCGCCCGGTGCGGTGGTGCCGATCGGGCGTCCGGTGGCCAACACTCGTGTGTATGTGCTCGGTGCCGGACTGCGTCCGGTTCGGGCAGGTGAGGTGGCTGTGTTGATGGGGTCGTGTGGTGGGCTGGCTGGAGGGTCGGAGGTTCT
>NZ_JBHZAL010000088.1:0-2585 GCF_042754245.1 Nocardia sp. NPDC059228 | reverse complement strand
GTCGTCGCGTCATGTCGTGAACCGTCCTCCTGCACCCATTCTGGTGCATCAGAACTCTCACAACCGCTGGACCTGCTCAAAGGGCTCCAGTCACGACTTCAGCCCCCTCTACCCACGGCTTCGCCCAGTCATGGGCCGCCTCACGTGTCAAGTCACCCGCCAGCACTCGCCGCCAAACACTTTCGACCTCAGACCGCGTCGGCCATTCGTCTTCAATCGCCATCGAGCTGATTATGGTTGCTCACACCCTTGGGCAACAGATGCCAGGATCACACGCTCGTCGGCAGTTGCGGACGTTCCGCCGGCCTCGGATCGGCACGGCCAGTTGATCTTCCGATGCCCTGCGCTGGCCGGTCCGGTCAGCGCGGTATGCGGCAGTACAGTGCGTTCACCGGCGGCCGGTTCGGCCAGCGCGGTATGCGGCTATCACATGGCGTCGGGTGCATGGTTTGTGAGTTCGGCTTCGCTTCGGTCCAGCCACCGCCGATACCAGCGCGCAAAGCCCACCCGGATTCCGGCATCATCGACCAATGGCACAAACCCGCGACCGTCTCCGTTGAGGTCCGCCCACATCTGCCCTCTCGACGCCCCACTCACGACGAGCACCTCACGTTGCGCGCAGCCCAGATGGCACAGGTAGAGCAGCCCGACCGAATGCTCTGGCCCGTAGACGATCTCATCGTACTTCTGCCAGTACGCGTCCTCGGCGGCGTCGAAAGCGTCGATCGAGTCGAAGTCCTCCGCGTCTGGAGGATCAAGGAGCCCATCTGCCGGATTGAATGCCGCGACGTATGGAAACGGTTGCGCGAGCGTGTCCAAGTCGGTCAGGTTCGGACTATCACCTTCCCATTGCCATCGCCCGTCGACTCGCCGGACAGGAAACAGACCGTATGCCGGCCCGGCCCCGCCCCGGCCAACCGCCAGGAGAAACGATCGATACTCTTCCGGCAGCACTACCCTCAACTGGTCCTCGATCTCACTCAATTCAGCAGTGCTCAGCGATGATTCGAGGTGCCATCCATGTCCCGCGGAACCTCCCGCCCCGAAAACCTTGTTCGCATGCGCAGCCTGCGAGAGACGCACAAGCCTGCCGGGCACGTCTGACCAGTCATATGTCATGGCTGGCACCGTATCCCGGGGGAATGCCGGGCGCGGTCTGGCCGATCTGAACGGCAGGAGAATCGGCAGTTCAGTGCATTCACGGACGTCGGATCGTCACGGCTACTTGGTCTTCCGCCCCGCCGCACTGGCCGGTTCGGTCAGCGCGCCTCGCGGCAGTTCAGTGCATTCGGCGGAGTTCGGCTCTTATGAGTCGTCACGTGCTCGCGTTACTCATCAGCTGTTCGATTTTCGCGACGATCTCGCGGTCGGAGGCAACGGTAAGGACCGTCAGCCCTTGAGGCCCAGGCTGCCGCGGCAGCGCCTCGGTTCAGTCACGTGCTGTAGCTGCCGTCCCATGGCCAACCGAAGCCCAGCCGGATCGGGTAGAACTCCACCCAGTCGTCGACTTCTTCGCCTTCAGGGTATTCGCCGTGACATTCCACGACGAGACCGAACAACACGCCGTCGTGCATTTCGGTGAACGGTGAGATCGCGATGTCGCCGAATTCCCTGTCAGGCAACGACTCCACCCACTCGTTCAAAAGTTGCTCCGCCTTGGCAACGACTACCTGCGCCTGCGGTCCACGAAACGTCTCACCTGCCGCCTCGATCGTGGTGTCGATATACTTTCCCGCCGGATCGAACTCGTGCAACACCGCGTACACGCGCTCCAAGACGGCATCGTCCTCGGAGAGACCCTGACGGATACGGGCGACGTAACCAAAAAACTGGCCCCGCCGCCAGCGCCCGGCCATCCGCGTGTGGTATCCGGGCTCCCGCCTGATAGGGATCAGGTCTGGCACACCCATACCAATCCGGCCTTCCTTCGTGAAACCACAGCTCCGCCAATGAATGTTACTTCGACGTCGCGCAAGCGACTTTCTCACCGAAGGGAGTAGTTCTCGCCTTCTCCACGCTCCAGATGAGGATCGACTCCCGGTGAGGGGTGGCCAATCGGTGACTGTGTAGTCGATGTTGTCCACAGTTCAGGTGTTCAGCATCCCTCGCGCCCGACGGGACTCACGGGGTTTGAAAACGGCCTCTCAGCGTGCGGCCGGCCATCGGCCGAACGAGTCAGGGGTGGGCGGCGTCGCCGCATCGGGCCTGCAGGTGTGAAAGGCCCAGTGTCGGTGACTCATTCGACACCCGCGGCCGTCGCACGTACTCCGCGAGTGAGCGGTCCAGGACGCCATCGATGACGCAGGTGCGGTAGAAACCGGCGACCACGGCCAGGCGTCGGGCGACGGTGGCGGGATTGAAATGGCGGATCTCCTGCATCCATCGCATGTACCGTTCGACCTCGGTGCGGGCGACGGTCAGTGGGGTGAGCTGGTGGTCGGTGCACCAGTAGAAGTACAGGCGCAGGTCGGATTTGGTGTGAATGCGCGAGACCGCGGAGAAGCGGGCGAGGTAGGCGAGGGCAGCCAGCCGGAGCACTAGGCAGTGTCTCGAAGTGTGTGGTGGGGTGGCACCGCTCCGCGGTC
>NZ_JBHZAL010000087.1:0-2896 GCF_042754245.1 Nocardia sp. NPDC059228 | reverse complement strand
GCGTGCTGTTTTTTTTTTTTTTATTTGCGGGTGGGGGGCTCTTGGGGGGGTTCCTGCGGGGGCTCGGCCCCCGCTTAGCCGGCGCCCCGCCCCCACGGCTCGGGAGTCTCGGGTGATCTGGCCGGGTTGGTGTCGTCGAAGGCAAGGCCCAGTGCACGATCTTGTGCGGTGGCGGCTTTAGCGCTGGATTTCGGGTGGATGCATCACCCGGCTCGAATTAGCGGCAGCACAAGCGCTTTCCGCTGCGGCTGACCTGCGCGACAGGTCTACAGGTCGACGTACTCGCGCGAGGAACCCACCACCGCCAGACGTTCGTCGCCCGGGTACAACTTCAGCGACGGGAACCGCGCATCGATCTCGCTGCGCGACAACGGATCCGACACCGGCGCCAGACTGAACACACCCGGCAAATCCTCCCACGCGGCCGCCGGAGCCAGCGCCCGCACCCGCGCGACCTGGCCATCGACCACGTACACCACCGCCCGCAGACCGGCACGCCGCCACGACGGCACCGGACCACGCAGAGACGACAACCGCCGATCAGCCTCCCACAACGGATCCGCCGACCCGGCGAATTCCTCGAGCAGCGCGCGCTGTGTCCGCGTTTTCCGGTACACCACCATCACATGCGGGCCCACGTTGTGCGCCGCGGCCGCCAGATCCGCAACGAGATCTTCCAGGGGCGTCAGACCCAGCTCAGGAAACGCGATCCGCACCCATTCGTACGGTGCGAACACCGCCCGCTGCGCGCCGCGGAACATCACCACCGTGTGAATCCCGGCCTCGAGATCGTCGATGATCTCGGCGACGTTCACCCGCGCATCCGTCGAAGCCCGCTCGCGCACACTCGAATCCGCCACCGCAAGATACGGATTCACCGCTTGGGCCTCGCGCCACATCCCCGGCGACAACATCATCGCCGTCGGCACCGTGCCGAACCGATTCACCTGCACGAACTTGTCGTCAGCCGCATGCTTCCAGGTCGCGGACCAGTCATCACGCAACGTCTCGGTCTCCACGACCAACAAGTCCGAATCCACACTCGAAACTCTACAATTCCTACATTTCGAGGGCCGGAAGGCTGGAAGCCCATCACAGGCTGAAGCGCTTCGAGGGCAGCCGGGGAGGGTGTTCTCGGTTCAACCGATCGGGTGAATGCAAGGGCCGCCTGTTACCTGCCCGCGCAATCACGGTCCGCTCGGTTCCCAACCATGTGACGTAGTCGAGTTCCTCACGAAGCGAAGAGAATTCGAGATCTGACGCGCTCCCTGTCGTTGACTCGCGAACGTCCAATTGCCCGCATGAGCCTGCACCTCGCAATCGCCCAGTCATCGGTAGTAGCGGACGTTCAGCCGGCCTCGGATCGGCACTGCCGGTTGATCTTCTGCCGCGCCGCGCTGGCCGGTTCGGTCAGCGCGGTATGCGGCAGAATAGTGTGTCGGCAGAGGAGGCGAATCCGCTGCACTGTAGTCGGGGGTGGCGGATCCTCGTCATCGAGGAATCGGCAGAGCCCCAGCATCTCCGCCCCGATTGGCATCGAGGGAAGAGCTTCCGCCGAGCCGTGTCGGTGGCGCTACAGTCTGCTCGACGGGAGTAATCCTCTGGGTGGAAGGCTGACTCATGACCGCTGAACTGCGTTGCGTCACTGTCCATATCGACACTGGTCGATGGAGCGAAACAGTGCTCAACGCGGTAGACCTGGCCATACCCGCAGGTCAGATCACTGCCGTGCTCGGCGGGCCCGGGTCGGGAAAGTCGATGCTCGCCCGCGCTCTCACCGGGCAACTGCCGACCACAGCACAATGCAGCGGAGTGGTCCTGATCTGCGGTGAAATTGCCAAGGATCAGCATCGCCCGCGCCTGCCCGAGCAGGTCGGGTATGTCCCTCAGGACGGTGTGACGGCGTTCGACCCCGACGAAACGGTTGGAGCACAGTTGCACGCGCTACAAGATCGCCATCACGCATGGAGTGTCGAACGAGCCTGTGCCGCAGCGCACTATCCTGCCGACGGTCTCCTTCTGCTCCCTCATCACAACTCCGGAGGCCAGATCCAACGCGCCGCTCTTGCCGCGGCACTGCTGGCGGCGCCGGGCATTCTCGTCGCGGACGGACCGACCAATTCCCTTGATACGGGTACCGCTTACCAGGTATGGAAATCGTTGCGTGACTATGCTGACTCCGGCGCAGCGGTACTCGTGATCAGCAACGAGGTGAAGATGATGATCACTGACGGTTTCGCCGATCGGATAGTCATGATGCACGAGGGTCGTGTCCTATCAGCGGGGCCGACCGCGCTAATGCTGGACTCCGACCCATATTTGCAAGCGCTCTTTCGAGCAAGCTAGTGACGCGAACCCTTACTCGCCGCGAACCAACCTTCGACTGATCTGCCGAACACTCTCTCTTCGCCATGAGCGGACGTTCTGCGCCGCACCAGGTTCCGGGCGCCGGCGCGACCTGGGGGGTGCGACAACACTCCATCTACCGTTGCGAGTCGCACTTTTCGGCGCAGGTCGAGTGTGGCGCGGGCGTGCCCCAACACCACACCCCGACTCAAGCCTGGGTGCTACCGGCGGCGCCCGATCTCCGCCGTGACACACCCAGCCAGGGTTCCCGCCATTCCGCGTTCGGAAGGTCATGCCCGCGATAGGCAGCGAACGCAGGCGGAGCGGTCGGCGACACCCGCCCCCATCAGGGCGGATGTCGGCATCGAGATCCGTCCGGACCCGTCAGGACGTAACGACGATTCGAGTCCGCAGCCCTTCGGCGAAGCTGCGTGCCGCCGCCAGATCGTCGGCGTTTGACTGGAGCCCTTTGAGCAGGTCCAGCGGTTGTGAGAGTTCTGATGCACCAGAATGGGTGCAGGAGGACGGTTCACGACATGACGCGACGACG
>NZ_JBHZAL010000086.1:0-3002 GCF_042754245.1 Nocardia sp. NPDC059228 | reverse complement strand
TTCTGATTGCAATTTCATCGGATGTAAGACTCAGATCGGTTCGCACGCAACAGCTGTGGGCATGGAACCCTGCTGCTCGGAGGCGTAGTCACGACGAGTGCTGAACGGCCGCAGCCTATCAAGGGTGCGCGCCGTTAGTCGCCAATCTGGCTGTTGATCAGCCGATTTCGCACCGAGATTACATCTGATGAAATATTCTTACGTTTGATGTAAGCGCTCGGAAAGGGTGATGCGTTGGGCGTGGAGGGCACGGTGCCAGGGTCGGCGGCGCTGCATCTGGTGGACGGGCTGTCGCTACTGAGGCCGGAGGAGCAGGTGCTCACCGCGATGCTCGACGGCTGGCGCAATCAGCAACTGGCGCGGAATCTGGCGTTCTCCACGATCGGCGGCCGTGAGCGGGCGGTGCGGGCGTTCGCGGATCATGCGGATGCTTTCCCGTGGCACTGGACGGCACAGCATGTCGACGAATGGCTCGGTGAACTGCGGGCGGTGCGCAACGCGAAACGGTCGACGCTACGCAACTACCAGGACGCGGTGCAGCTGTTCTGCGCCTACCTGATCGACCCGGCCTACCAGTGGGCGACAGTCTGCGAGCAGCGGTTCGGCACGCACCCGGTCCAGGTGGTCCACGAGTGGAACACCGCCGAGCACATCGACGAGGCCGAATCAGACTCCGGCAAACGGGCTTTCACCCGCAAGGAGTTGGTCGCGCTGTTCGACTACGCCGACGAACAGGTGGTGCGCATCCGGGCCGCTGGCCGCAAGGGCTGGCTGCCAGCGTTCCGAGACGCCGCGCTGCTGAAAACGGCATACGCATTCGGCCTGCGGCGCAACGAAACCCGGATGCTCGATACCGCCGACTTCGGGCGGAATCCGGATGCTCCGGAGTTCGGGGAGTACGGGGCGGTCTATGTCCGCCACGGCAAGGCGAAGAAGGGATCGACTCCCAAGCGGCGCAGCGTCTTGGCGATCTGGGAATGGTCGGCCGAAGTGCTGGCCGAATGGATCGAGGACTACCGGCCGTTGTTCCCGACCGCCGGGTCACCGGCGTGTTGGCCATCCGAACGCGGCCCGCGCATCGGCCTGAGCACGCTCAACACTCGGCTGGCCGCCTACCGTGACGAGCTCGGCTTGGACCCGGCACTGGATTTCCATTCGCTGCGGCGAAGTCACATCACCCACCAGGTTGAGGATGGGTTCGACGCTAGATTTGTCCAGGAGCAAGCCGGCCACGACCATGCTTCGACGACGTCGATCTACACCTGCGTCTCCTCGGACTACCGCACCCGCACCCTGCGGCGAGTTCTGGATACCACCGTGGCAGCCGCGCTGAAACAGCACGGGAGGAAGCGATGAAACGGCAGGTCAGCTACCAGTGGCGGCTCCGGGAGACGATGGCTACGGCGGGTATGTTCGCCGCCAATGACCTCGAACCGCACTTGCGCGACCGCGGCATCAAGTTGTCCTCGGTGCAGGTCTGGCGGCTGGTGACCCAGACCCCGGAACGACTGTCGATGCCGGTGCTGGCCGCGCTCTGCGACATCTTCGATTGCACCCCAGCGGATCTCATCGCCACCAAGGCCGAGAACCAGGCACGCAGGGCCGTCGCCGGCGACAAGGTCATCGACATGAACACCACCATCCGGCCCAAACGCGCCCGCATCCGCGTCGAGGAATGAGCCCGGCCTACAAGAACACCGAGCAGTACGAACGCTGGCACATCCGCGACTGCATCCGATGCGGCCGCCGCGCCTGCAAGGCCGCGAACTGGGAAGGGCCGATCTGCCGCACCTGCTACGCCAAGGCAGTACGGCATCACGGCCGATGTCGGGAATGCGGCACTGAACGATTGCTCCCGGGCCGCCGCCGCGGCGACGCGGCACCGATCTGCCGGGACTGTGCGGGAATTACCCGCGATTTCTTCTGCGCCGGTTGTGGATTCGAAGGTGAACTGCACGGCGGACGACTCTGCTCCCGCTGCACCCTGGCCGGGCGACTGCGCGATCTGCTCGACGACGGCACTGGCAGGATCCACCCTCAGCTCGTCCCATTGGTCGACAGCGTGGTCGGCATGCCTGACCCATTGACCGGGCTGAAATGGTTGCGCAGCACCGTCGTTCGCGGCCTGTTGGGTGACCTCGCGGCCGGACGGGTGCCGATCACCCTCGAAGCGCTGAAGGAGCTGCCCAACCAACGAGCCGTCGCCTACCTGCGCGATCTGCTCATGAGCTGCGGTGTCCTGCCCACGGTCGACAAGCAGCTTCTGCACGCGGAGGCGCTGCTGCATCAGAAACTGACCGAACTGGCCGACGACCCGCACTTCCGGATGCTGCGGCAATTCACGCTCTGGCACCAACTTCCGCGGCTTCGCCGCCGCGCACGCCGGGGCCCGGTTGCCGACGGCGGCCGCTACTACATCGGCGCGGTTGAGGAGGCAGCCCGATTCCTGGCCTGGCTCGATGAGCGCGGCACCCAGCTCGGCGACTGCAGCCAGGCCGATATCGACCTCTGGCACGCCCAGGCGCTCGCGCACCGTCGCCAGCTGGCACGACCGTTCCTGCTCTGGGCGAAAAACACCGGCCACATGCCCAAACTTGGCATCCCGACCACGACGGCCGGAGCGGGGAAACCTATCACCCAGACCCGTCGCCTCGCCCTGCTGCGCCGAGCACTCACCGACCCGCGACCGCCGCTGCGATCTCGAGTCGCAGCCGCCCTCATGCTGCTCTACGGTCAGCCCGTCGCCCGTCTCGTCCGGCTCACCATCGCCGACGTCGTCAACGACGATGGCCAAGTGCTCATCCGTCTCGGCACACCACCGTTGCCGGTCCCCGAACCACTGGCCGGAATGCTGCTGGAACTCATCGACAACCGGCAGAACATGACCACAGTGAACCCGGATAGCCCATGGCTGTTTCCCGGCCGCCGGGCCGGGCAACCGGCCCATTTCAGCACCCTGCTTCAGCATCTCCGCGACGATCTCGGACTGCCTGTTCAGGCCA
>NZ_JBHZAL010000085.1:0-3657 GCF_042754245.1 Nocardia sp. NPDC059228 | reverse complement strand
CTTGCCGATGATCTGCTCGGGCGTGTGCCGACGTCGTGCCATGGTGTGATCGTCTCCTCCCGCACCCATTGTGGCGCAAAGGAACTCCCACAACCGCTGGACCCGTTCCGAGGGCTCCAGTCAAGGTGTCGTGGCCGACGCCCAATTCCACAGCGGCAGTGCCAGAATCGTCGATGGACTCCGCTTGCCTGAGCTTGTCTCGGACAGGCCCGTCGGGCATCTGAGCGGCGACCATATCGAGGAGTTCGGCACCATGTAGTTGCGGTTTCGCCGCGGAAAAGGCGGCGGCAATTGCCACCGCGACCGCCCCGGCCACGGCATCGGGGTGGGCATGGGTGACCTCCGCCGAAGCCGTGGCCTCAATGACAACCCGATCGATGTCGTCGGCAAACCACGCGCCCAGCGGCGCTACCCGCATCGCGGCACCATTTCCCCAGGACCCGCGGCCGTCGCGCGCTTGTTGGGCGAGTTCGCGCCAGTGATAACCCTTTTGGCGGATCAGCCGCAGGATCCGACTCGTTCCGGGGCCGTATCGGCGATAGATGTCGTAGTGGTCGGCGAACGATTGGGCTAACGTGTCCTGACCGATTCGGCCGTGTGCACTCAGGACTGCGAAGATCGAACACGCCATCTGAGTGTCGTCGGTCCACAACCACGGACCGGGCAGCACTCTCCGCTCCTCAAGCGCGCCATGGTTGATCGGATCGTCGAAACACGACCCGAACGCGTCCCCCACCGCCAGGCCCCGCAGCGACATCAGCGCCCGTGATCGGCCATCAAAGCTCATCCGACCAGTCTGGCAGGAACCACGATCCTCACCGCAGAATCGATCTTGAGGTAAACGCAACATAATCGGCATGTGCGCACGCTGCCGGCGGTCGTACCGTGCTCTGCCCGTTGATCTTCCGAGGTGCCGCGCTGGCCGGTTCGGTCAGCGCGGTATGCGGCAGTAGCGGATGTTCTCTAGGTGACTTCAAATTGCGTCGACGACCGGTTCTGTTGCTGTGCGCCGAATCTCGGCTGCTACCTTGGCCGGGGCTTCGAGCATCGGTACGTGTCCCACATCGGGCAGCATTACAACCCGGCGGCCAGGTGACGGTGTGACCAGCTGTGCGCCGAAACGCGCGGGAGGGATCACGCGGTCACGGGCGCTGAAAACGATTGTGGTCGGCGTGGTGATCCGGTCGAGAATCTCCAGCGCTGTGTCGGTCGGCCATATTGCGTTGATGTCTCGCGCGGTGCAGAAACCGGCCGATTGCATGGCGATCGAAGCCAGGTCGGGTGCGACAAGTCCTGGCCGGTGGCAGAACGTACGCATCGTGGTGGCCTTGCCGATAACGGCCAGAGCCGGGTTCGCGAACCCCCGTGCCAGTGGCGCGAGGAAGGCGCCGAGCTGGAACTTGCGCCGGAGCCGATCGGCGTGGCGGCTGCCGCGCGACCATAGTCCCGCCGAGGCGATGGCAGTCACGCTGCGCGCTCGGCCACGCTGGGCGAGCTCGAGCGCAATCCACCCTCCAAGAGAGTTACCGGCGATATGCGCTGTCTCCCAACCAGCCTCATCCATCAGTGCTTCGATGTGGTCGGCTCCGGCAGCAACGGTCAGTGGCCGGTCACTGACAGGGCCTCCCCAGTGGAATGGCAGAGTCGGTGCGAGAATGTCGAACTCGTTCGACAGCTCGTCGATCACCCCACCCCAGCAATGCCACGTCTGCGTGAACGCGTGTAGAAGCAGAAGCGGTTCACCTGATCCAGTTCTGCGGTGCCTCGCCGGTGTCGCCGAAGTCTTCGCCGCATCGTTCATGCGCGGTATCCGCCCCTCTGTCGTTCTTCCCCAACGCGATTCAGAGTCGCGCCCTGCCTCGCCGCTCCACCGCGCGAAGCCTCGGGACGAGGCTACAAACAAGCTCCCCCGATGTCTACTACCATCCGTAGTTGAGCCTGAATTTCTCACAATCAGTGATCGCGGTCGAGAGCATGTCCTATCCATATCCGTGCGCGACATTCGGCAGTAGCGGACGTTCCGCCGGCGTCGGATCCGCACGGCCCGTTGATCTTCCGGTGCCCGGCGCTGGCCGGTGCGGTCAGCGCGGTGTGCGGCATTTCAGGGCGTTGTCGCGAGCAATGCGATCGTTGTGGCTCTGGGCTAGCATTCGGCCGTGTTGGGTAACGAGTGGGACGAGGCAGTTCTGATTGCCGATGGCTTCGAGCGTGTGTACGTCGAATCGGGGCGCTATGACTGGCCGCGTGAAGGGCTCGCCGACATCGATGGGCGGCCACACTATTTCGAGGGCTGGGCCTTCGATCGCGTCGAGGGCGGGTATCTCTTCAACGTCTGGCCTGCGAGTGAGCAAGCGGTGGCCTGGGAGCTCGAATGGTGGGCGATCTTCGCTCGCTGGGATCAGCGTTACGTGGCCGGCGAGGTCGGAACCGACAGTCATCCAGGCCACGGCGGCATCGATGCCCGCTATGACGAATTGGCTGCTCTGCTGGCCACACATCGTCAGGTTCCAGCGAACGCTCGAAAACTGGTGGCCGAGATGCGATTCGACAAAGGCGATCGGTATCGTGTCGAGGGCACCGACATGTGGTTCCGATGGCATCGAGTAGAAGAGTCGGCGCCGGTCGATGACTAGCGCGGATGCCCACCCAGCGCCTAACTCGCGCCACGCTGGCCGGTTCGGTCAGCGCGCCATGCGGCACATGAGTGCGTCCGGTGGAGGCGCTATCAGGCGGGCCGCGCCTCCAGGTAGTCCGGTGCACCCGCGCCGCGCAACAGCAGCCGCACGGACCATGGCACCCAACGAAAGGTCGGGTCGGATCCGAGTATCGGCTCTACCAATGTGACGGTTCGCCCGTTCCACTCGAGCTCGAGCCTGCCCGCCGTCAACACGTTGCGGACCCAGTCCGACTCTCGGCCATGGCTCAAGGCGATGCGATACCTGCCGTGATGGATGAACACTGCCACCGGGCTTCGGTATTCGCGTCCGGAAATGCGCCCGTGATGCACCAGCACTGCCCAGGCGGGTACCAACTGCATCATCCGGAATGCCAGACGGTTGATGACCCGGCGCTCGAGGCGGGCCAAGTTGCGTGAAAAGGGCACGGTCTCCATGCTGCCTGCTGCGCTCGGGGCGGACCCTAGGTGGCAGTCGGTTGGCCGTATGGATCGAGGTGGTTTGGCAAATCAGTACGGTCATAGGGCGGTGCCGCGGCCGGCTGTACCGAGCGATCAGCGGCAGTTGAGGACGTTCCGTCGGCCTCAGATCGGCACGGCCAGTCGATCTTCCGATGCCCCGCACTGGCCGGTTCGGCAACGCGGTATGCGGCATGATCGGATACATTCTGCTGTCAACCTGATTCAGCGCGGCGAGCTTGTAATCGGCTGTCGTGCTCTCGGCACCGGGCCCGCCAATGGTCCAAGTGTGCTGCGACTTCGAGCTCGGACAACACGTACGGTTCGGCACCGCCGTGGGATATGAGGTTCGGGGAAGCCAGGCTCGCGGTCATGTCCAACCCGTGTAGTCAAGGCCGAGTGCGGCCATTGCATCCGCTGGCATGCCGACTGACTGGGCCCCGGTTGCAGGCCCACCGGTTATGCGAGTTGGATTTGTTGCTCGAACTCGGTCGGTGACCATTGCTGACGGAATGCGTTGGGGC
>NZ_JBHZAL010000084.1:0-3902 GCF_042754245.1 Nocardia sp. NPDC059228 | reverse complement strand
GGGCGTGCGGTGCCTGCTGGGAAGGGGCCGGTGGGGCATTTCGACCCGTCCCTGATGAGCCTCGCCACCGTACGGAAATAACCCACGTGGCGATGTGCGGCCTCTACCCCGACGACCCGACCGCATGGCAAACCCCGAATGAACCGCCGGGCGTCTAGCCTGTGAAGCCATGACATTCGTCTACAACCTGGTGGTCGTCGTCCATCTGCTCTGTATGGCGGCGGTCATCGGCGGTTATGCCGTCGCGCGGCCGAAGGTATCCGAGTGGATGTTGTGGGGTGCACGGGCGCTTGTCGTCACGGGCCTGGTGATGGTCCTCATGGCCCACTTCATCCATTCGCTGGACAAGCATCTGCTCATGTCCAAGGTTGTGGTCAAGCTGGCTATCGGGGTCTCGGTGGCAGGTCTGGCCGAACTCGGACACTATGCCAAGCGCGACAAGGTGATTTCATGGTCGGCGCATGCGGCCGGCACGCTGGCGATCGCCAACGTGTGCGTGGCCGTGCTCTGGCACTGAGCTGGTCTGTGAGATCGGGCATCGCCGAGGGAATACCTTCGTCTCCCATTCAAAATTGCATTTCCTGCGAAGCCGCCAGGCTTTCGCGCCACCACCGGGAAGGACCTCAGTTGGGCTGAGGTCCTTCTTCTTCGTCGGGGCGGCCTCGGAAATGGTCGAATCGTCAGCGGCGCAACGAAATTGGTGAGATCGGCACAATGCGCCGCACAACGGCGCCGCGAAAGTCGTCAACTGTCGCCTCACCGTCGGCTGCCACCTAGGTGTTGATTGTCTTCACCCCAGGCGGGCGGATGGACAACCGCACGGTGATAGATACCGACTGGTCTGAACTCGTAGGTTTGTTGTACCCGGAAAGACGGATATCGGGTTCCATGTTCCCCACCAAAGCTCAAGTAGGAGAAGGCCGATGGTGATTCCACATCGTTCGCTGATCGTTGCTCATGTACGTCCGGACGCTATTTTCAACGTTGGCGAGATCTTCGCTGAGTCCGATTCGTCGACGGATCTGCCGGCGATTGCGGGTGTGACCCGGCGTGAGCTGTGGGCTCTGGATGACCTGTATGTGCACTTGGTGGAGACCGAGGAGCCCGGTGGCGCCGCTATTGGCAGGGCCGCGCGGCATCCGGAGTTCGCCCGCGTGAGCGCCCGGTTGCGCGAGTTCGTGTCGCCTTATCTCGCCAACTGGCTGTCGCCGGAGGATGCGCGCGCTCGCATGTTCTACAGCTGGACACCACAGACCGGTCCGGCACTGGGTTCCGGTCTCACCACTCGAGGGAAGGAAGAGAAGTAAATGTTCGACACGTTCACCATCGAGACATTGCGCGCGATCCTGGACGAGCATGTCGGGGTCGACATCGGTCCGGACGAGTTGGAGCGGGCAGACGCGCTGACTCTGGAGGAGATCGGTGTGGATTCGTTGGCGGTCTTCGAGATTCAGAGCGTTGTGGAACGCGATTTCGATGTCAGGTTGCCTGCCCAGCTGCTCGGGATGACCGGTGGTGACGTGGTTCGGTACGTAGAGCTCGCATTCATCGGGGAGGCCGCGTGATGTCGGGACACACAGAAAACTCGATCCTCATCGACGCGCCCCTCGAGGTGGTGTGGGATTCGACCAACGACGTGCGGGTCTGGCCGGATCTGTTCTCCGAATACGCTGCCGTCGATGTTCTCGCGGAGCACGGCGATACCGTCCGGTTCCGGCTCACGATGCACCCCGACGAGGCGGGGCAGGTGTGGAGCTGGGTCAGCGAACGAACCGTTGATCCGGTCAACCGGACCGTGGACGCGCATCGGGTGGAGACCGGGCCGTTCGAGTACATGCGGATCCATTGGAGTTATGCCAAGTCCGGGTCGGGCACCCGGATGACCTGGGTTCAGGACTTTCACATGCGTCCGGCCGCACCGATCGACGACGCCGGCATGACCGACCGCATCAACACCAACAGCGTGATCCAGATGCAGCTCATCAAGGAAAAGGTCGAAAAGCGCCACAAGGCCGCGGCCGAGACGATCGCCACGCCGAGTATCCGGCCGGGCCGCGTCGATGTTTCCGACCTGCCCGCCGACCGTCGCCGTGGAGGCGAAATCAGGACCGTGCTGAGCCCGAAAACCGTTGGCAGCACATCCGGTTTCACCGGAGTTGCCACCCTCGAGCCGGGGGAGCGCATCGCCGAGCACTACCACCCGTATTCGGAGGAGTTCCTGTATTGCGTCCAGGGAGACCTCACCGTCGACCTCGACGATGAGCAGTGGTCGCTGGCAACGGGGCAGGGACTGTTCGTGCCGATCGGTGTCCGGCACCGGGTGCGCAATACCGGGACCGAGACCGCCAGCATCGTCTTTCACCTCGGACCGCTCGCCCCGCGACCCGAACTCGGTCACGTGGACACGGAACTATCGGCGGCCGCCCCCGGTACCGCGGAGAGAGCACGATGACCCGGGTCGCCGTCACGGGGGTCGGCGTCGTCGCTCCGGGCGGGATCGGACGCACATCGTTCTGGGACTGCCTGTCGTCCGGGCGCACAGCGACCCGCCGGATCAGTTCCTTCGACCCGGCCGGGTTCCGCTCCCAGGTGGCGGCGGAATGCGATTTCGATCCGCAGGCGGCCGGGTTGTCGCCCAGGCAGGTGCGCCGCTTCGATCGGATGACCCAGTTCGCTCTCGTCGCCGCCCGCGAGGCGTTCGAGGACAGCGGTCTGGAGCTGTCCGACGCCGCGCGCGACATGTTCGGGGTGTCGCTCGGCTCGGCGGTCGGCGCGACCATCACCCTGGAGAACGACTATGTGATCGCGAGCGACAGTGGCCGGGATTGGCTGGTCGACGAGGGCGCCGTGCAACCCTACCTGTATCAGGCCCTCGTCCCCAGCAGCATGGCCGCCGAGGTGTCGGCCCACTTCGAATTGCACGGTCCGGCAACGGTCGTCTCGACGGGCTGCACGTCCGGGATCGACTCGATCGGTCACGCACTGCACATGATCGAAGACGGTGACGCCGACTTCGTCCTCGCGGGCGCATCGGACGCGCCGATCTCGCCGATCTCCGTCGCGGCATTCGACGCGATCCGGGCGACCACCGATGAGAATGACGATCCCACTCACGCCTCGCGGCCCTTCGACCTGACGCGCGCCGGTTTCGTGCTGGGCGAGGGTGCGGCGGTGCTGATGTTGGAGAAGCTCGACCACGCCCTGGCTCGGGGCGCCCACATCTACTGCGAGATCGGCGGGTACGCCTCGCGCTGCAACGGCTTCCACATGACCGGACTGCGCCCGGACGGGCTGGAGATGAGCATGGCCATCACGGAGGCCATGAACCAATCACGGCTCAACCCGGACGCGCTCGGCTACATCAGTGCTCACGGCTCGGGCACCAAGCAGAACGACCGCCATGAAACGGCGGCCTTCAAGAAGGCGCTGGGTGCCGCCGCGTACGAGGTTCCGATCAGCTCGATCAAGTCGATGATCGGGCACTCGCTCGGCGCGATCGGCTCGATCGAGATGGCGGCCTGCGCATTGGCGATCGACACCGGGGTGATCCCGCCGACCGCCAACTGGAGTAACCGGGACCCCGAATGCGATCTGGACTACGTCCCGAACATCGCGCGCACCGCCACCGTCGATACGGCTCTGTCGGTCGGCAGTGGGTTCGGCGGTTTCCAGTCCGCGATGGTCTTCACACGACCGGCGGAGTTGCGATGAACCGCCGCGCAGTGATCACCGGACGGTGAACACCGAGCACTCGTCGGGTCGATTCGTGAATGTTTCACCGACACAACCTCATTGAATTTCCTTCCCACCGAATTCTCAGCCCGGCTTTGGCCGGAGAAAAGTGATGATTATGCGTAATGACAGTGATTCCTGGGACATCAAGACGAGTGTGGGTGCTACCG
>NZ_JBHZAL010000082.1:0-4027 GCF_042754245.1 Nocardia sp. NPDC059228 | reverse complement strand
CAACAACCTACTTCACGATGTAGACGACCAGGATGATGAAGAGATCGGGTGGCCAGCCTCGCTCGCTTCCTTCCCGCTGGGGCCGTGGATCGCCGACAACCGGCGCTTCCACGCCCGCGGGAACATAGACGAGGACCACGTCGAACAGCTCGAGAAGCTCGGCATGATCTGGTCGCACTACGACGTCGCGTGGGAGGAAGGCCTGTCCGCCGCACGCGGGTGGGCCGAAGTGAACGGGCACCTGCTGGCACCGCTGGACGCCACCCACCAGGGATACCGGGTCGGGATCTGGCTGAAGAACGCGAGGGCCGCCGCCCGCAAAGCGGCCGAGAACGAGAAGCGGCGTGCCGAGGGGCTGCCGGTGAAGTCGTCGGCCGGTGCGCTGCCGGACACCCGGCGCGGGCAACTGGAGAACATCGACCCCTCCTGGTGCCCACCCTGGCCCCTGGAATGGCAACGCGCCTTTCACCTCACGCGGGCCCACCTGGAGGAGGGTGGGACACTGCCCACCGCGCCGGGGCTGGTCGTACGCCGGGGCGAGGACCTGGGGCGGTGGGTACGGTCCGTACGCCTCGGGTGGGATCAGCTGAGCGGGGTGCAGCAGTGGATGTGCGAACAGGTCCTCGGGATCGAGCCCGCCACCGAGGACGAGAAGCCGCCCCCGCGTCGCACACAAGCTGGCAAATGGGCCCTCAACTACCAAGCCGCCAAACAGTACTTCCAACGCGAGGGACACCTCCGGGTGCCGAGGAAGCACGTGGAGACCGTCCTCACCGACGACGGCCAGGAGCAGCAGTACCGCCTCGGAGCATGGGTCAGCAATCAACGCAGCAGAGCCGCTTCGCTGACCCCGGAGCGGGCGGCCCAGTTGTCCGCGATCAGCATGCGCTGGACATGATGGGCACCGTCGTCATCACGGCCGTCGCGCTCGCGCCAGACCCCGTGCGCCGAAGGGCCGCCTGCTGGTCGACCACGACGACGAACGCGACACCCCCCGCTGAGACAACCTCTGGCCTTCCCCCTGCTCCGCGGGCCCCCTGCTGGGGCGGATCCGCCAGGTCTGCGGGCTCGGGCTGCGTACACGCACAGGTGCCAATGTCCCCGTCCGGGCAGGTCCCCTTGAGAGGGACTCGCCGCACCGCCGCCGGCGCAGGTCTGCTGCGGCCCGGGTGTCCCGGGCCGCAGCTTTCGGGCTGGGGTTTGTGGGCGGGGTGTGTCAGGTCAGCACGCTGGAGCAGGAGGCCGCCGTCACCCACTCGTGCGAGGTGATGCGGTCGTTGACCCCGTAGCCGTTGTGGAACCGGTTGTCGGTCACGTCGTCGGCGTACAGCTCTTCCGGGTAGAGGCAGGTGTGGCCGCCCCTGTAGTTGATGTCCTCGTAGAACTTGACGATGTCCTTGCCACCCAGGAAGCCGCGGTTCATGACGGATGTCGCCTTGTCGGTCGCCGAGGCTCCCCAGTAGGGGCTGTTCCCCGGGGTCCTGATCAACAGGGCGCCGTCGCAGTCCAGGTTCTGACAGGCGTACATGTTGCCGTCACGCGGGCCCCACTCGCTGTTGCAGCCGGAGCCCGCGACGGTGCCTTCGGCCGCGTGGGCGGCGGTGGTCGGTGCCGCGATGCCCAGAGCGGTGAGGCCGGTGAGCGCCGCCGCGACGATGTATTTACGCATGGTGTTTTCCCCTCGTTGGTGATGCGGTGATGGTGTGCTGGTGGTGCCTTGGTGGTCAGGTGCGCTCCGGGACGACGTGCACCGCCCGGTCGTACGCGCGGCGGCCGAGGTGGCGGTAGGTGTCGAGCGCGTCGCCGAACCGGTCGCCCAGGCGGTCCTGGTAGTACGTCTCCCGGGCCTTGGCCACGGCCCGCAGGGACGTGTCGCGGGCGCAGGCCGCGTCCGCGACGGCTGTCTTCCGCTCGGCGGCGAACGCCTCGTCGGCGCGGGCAGCGCCCAGCCGGGCGGTGTTGACCCGGACGGCGTCGCGCGCCGCCTGGGGGTCCTTGTAGGGCTGCCCGGCGCTCTTCATGCACCGGGCCCATGCCCGTACGGCCGCGGTGAGCTGACGGTCCTTCATGAGGTCGGCGGAGTAGAGGGAGTTGAGACCTGTGGCGATCTTGCTCGTACGGAACCATTCGGCCGGGTCGCCGTACAGTTCGCGCTCGGCCTCCTCCGTACAGCCGCCGAGCCGTTTCTGGATCTCTCCGCCGCCCGGCAGCGGCGCCGTGAGCAGGCGGGCGCTGTCGCCGCCGTCGAGTGCGATGTCGAAGGCGGTGCGGTGGGCCGCGGAAAGCCCTTGCCGGTAGGTGCCGTTGGGGTTGCGCTCACGGACGCGGTCGCTCTTCGCGTCGATACGGCCGCCGTACCCGTGCGTACGGGCCCAGGCCAGGTCGTCCTGGACGTAGCGGACCGGGCGGCTCTCCCGGAGTGTGAGGGTGCGGTCCTCCCAGTAGGTGAAGCCATGGCGGTTCATGCACCGGCTGGTCAGGCGTTGCCGCGCGTCGGCGACGCGCAACTCCTGCTGCCAGGTGAGCGCTTGAGGCCGTGAGTGCGGGCGGGGGTCGTCCTGCGCCGCGCGTACTCCGTCGCTGCCGCCGGCGTATCCGATCGTCGCCGCCGCGGTCGCCGCCGCGGTGGCGGCCGCGACGACACCCAGGGACACCAGTACACGTCCGCGTATACCCGGCACGAGTGATTCCCCCTTCGTTCGTGCCACGTTCCTTCCTCACAAGAGGGTGCAGGCGCTCGGCCGGGCTTGTCGTTGTCGGTGAGCGCACAGGTCTTCAGTCAGCGCGCACAGTCGCTCCCGGGCGCCGCTGTCGCGCACCGCTCCCGGAACTGGCGCGGCGAGAGGCCGTGCGCGCTGCGGAACGCCTGGCTGAAGTGCGCGGCGTTGGCGAACCCCCACCGGGCCGCGATCGCGTTGATCGGGCGGGCGGCCAGCCGGGGGTCGGCGAGGTCCCGCCGGCACTGCTCAAAGCGGCACTCGCGGACCCAGCCCGCGACGGTGTGCCCTTCCTCCTGGAACAGCTTGTGCAGGTATCGCAGCGAGATGTGGTGCGCCGCTGCGATCGCGTCCGGGGTCAGGCGCGTATCGCCCAGGTTGTCCCGGATGAAGGCGTGGATCCGGGCCATCAGCGCTCGGCGTCTGGTGTGGGGCGGGACCGTGCGCTCGGCGTCCAGCGCGGTGGCCAGCGCCATCGTCAGCACGTCGAGCGTCAGGGTGGACAGCCGGGCGGCGTCGGACGGGCTGAGTTCGTCCATGTGGCGGGCGAGTTGCAGCATGAACTGCGCGGACAGCCCTCCGATTCCCCCGGCGCCGGGAATGCGTACCCCGCTCAGGCTTCGCAGGTCGCGGATCGGCAGGGGCAGCAGCGAGCGCGGGAAGCGCAGGAGAAGCAGCCGGCTCACGGGAACGTCCCGCTGGAACTCGGCGTCGTAGGGGCGTGAGGTGTCGAACAGGATCAGATCCCCCACGCCGAACTCCGTGTACCGGCCGTCCTGCGTCATCCCGCCGCCGCCGCGCTCGACGCAGGCGAGTTTGAACACCTCGGGGTCGGACTGGCGGATGAGCCTGGGCGTGCGGTGGACCGTGTGCCGGGCGCTGGTCATCAGGGCCGCCTGTACCGGGCCGAAGTCACTGATACCGGCCTGTGCCCGGAACTCGCTCTCCGACTCCCTTTCGCAGCGCAGTTCATAGGGCGCGCAGAGCTTCGAACTCATCTCGCGCCAGTACGCCATCCGTTCTCCCGCCGAGACGTCGGCGGTACTGATCACGTCCATGACTCACCACCATGCTGTCGCTGCTGGGGCAATGATCCTGTCGTTCTACCGTTTCCCGGGGCCGCGGAGCGAGGAGTTGGAGTTCGAGCCGGAGTTGTGTCGGGCGGACGGCCGCGTACAGGAGCGCACTCGTCGTGGGGGGGGCCGCCCCCCCCCGGGGGCGGCGGCGGCCCCCCGCCCCCCCCCCCCCGCCGCGCCCGCCCCCCCGGCCGCCCGAGCTTCAGTATCTGCCCGGCAAATAACGGGGTGGGG
>NZ_JBHZAL010000081.1:0-5719 GCF_042754245.1 Nocardia sp. NPDC059228 | reverse complement strand
GTAGCCGGCCTGAGAGGGCGACCGGCCACACTGGGACTGAGACACGGCCCAGACTCCTACGGGAGGCAGCAGTGGGGAATATTGCACAATGGGCGAAAGCCTGATGCAGCGACGCCGCGTGAGGGATGACGGCCTTCGGGTTGTAAACCTCTTTCAGCAGGGAAGAAGCGAAAGTGACGGTACCTGCAGAAGAAGCGCCGGCTAACTACGTGCCAGCAGCCGCGGTAATACGTAGGGCGCAAGCGTTGTCCGGAATTATTGGGCGTAAAGAGCTCGTAGGCGGTTTGTCACGTCGGGTGTGAAAGCCCGGGGCTTAACCCCGGGTCTGCATTCGATACGGGCAGACTAGAGTGTGGTAGGGGAGATCGGAATTCCTGGTGTAGCGGTGAAATGCGCAGATATCAGGAGGAACACCGGTGGCGAAGGCGGATCTCTGGGCCATTACTGACGCTGAGGAGCGAAAGCGTGGGGAGCGAACAGGATTAGATACCCTGGTAGTCCACGCCGTAAACGTTGGGAACTAGGTGTTGGCGACATTCCACGTCGTCGGTGCCGCAGCTAACGCATTAAGTTCCCCGCCTGGGGAGTACGGCCGCAAGGCTAAAACTCAAAGGAATTGACGGGGGCCCGCACAAGCAGCGGAGCATGTGGCTTAATTCGACGCAACGCGAAGAACCTTACCAAGGCTTGACATACACCGGAAAGCATCAGAGATGGTGCCCCCCTTGTGGTCGGTGTACAGGTGGTGCATGGCTGTCGTCAGCTCGTGTCGTGAGATGTTGGGTTAAGTCCCGCAACGAGCGCAACCCTTGTTCTGTGTTGCCAGCATGCCCTTCGGGGTGATGGGGACTCACAGGAGACTGCCGGGGTCAACTCGGAGGAAGGTGGGGACGACGTCAAGTCATCATGCCCCTTATGTCTTGGGCTGCACACGTGCTACAATGGCCGGTACAATGAGCTGCGATGCCGCGAGGCGGAGCGAATCTCAAAAAGCCGGTCTCAGTTCGGATTGGGGTCTGCAACTCGACCCCATGAAGTCGGAGTTGCTAGTAATCGCAGATCAGCATTGCTGCGGTGAATACGTTCCCGGGCCTTGTACACACCGCCCGTCACGTCACGAAAGTCGGTAACACCCGAAGCCGGTGGCCCAACCCCTTGTGGGAGGGAGCTGTCGAAGGTGGGACTGGCGATTGGGACGAAGTCGTAACAAGGTAGCCGTACCGGAAGGTGCGGCTGGATCACCTCCTTTCTAAGGAGCGCATAGCCGACTGCAGGCAAATGTCCTGCACGGTTGCTCATGGGTGGAACGTTGACTATTCGGCACAGTGAGCCGGTTGTTCTCTGCGAGTACTGCCCCTTCGGGGGTGTGGAAAGTGAGGACGGCGGGTTGGCTGTGCCGGGCGCGCTGTTGGGTGTCTGAGGGTACGGGCAGTTACTGCTTGTGTCTTCGGGATGCCGGCCCCGGTGAACTCACCTTGTGGTGGGGTGGCGGGTGGCTGGTCGTTGTTTGAGAACTGCACAGTGGACGCGAGCATCTGTGGCCAAGTTTTTAAGGGCGCACGGTGGATGCCTTGGCACCAGGAACCGATGAAGGACGTGGGAGGCCACGATAGTCCCCGGGGAGCTGTCAACCAAGCTTTGATCCGGGGGTTTCCGAATGGGGAAACCCGGCAGTCGTCATGGGCTGTCACCCGCTGCTGAACACATAGGCAGTGTGGAGGGAACGAGGGGAAGTGAAACATCTCAGTACCCTCAGGAAGAGAAAACAACCGTGATTCCGGGAGTAGTGGCGAGCGAAACCGGATGAGGCCAAACCGTATGTGTGTGATACCCGGCAGGGGTTGCGCATGCGGGGTTGTGGGATCTCTTTTCTGTCGTCTGCCGGCGACAGGACGAGTCAGAAACCGTTGGTGTAGGCGAAGGACATGCGAAAGGTCCGGCGTAGAGGGTAAGACCCCCGTAGCTGAAACATCAACGGCTCGTTTGAGAGACACCCAAGTAGCACGGGGCCCGAGAAATCCCGTGTGAATCTGGCGGGACCACCCGCTAAGCCTAAATATTCCCTGGTGACCGATAGCGGATAGTACCGTGAGGGAATGGTGAAAAGTACCGCGGGAGCGGAGTGAAATAGTACCTGAAACCGTGTGCCTACAAGCCGTGGGAGCGTCGCGCAAGGAACTTGTTCCTTGCGTCGTGACTGCGTGCCTTTTGAAGAATGAGCCTGCGAGTTTGCGGTGTGTTGCGAGGTTAACCCGTGTGGGGAAGCCGTAGCGAAAGCGAGTCCGAACAGGGCGATATAGTAGCGCGCTCAAGACCCGAAGCGGAGTGATCTAGCCATGGGCAGGTTGAAGCGGCTGTAAGAGGTCGTGGAGGACCGAACCCACCAGGGTTGAAAACCTGGGGGATGACCTGTGGTTAGGGGTGAAAGGCCAATCAAACTCCGTGATAGCTGGTTCTCCCCGAAATGCATTTAGGTGCAGCGTCGTGTGTTTCTTGCCGGAGGTAGAGCACTGGATAGGCGATGGGCCCTACCGGGTTACTGACCTTAGCCAAACTCCGAATGCCGGTAAGTGAGAGCGCGGCAGTGAGACTGTGGGGGATAAGCTCCATGGTCGAGAGGGAAACAGCCCAGAGCATCGACTAAGGCCCCTAAGCGTACGCTAAGTGGGAAAGGATGTGGAGTCGCAGAGACAACCAGGAGGTTGGCTTAGAAGCAGCCACCCTTGAAAGAGTGCGTAATAGCTCACTGGTCAAGTGATTCCGCGCCGACAATGTAGCGGGGCTCAAGCGTACCGCCGAAGTCGTGTCATTCCAGCATGAGGGCCAACGCCCGCTGGGATGGGTAGGGGAGCGTCGTGTGCCGGGTGAAGCCTCCGCGGAAGCGAGGGGTGGACGGTTCACGAGTGAGAATGCAGGCATGAGTAGCGATACACACGTGGGAAACGTGTGCGCCGATTGACTAAGGGTTCCTGGGTCAAGCTGATCTGCCCAGGGTAAGTCGGGACCTAAGGCGAGGCCGACAGGCGTAGTCGATGGACAACCGGTTGATATTCCGGTACCCGCTTTGAAACGCCCAGTATCGAATCAGGCGATGCTAAGACCGTGAAGCCGTCCTGGAGCCTTCGGGCGAAGGGGAGTGGTGGAGCCGTCGAACCAGACTTGTAGTAGGTAAGCGATGGGGTGACGCAGGAAGGTAGTCCAGCCCGGGCGGTGGTTGTCCCGGGGTAAGGGTGTAGGACGCACGGTAGGCAAATCCGTCGTGCACATAGTCTGAGACCTGATGCCGAGCCGATTGTGGTGAAGTGGATGATCCTATGCTGTCGAGAAAAGCCTCTAGCGAGTTTCATGGCGGCCCGTACCCTAAACCGACTCAGGTAGTCAGGTAGAGAATACCGAGGCGTTCGGGTGAACTATGGTTAAGGAACTCGGCAAAATGCCCCCGTAACTTCGGGAGAAGGGGGGCCATTTCTGGTGATGAGTCTTGCACTCTGAGCTGGGGGTGGCCGCAGAGACCAGCGAGAAGCGACTGTTTACTAAAAACACAGGTCCGTGCGAAGCCGTAAGGCGATGTATACGGACTGACGCCTGCCCGGTGCTGGAACGTTAAGGGGACCGGTTAGTCACATTTCGGTGTGGCGAAGCTGAGAACTTAAGCGCCAGTAAACGGCGGTGGTAACTATAACCATCCTAAGGTAGCGAAATTCCTTGTCGGGTAAGTTCCGACCTGCACGAATGGCGTAACGACTTCTCGACTGTCTCAACCATAGGCCCGGTGAAATTGCACTACGAGTAAAGATGCTCGTTTCGCGCAGCAGGACGGAAAGACCCCGGGACCTTTACTACAGTTTGATATTGGTGTTCGGTTCGGCTTGTGTAGGATAGGTGGGAGACTGTGAAGCTTGGACGCCAGTTCAGGTGGAGTCGTCGTTGAAATACCACTCTGGTCGTGCTGGATGTCTAACCTGGGTCCGTGATCCGGATCAGGGACAGTGTCTGATGGGTAGTTTAACTGGGGCGGTTGCCTCCTAAAGAGTAACGGAGGCGCCCAAAGGTTCCCTCAGCCTGGTTGGTAATCAGGTGTTGAGTGTAAGTGCACAAGGGAGCTTGACTGTGAGACCGACGGGTCGAGCAGGGACGAAAGTCGGGACTAGTGATCCGGCGGTGGCTTGTGGAAGCGCCGTCGCTCAACGGATAAAAGGTACCCCGGGGATAACAGGCTGATCTTCCCCAAGAGTCCATATCGACGGGATGGTTTGGCACCTCGATGTCGGCTCGTCGCATCCTGGGGCTGGAGTCGGTCCCAAGGGTTGGGCTGTTCGCCCATTAAAGCGGTACGCGAGCTGGGTTTAGAACGTCGTGAGACAGTTCGGTCCCTATCCGCTGCGCGCGCAGGAGTCTTGAGAAGGGCTGTCCCTAGTACGAGAGGACCGGGACGGACGAACCTCTGGTGTGCCAGTTGTCCTGCCAAGGGCATGGCTGGTTGGCTACGTTCGGGAGGGATAACCGCTGAAAGCATCTAAGCGGGAAGCCTGCTTCGAGATGAGGACTCCCACCCACTTGATGGGGTAAGGCTCCCAGTAGACGACTGGGTTGATAGGCCGGATATGGAAGCACTGTGAGGGGTGGAGCTGACCGGTACTAATAGGCCGAGGGCTTGTCCTCAGTTGCTCGCGTCCACTGTGTTAGTTCTGAAATAACGAACGGCTGTGAATACACCAGCGTTCAAATTTCATAGTGTTTCGGTGGTCATTGCGTTAGGGAAACGCCCGGTTACATTCCGAACCCGGAAGCTAAGCCTTTCAGCGCCGATGGTACTGCAGGGGGGACCCTGTGGGAGAGTAGGACGCCGCCGAACAATCATTGTGGGAAAGCCCCGCACCTTCTGGTGCGGGGCTTTTCTGCGTTCAGAGCCCTTTCACGACGTGCGGACCAGCTTCGCCTCGTACGCCAGGATCACCGCCTGGACGCGGTCGCGTGAGCCTGTCTTCGCGAGTACGCGGCCCACGTGCGTCTTCACCGTCGATTCCGCGAGGTGGAATCGGGAGGCGATCTCGGCGTTCGTCCAGCCCTGGCCGATGACGGTGAGGATCTCCCGTTCCCGTTCGGTGAGCAGCGCGATGCCGGGGTGGGGTTCCGCGGGCGTCGTCGTGCGTTCGGCTGTGTCCGCGGTCGGGAGGCGGTGTGCGTACGCGTCCAGGAGCCGGCGGGTGAGGCTCGGTGCCACCACCGCGTCGCCGCTCGCGACCGCGCGGATGCCGGACAGCAGCTCCTCGGGGAGCGCGTCCTTGACGAGGAAGCCGCTGGCGCCGGCCCGGAGGCCCGCGTACGCGTACTCGTCCAGGTCGAAGGTGGTCAGGATGAGCACCCTTGTACGGCTGCCGGCCGCGACGATACGGCGGGTCGCCTCGATGCCGTCCAGGCCCGGCATACGGACGTCCATCAGTACGACATCCGGGTGAAGTTGAGCGATCAGACGGACGGCTTCGGCGCCGCCGCCCGCCTCGCCCACCAGGGTCATGTCGTCCTGGCTCTCCAGCAGCATCCGGAAGCCCAGGCGTTGCAAGGGCTGGTCGTCGGCGATCAGTACGGTCGTCACAGCCGCTGGTCCTCGTCGTTCGGCAGATGCAGATGGACTCGCCAGCCGCCGTCGGGCGGCGGCAGCGGTCCGACGTCAAGTGTGCCCGCGTACAGGGCGGTTCGTTCTCGCATACCGGTGATG
>NZ_JBHZAL010000080.1:0-6388 GCF_042754245.1 Nocardia sp. NPDC059228 | reverse complement strand
ACGGCCGCTTCCGGCAATGGCGTGGGTGGTGCGGTGCGCAAGAAGCCGAAGCCGCGCAAGCGCGGTGGCGCGGGCGCCGGTGCCGCCTCCGGTGACGCCGTGACCGCCCCGATGCAGGGCACCGTCGTCAAGGTCGCGGTCGAAGAGGGACAGTCCGTCGAGGCGGGCGACCTGGTCGTCGTGCTCGAGGCCATGAAGATGGAGAACCCGGTCACCGCCCACAAGGCCGGTGTCATCACCGGTCTCGCGGTGGAGGCCGGTGCGGCCATCACCCAGGGCGCTCCGATTTGCAGTGTAAGCCAAGGAGACCAGACATGACCGTCATCAATCCCACACCGCTGCAACCGCATTCGTCCGTCGAGGAATCGCAGGTCCGGTCGATCGACCTCGACGGCGGTGACGCGACGCTGTCGGCACTTATCACCACGCCGGTCCGGCAGCAGCCGCGTGGCACCATCGTCGCCCTGCACGGGGCCGGGATGCGGGCCGGATACTTCCACGGTCGGGCCCTGCCCGGCATGTCGATGCTCGAACTGGGTGCGGCCCTCGGCTTCTCGGTCGTCGCCATCGACCGCCCCGGGTACGGCGCGTCCGCCGACGCACTGCCCGAGGGCCAGCCCGTCATCGACCAGGCCGCCACCCTCGCCAACGCGCTGCGTGATCTGACCGGGCGGTTCGACACCGGCGCGGGTGTGCTGCTGCACGCCCATTCGTTCGGCGGCAAGCTGGCGCTGGCCACTGCCGCTTATCAGCGCGTACCCGATCTACTCGGCATCGACGTCTCCGGGTGCGGGCACCGTTACGCCCACCCTGCCGATGGGCTCGAGAACATCGGCGCGACGTGGACGAAGAGCTGGCTGCCGCTGCAGCTGTATCCGCCGGAGACCTTCCATCAGGCCCGCTCGATCACCGCGCCGATCCCGGCCGCCGAGCAGTTCGACATCGTGAGCTGGGAATCGATGTTTCCGGCGATCGCAAAACGCATCCGGGTTCCGGTCCGGTTCACCTTCGCCGAGCACGAGCGCTGGTGGCATCACGACGACCGCACCCTCGCGAATCTGCGCTCCCGGATGCGGCATTCACCGCGCGTGGTCATCGACCGTCAGCTCGATGCCGGACACAACACCAGCCTCGGCTACACGGCGCGCACCTTCCACCTGCGGTCGCTGGCCTTCGCCGAGGAATGCGTCGCGCGGAGGCAGCGCCGATGAGCTACCCCGCCGCCCGCACCCTCCTCGACGTCGCGCCCTATGCCCTCCTGGCGCCCGGGCAGGGCTCACAGAAACCGGGCATGCTGACCGACTGGCTGTCGCTGCCGGGCGCCGAGCAAAGCCTCACGCGCTGGTCGGAGATCTGTGACCTCGACCTGCTGCGCCTCGGAACCACGGCCGACGCAACCGAACTCGTCGACACCGCCACCACCCAGCCGCTGGTGGTCGCCGCCGCGCTGCTCGCGGTGGCGGCGTTGCACGCCGCGGGCGGACTCGGCCCCGACACGATCGTGGCCGGTCATTCGGTCGGCGAGCTCGCGGCGGCAGCGGCCGCCGGCGTGATCTCCCCCGACGACGCGATCGCCCTGGCCTCCACCCGCGGCCGCGCCATGGCCGACGCCTGCGCCGCGGACCGCACCGGTATGGCGGCTGTCCTCGGCGGCAGCCTCGAGGAGATACTCACCCGCATCGCGGAACTCGATCTGGTGCCCGCCAACCACAATGCTCCCGGCCATCTCGTCGTCGCCGGACGCATCGAAGCCCTGGCCGCGCTGTCGGCCGACCGCCCGGCGGACGCCAAAGTGGTCGTCCTCCCGGTGGCGGGCGCCTTCCACACCGAATTCATGGCCGCCGCCCGCGACACGGTGACCCGCGCGATCGGAAAACTCGTCCCCCGCAACCCGATCCGTCCCCTGCTCTCCAACCTCGACGGTCGCCCCGTCACGTCGGGCGCCGACGCCCTGACCAAGATCGCCGCTCAGATCACCCGCCCCGTCCGCTGGGACCTGTGCACGACAACCCTGCGCCAGGATGCCCGCCTCACCACGCTCCTCGAACTCCCCCCGGCGGGCGTCCTCACCGCCATTGCGAAACGCGAACTCCCCCACCTGAACCGCCACCCCCTGCGCACCCCCGCAACCCTCACCGCAGCTCTCGACGCCCTCACCACCCCTACCAGACCCGGAAGCACGCCGTAGCTCGCTGTATGAAGCGGGCTTCCGGTCGCCGACCGAACAAACACAAAACGGCAGGCACCGTGTAGTGCCTGCCGTTTGAAGTGGACCTGGCTGGGCGTTATTCCAAACGGGCTGACCTGCACAAACTCGAAACCACCCGCGCCAAAATCGACAACAGCCCCTCGTCCCCACTCCCCCGCCGACACAAGAAGCCTCCGGCGGACCGTCCTCGCGAGCCTCGCAGAATCGAGCCGCGCCTCGGCCCTGCGACGGTCGAGGAACTCCTTCACGCGTACCGCGACGGCACCTCGACCACACAACTCGCGGCGCGCTACGGAATCTCCAAGACCGCCGTCCTCAACCTGCTCACCAACCGCAACGTTCCCCGCCGATTCCAATCGATGAGCACCAACGACATCGACCACGTCGAACGGCTGTACCTCGCCGGCCATTCCCTCGTCAGCTGTAGCCGCCTCACCGGCTTCCCCGCCAGCACCATCCGCGACGCACTCCGCGAACGCGACACCCCAATGCGGGCACCCGGCGGGCGCCACCGCGCACCGCGTTAGACCCCCACGAGTCGGCGTGTCGACACGCCGACTCGTGGATCAAATTTCCCGACATAGCAAGCGATCGGCAACCAACCTCTCCGGCTCAACCGATACCTCCCCCATGCCAACCACGATCGATTTCGCAGACAGCGTGAGACTTAGCAGTCGGAAGCCCCTCGGCGTTCAGGATTTTCACGAGGTTACGCAGGGAATGCTGCTCGATGTGCAGGACGATGGCACGATGGAGCACGTCGAGACGGCACAGCATCGGCTTGCCCGTACCCACTCCTTGTCCCGGCAACGCAGCAACTTCAGCACCGCGGCGAGCACCGAGGTCGTTGTGGGAGCGGGATGCGGTTGCGCGCGGCGACCGCAGCTGGCTGAACATTGCCAACGTCCTCGTCCGCAATTTCGCCGACGGCCGCACCCCCACCCCAATTGCCGGCGAGATCAACCCAAGCCGCTCCGCGGTCAGCAGGATCATCGGCAATGAAAACGACCTTCTCAAGAAGGAGCCGCGTGCACACCTCTGTGAAAGGCAAGCGATTTCCGCCCAACCGAACTGATACAGCGCTCATCTCCTCGACTTCGGCGTGTCGATACGACACGCCGAAGCAATTTGCCACGCTAGCAATCGATCAGTGATCGACCGTATGGTTCACAGTGGAGCGACGACACTGACGGTGTTGTCGTCCCGATTGGTCACATAGGCGATATGAGTAGTCGGGTTCACGGCAACGCTTCCCCCACCCCGACCGACGTCGACGCTCGCGACGACATCCTTAGTAGCGATGTCCACGACATATAATGTCGACACCGCGTTGGAATAGGGTTCGGTGCCACGCTTACCACCGACGGCGAAAATCACACCACCGGCCGCATCAACGGCCAAGCCATGGGCAACGCCGAGATACGTTGTACCAGTTGCAGTTTTCGTCCGCAGGTCGATGACGGTCAAGGACGTATCGCTCGCCGCATACGCGATGCCCGACCGCGAGTCCATATCGATGCCGTAGGTGGGCCACCCCACGTTGATCGACGTCGTCGTGTTCGTTGCGATGTCGACGACAGCCACCGAGTTACTCAGCGGCTGGGTGATGACCAGGGACCGAGTCTGCGAATCGAAGGTGACGTCGGCGGGCAGCTCCTTCGGCTTGAGTGTCGAGACGACGGCATCGGTACGCGTGTCGATCACGGAAATCGAACCCTTGCTTCCCTCTCCCATCGGATTGCCTCGATTCGCGACGTAGGCGGTATGCGAGCGGGAGTCCACGACAATGCCTTCCGGCGCCAGCCCCACGGTGAGAGTTGCACTGATCTTGTTCGTACGAGCGTCGATCACTGTGACCGAACCGGAAACGTCCACGATGTCGTCACTGCGCTCGGTCACCGTCGACGATGGCGCGCTGCCGGTGACATATACCTTGCGCGATTCAGAATCCACCGCGACACCTGTTGGGAAGTGCGGTATTTCGATGGTGGTCGTGACCTGGTTCGTACGGAGATCGATGATCGAAATGGACCCACCGGCCTTCTTGGCGTAGTCACCCCAGTTGGCCACATACGCCGTCTCGGCGATCGGATCCACAGCTATCCCACTCGGACTGATACCAACCGGAACAACCGCCGTCACCGCCCGGGGCGCCCCCGGAGCGACCGTGCGCGTCGGCTGCACAGGTGTGGACGACGAAGCCACACCGCCCTGCCCGGAATCGTCACGTCCTAGATAGACGGCAGTGCCGACGGCTCCTGTGACGACAAGCAAAACACCCGCTGCCAGCAGGACCAAAGGTTTCGGAGCAATGCGACCGCGTGACCTACCTACCGCGCGGGACAACCCGGATGCATTTTGCGCCTGATCCTCCGCCACGTCATCCTGATCGATGCCTGTCACGAGGGTCCCGTCGTCGACCCGGGTAGGCTCCGCCACTGCAACGGAAAGCGGGAAGGTCCAGCCAGCACCCCATTTCGTGGTCGCCGGCGATTCCGCGACCGTTGCCAGTGCCACCCCACGTGTAGGGTGTACAACCTCACCTGCCGCAGAGGCCAGTTCGCCCGCCGTGCGGTACCGACGATCCGGGTCCTTGGCCATCCCTCGTCTGATGACCTCGTCCAGCCCGTCCGGCACTTCGGGGTTCAACGCAGTCGCCCGCGGCACCGGTGTCATCATGTGCGCCCGCATTTGCTGTGCGGGATCGGTTTCGCCGAATGGCCTTCGACCCGTGAGACATTCGAAGAGCACGCAGGCGAGAGCGTAGACGTCCGCGCGGGCGTCCTCCTGTCCGGTGAATCGTTCGGGGGCCATGTACGCCCATGTACCGATCGCCGCACCTGTGGTCGTGATGGCAGTCTGCCCATGCCTGCGCGCGATCCCGAAATCGATCAGGTAAGCGAACCCACTGGGCAGCACAATGACATTGGATGGCTTGACATCTCGATGCACGAGATCGGCCGCATGCGCGGTATCGAGAGCTGCGGCGATCTGGGCGACGAGATCCACTGCAGTCGTGGGTGGCACCGGTCCACATTTTACGACCTCCGCCAGGTCGGTGCCCTCGATGTACTCCATGTCGATGAACAGTCGCCCATCGAGTTCACCGAACGTGTGGATCGGGACTATATGTGGCCCACGCACTTTGGCCGCCAGCCGCGCCTCCCGTTCAAAGCGCTTGCGATAGCCCTCATCCGCAACCGCCTCGGGCGGAAGCACTTTGAGTGCTACATCGCGATCGGTATGGGTGTCGTGCGCCAGCCACACTTGTCCCATTCCGCCTCGACCGAGTAAACGCACGAGTTGGTAATGGCCGAAACGGGTCTCCCCCGACACCTATCCTCCCGAATCCGTTCGCCACGCGGCGATCCGTGGCACCCGCTGAGCTTACGGCCTCATGGACACGCAGCACCCGGTCAGTGCGTCTACGAGGTCGGACTCGGGCAAGACAGCCAACCTGATCGTCGTAACCGAAGTGTGGTTCCAATACGCGTGAGGGCTGGGCCGACTGGTTCATCCGCGGTGGCGGGTTCGTGCGGCAAAGGTGATGGCGGCGGCGGAAACTGGTTCCATGGATCGCAGTTAGACCCCGTGTTCTTGCGGACAACGTAACACTCCGCAGGTGTGCTTCGCTCTGGTCAGTGCCACGTAGAGCACGCAGTGTTCTGGCTCAAGTTCGCGGAGCCCCTGGTCGAGTATGCGTTCCTGTGCGAGGTTCAGTGCGACCCCGACATGGTTCCATTCGCGCCCCTTCGCCTGGTGGACGGTCAGTCCGGGGATGAGGTCGCGGCGCTGTAGCCGTGCACGGAGGCGGTCGAGTTCGCCTTCCCGGATGCTCTCATCGCCTGCCCTGCGAGGCCGCGTCCGTCCGAATTCCACGGTCCGGGCCCGCAGTCTTTCGAGAACGGTGCCCGCAGGGACGTCTGCGACAAGCTCCGCTAGGGCGGGGCGGAGAACCGTGGCGCGGAAACCCTCCAGGGCTTCATCGGTCAGACCGAGGCGGATCAAGGCATTTTGCTGACCGAACGCAGGCAGTCCAAGCCCTGATCCGGTCGCGATATCGAGCAGGGGGCTGCTGCAGGGGTAGGTGACAACCGAGATGGCTTGCCGAGAGGCGGGCCTGAGAGGATGTCGCAGTGCCCAAGCCGTATCCGAAAGAGTTCCGCGACGATGTCGTGC
>NZ_JBHZAL010000079.1:0-6444 GCF_042754245.1 Nocardia sp. NPDC059228 | reverse complement strand
GGGGGTGGCCGGGGCTGCCCGTTCTCGGGCCCCCCCCCGCCACGGCAGACCCGCACAGTGGCTCCCCACCTCTACGCGGCGCTCAACCACAGGTTATGAGCACCTCCAGTGGCAGGGATGACCCCTTACGGATGAAAGAAACCCGCAGGATGTCACGAACCGATCATTTCCGGCTGCGGTCGGCTCCTCGCCGTCTGGCCACTTCAACGTGCGGATCGGTTCGGCCTCATGCTGCGGTGAGAATCGAATTCGGCGGTGATGCGGGCCGCGAGTTGCCTGGCCTCGGGGCTGTCGTGATTGGTGGGCAGCTCCACGGGTTGTCCGTTGATCGGGACGGTTACCGGCCGATGATTGGCCGGTGCTTTCCCTGCGCCGTCGCCGAGTGATACACCGGCTGAGGCAAGGATGCGGCCTGTTCCGGTGTCGGGGGTGACCGGCGGGAGGGCTATGACGTTCTGCGGCCAGGTCACGCCGGGGATGTCGAAGAACTGGTGGTAGCCGCCTATGTGCTGGTACCCGATCTGTTTGCCGTAGTCATCGCTGAAGTCCGGGTTGAACGTGCCTTGGAACACGCCGTTGGTGGCGTCGAAGTGTGCGTATTGGCCCGACACGGACGCCTTGGTCTTGAGCAGGTCGAACATCAGCGGGAAGGCGTCGGGGGCGCGCAGGTTGTTCTCGCAGTAGAAGCCCTTGACGCAATCGATGTCGGCCGGGTTCCACATGTACGGGACGATGTCGAGGTCGTTGGCGTAGCGCTGCACCCGATGCAGTCGTTGGGTGGTGTAGTCGACGAATTCCTGATTGCCGAAACTTGGTCCAGCGGTGGACAGCACGCTGATCGTGGCCTGTTCGGACGGGTTCCACAGCATCTGGGTGTCGCGCAGAAACAGGGCCAGTGTGGGCGACAGGGCGCCACCGAGGCTGTGACCGGTCACGGTCAGGTCGATAGCGGCGTCACCGAGCGTACTGAGGAACACGGGCAAGGTGCGGCCGGCACCAGGGCGGTCGCCGGAGGGGGTAATCCCAGTGAGGATGTTCACGCCGATGGCCGTGCCTTCTGTGTACCAAGCGGCGAGATTCGCGAACCACGGCTTCTGGTGAATCAGGAAGTCTTCGACGAGCCAGTCGAACACCAGAGCGTCGGTGCTGCCGGCCATGGCGATCACGTACCGGGAACGATCCTCGGTGCTTTGCGCCATATACAAAGCGTTGACCGCGTACATGTCGGTGGGGAACACCGCGACCCCCGGACCCCAGACGATCTCCCACCCTCCGATCGTCGCGCGGTTGAGGTCGAGGTACCGCTGGATCTGCTGCTGGAGCTGGCCCTCCAGGTTGCCGTCATTTTCGATGCTGTTGACCAGGTTCGCGTACTCGCACAGCTGGTATGTGACCTTGTCCTGCAGGGTGGGCCCGCTGAGTGCCGTGGGTTGTGCAGTCATGTACCGCTCCTTGCCGTATGAGTTTCATCCGAAACAGGGACAGGAGAAAGCGGATGGCGCGCGCTCCGCGCCCATAGCCGGGACGAGTCATCCCGACCCAATAGCTGCGCACACGATTCTAGACGATCCACCGGACATATAGATCAAACTCACCTGGGCGCAGAACCTCGGCGACGGGAGACGCGAACACCCCGAGCCACCTGTAGCCGGGTCCCCGATCGTCAATCACGGCGCCATGAAATGTTCGGCACACCAACAGGGTTCAGCCTGTTCGCTTGGTGCGGCTTTCGCTCCGGAAGCTCCTGAACCCTCAAATCCAAGCATGTCGCTTCAGCGTGCCGACGGTCCCAGAGGGTGTTCCGGGACCGTGGGAGTGTCGGATTATTATCGGCTCTGGCGCACTTCCGGTGGTGATCGAGGCTGGTTGACGGCATGATGCCTCGGTGGTCGAGGTGGATGATGTTGTTGGGCTTGCCTTTTCGGGATTGCTGCCGCTGGTGATGGAGGGTGTGGTGGTCGAGGGTGAGCGGGTGGTTGTGCAGGCCAGGACGGCGTCGCGGCCGGCGGTGTGTTTGCGGTGTGGTGCCGAGTCGATGCGGGTTCACAGTTATCACGATCGGACGGTCGCGGACCTGCCGCTGGACGGGCGGTGCTCGTGCGGGTGCGCGTCCGGCGGCTGATGTGCTCGACACCGCAGTGCTGCAAGACGTTTCGCGAGCAGGTTCCGGGCGTGCTCGAACGCTACCAGCGCCGCACCGCCCGGCTGACCGGCCAGGTGCGGGCTGTCGTGCGGGAGTTGGCCGGGCGAGCCGCGATCCGCGTGCTCGCAGCGTTGCCGGTGCGCATGTCCCGCGACACCGCAGTGCGGGTGCTGCTGCGCATCCCTGCGCCGCGGCGGCCGGTTCCCCGAGTGGTGAGCGTGGACGACTTCGCGTTTCGCCGCGGAAACCGTTATGGCACGGTGCTTATCGACGCCGCTACCCATCAAAGGGTCGATGTTTTGGCTGATCGTCGGTCCGAAACGCTCGAGGGATGGCTGCGCGAACAGCCGGGTGTCGAGATCGTGGTCCGTGACGGTTCGGCCGCCTACGCCGAAGCGATCCGGCGGGCTCTGCCCAGCGCGGTGCAAGCCAGCGATCGCTGGCACCTCTGGCACGGACTGGCCTGGGCAGTCGAAACCGCCGTCGCCGCGCACGCTCGATGCTGGGCCGCGGCAGGGCCGAAACGGCAGACATTGACCCGCGAGACAACGACTCTGGAACGCTGGCACGCGGTTCACAACCTGCTCGACAACGGTGTCGGATTGCTCGACTGCGCCCGGCGGCTCGGTCTGGGGCTCAATACCGTCAAGCGATACGCCCGTGCGGCCGAACCGAATCAGTTGCGCCGCCCGCCGCAATACCGTGCTTGTCTGGTCGATCCCTACCGCGACCACCTGCGCCAACGCCGCGAAGCCGAGCCCGGTGTCCCAGTGCTGCATCTGTTCCACGAGATCAAAGCCCTCGGCTACACCGGCGGCATCAATCTGCTGCACAAATACCTCAACCAGGGCCGCGCCGAAGGCGACCGGCTCATGCCCTCGCCACGGCGGCTCACCTCCTGGATTTTGAGCAGGCCTACCGACCTTCCCGCCGGGCGGCGCACCCACCTCGACGAACTCCTGGCCACCTGCCCGGAAATGACCGACCTAGCCAAGCTCGTCGCCGAATTCGGCGCGCTCATGACCGAACGCCGCGGCAGCGACCTCGACACATGGATCAAGCAGGTCCGTGAAGCAGGACTCGCAGAGCTCGAGCCTTTCCTGCGCGGCCTGGAAAAGGACCACGCCGCTGCTGTCGCCGGCCTCACTCTGTCCTACAGCAACGGGCCGATCGAGGGCGTCAACACCAAAACCAAGCTGATCAAGCGACAAATGTATGGCAGAGCCAGCTTTCGGCTACTTCGCCACCGCATCCTCCTGGCCTAGCCTCGATCACCACCGGAAGTGCGCCAGAGCCATTATCCCGACACTCCCGGGACCGTCGGTCAGGTGCTGAAATGCTCGATCGGCGTGCCGTGGTTTGTCAGCTGCTGTGTCACCGCCGGTCGTGGGAATGCGGTATCACCCAACGATCTGACTCCACCCGTCCTCGAGCTGACGGATCAAGTCGCTGAAAAATCCGTTCACCTGACCTGCCTGCTGGGGCGTGTTCGTCTTCAGCGATGTGAGGAAGCCGAATTCCTTGTCCAGCATCTTGATTAGAAGGTCAGTGACCGCCTCGAATACGTTGAAGATCATCTGCTGCCAGTCGGGGTGCTGGCTGTCGAGGCTCTTGAGTGCTGCCTTGGTCGAGGCCTGCCGCTGAGTGAACTGGGTTTGGGCGCTGTCCACCAGTTGACTGATCAGGTCCTCGAACTGTTCGCGTGAGATGTCACCGGCGAGGACGCGCCGAGCGTCCGTGTACGCGGCGGTGCAGGTGTGGTCGAGCTGCTGCTGCATGCCGGTCTCGGCGGGTTGAACTGCGTCTTTGACCTCCTGCGGGATATTCGCCGCTCTGACCTCGGGGATGTGAGTGGAGGCCTCCGCCGAAACTGTGCCGTCGCCGGCGCTGCGGCGCTGGGCGATGGTGTCGAGCAGGGTGGCGAAGTTCTGTGAATCGATCCTGGTCATTGCCCCTCCAACAAGATCGTGCACTGGGCCTTGCCTTCGACGACACCAACCCGGCCAGATCACCTGAGACTCCCGGGCCGTGTCGCGCTGAGCCGGTCGAACGGGTCAGCGCACATCGCAGACCCGCCCAGTGGCTCCCCAGTCTCTGCTTCGGGCGTCGATCTACCCGATCGGTTACACCTTCGATGCGTTCTGCCCGTGGCGACTAACCAACGGGCTGGAAGCGCCAGAAGATGGGAATTTCTCCAGAAGGTGACCGGACCTCGACGGCCAGAGTCTGCTCGTCGGGCATGAGGCACAGAGACAGCCGAGTGCCCGATACACCCACAAGCAGTGGCTCATCAGGCGGACCGCCAGGCTGGCCCTCGATCACCCACGTGAAGCTCTGACCATCACACACGGCACGGGCGCCTTCCTGGACTGCAGCGAGTGCGAGCTGGGCGCCGGTTTGTTTGTTGGTGATCTGGAAACCAGAGGTTCCCTTGGTCAACTGAACCGTCCAGTGCTGCCAATGCTGCCCGTCGGTCTCACCGGGCTCCACAGGGACCACACTGACCCCGTCCCCCCGGTCGAGCCCAATCGCCAGATTCATTGATTTGTTGACGATCTCGTATGTGCCCTCGGTCAACTCAGCCATGGTCTGGTCCTCACTGTCGTGAGCGCACCACCACCGAGCTTCGAACCCTTCGGTGACGCTGCGCTGATCTCGTAGTCGTCGTCCAAGGCGAATCTCCAAGATCAAGTAAACCAAGCTCGCCACCCCACCGGACCAGATTCCACACACCCGGCAAGATCACCATCCGCGACGGCGGCAGGAGCCGCAGAACGATTCCAAATCCGTTCGATCTTCGGCGATTACTGCCGGAACCCCATGTAGGGGTGCCGGTAAGAATCGTGTCACCTGGTACATGAAGCGTTGCTGCCCTCTTGATCCCGCACCTTGGAGTGCCAGACGGTGAGGAGTCGACCGCAGCCGGAGTGGGCGGAAACGATCGTTTTAGAGGCAGACCATCGGTGAATGTCGAAGACACCGGCCCCGGGCCCCGCCACATCATGACGGGCGTATCGTCCGGATATGGGTGACGGCATGCCCACAACCTGTGGCTGGTGCGGTGCCCGGCTGCCGAGCGACCGGGCTGGGGTCCGTCGCTACTGTCGACCCGCGCACCGCCAGGCCGCCTACCGGGCCCGCCGGCGTGAAACCCGGTCGGTTCGAGCGGCGGTCAACCCGCAGGTTGCGATGGCGTTCATCGCCGAAGACCTGACCGTGCAGGTCGAGGTGGTCAAGGAGCTGATCGCCGACCTCACCACGTACGGCCGCCTCGCTGCCGGTGGACTGCACAGCGTGGCGGTGGCGCCCTTCCCGGACCTGGTCGAGGACCTGATCAGCTGCGCGGTCATCGCGGACCGCCGCTCCGGAGCGACGTGGGCCCAGATCGGTGCGGCACTGGGTCTGACCGCCGACGCGGCCCGCGCCCGTCACGGCCATCGGCAACTCGCCGTGGAGTGGCCGATCCCGGCTACCGGCGGCAATGAGAGTTCTCGACGGTAACTCCGAACCCACAACGGCAGTCCGGGGTGCACCCCCAAACGGACAGGTTCCCGAACACTCCCTCCTGCGGGAACGGCCGTTCCGCCGGGCAGGGCTGCTCGCGTTCGGCTGCCGATCGATTTCCGAACACCGTGATGTAGCGATGGGCGCAAGGGGCTCGTCGGCGGTGTCGGGCCCTGTAGGTTAGGCGGCGTCGTCAGCTATCGCATGCCGCCTCAGGCACCTTTTGCCCAAGCCCAGGCCGTCAGCCGCCACTGTGTCCCCACCTTGCCGAGCGCGACGGTGAAGATGGAGCCGGTTTGCGTTACCTGTTTGCCCTGCAGATCGACCGTCATGGCGGCGGGAACAACGACATAGGCGTGGTCACCGGTGACGTCGACGTGCCGCGGCTCGCCGAGCGCAATGTGGTAGCCCGACGCTCCCGCGTGCTCGCCCTCCCTGCGTACGGCCCTCCACCAGTCATCGCTGGCTGTCGGCCCCTGCCACACGTGCGGCGACATGCCGTCGAGTATCTGCATCGGATCAGCGCACAGCGCAGTCATCGCCTTCGAGTCACCGTTGTTGAAGGCATCGACGTATCGGAGCACCACCGCCATGGGCTGGTCGAGAGCGATGTCCATGGTGAGGACGGTAACTGGTGTTCCTCGCGTAGGGGTGAATGGCGCCGTCGTGTTGTCGTTCGCCTTCGAGACCTGGCACCCGCTGATCGTTTTCCGAACGCGCCCGCCAGGTTCGATCTCGGGGTGTAGGCCCCGGGAATTGGCTCGACGACGGCGCCCGCATCGCCATCGAGACCGTGC
>NZ_JBHZAL010000078.1:0-7353 GCF_042754245.1 Nocardia sp. NPDC059228 | reverse complement strand
GAACCCGGAAGCTAAGGCCACCTGCGCCGATGGTACTGCACTCGACAGGGTGTGGGAGAGTAGGACACCGCCGGAACATCCTTCGCGAAGGCCCCGACCATTTGGTCGGGGCCTTCTGCGTATCCAGGGCATGTCAACCAAATCGATACGTGCCCAACACGATCCAGCACCGAATAGTCTCTATGCGCTTCTATTGGCCGAATCCAATCACGCTACAAGCTCTCAAAGCCGCGGGCTGGACTCCAAGTCGCCGAGTAGACATCACCGAATGGATCGACCGCCTGAAAGCCGAAGGCTTCCACGTCTCCCGCCCCGCGGCATCAACCCTCGAATCCTTCGGAAGCCTCGCCATCCGCCCCCCGGACCTCGCCGGCGCCCTGTGGCCTCCCGACCCCCTCTTCTTCGACCCCATCGACGTAGCGACCGGCATGTACGACCGCTACGCCGACTTCGAATCCGCCCTCGGCCACCGCATGACCCCCCTGGCCGCCAACGCCACCGGCACAACCTTCCTCCTGATGCTCGACAACGGCAATGTCGTCTCCGATGGCATCCTGGCCCTCCACCTCCTGGGCCCCACCTTCCCCCAGGCCCTCGACCTCATCCTCCGCCGCCACCGCACCCCCAACCAGATCCTCACCTACCACCGTGGCCGCCCGATCCCAGCAGCCAGGCAAACCCGAGCATCCTAGGTCTCGGCACACCCTCAAATCAGATGACAACCACTTATGCCGACGTCCCGGATCTCACTGTGCCGCCAGGTAATCCGACATCAGAGACCCTCCAGAGGAGTCAGCGTGACGGCCGCGGGGCAGGTGCACGGCTCGATCGGTGTCGATCAGTCGTGGTGACGGGTGCGGCCCACCCGTCACCAACGTCGAGCTCGGTCTCCCAGCGCGCGAGGTCCTCTGTGCCTGACACCGCAATCCGGCAGATTTCTGCGGGGTCCTCGAAGAGGCTGTCGACGGTGCTGGCCGCTATGGATTTATCCAGCCAGCCGAGGATACGTTCGGGTTCTGTGCAGGATGTGACGCGCTCACGGGCCGCGGCGGTGACGGTGATTCCGTTTCGCTCCAGTGTGTGAATGACGGCCACGGCAAGCCCCTCAGCTCGTCTCAGCGAGTCCTTCGGCATGTCCCTCAGGACGGGCCTGCGCGCGCAGGCGCTGGGAGGCCTCGGAGCGGAAAAAGGAGAGGTCCACGGTCATCACTGGGCGAATTGTGTTCGCGCCCCTGGTTTTTGGGGCATCCCGCCCCCATACGCTTCGATAACGCCTGCCTGACTGGACCCGATGACCAGTTTGTCCTTCCGTTTGGATGGAAGTCGGGGATGGCGTATCGATGCGAGGAGATATATGAAGGCCAGATCAGTGCTGTTCGCCGCGTTCGCCACCGCCCTCGTGGCGGCCGCGAGCGGATGCTCCGGCAGCTCGTCGACCCAGGCGGGAACAGCGAGCACGACAGTCGCCGCATCCCAGGGGACGACCGGACCGGCGCAGGGTAACCAGTCGGCTCCGCCTCCGGCCCAGGCTCCGGGCGGCCAGGGCGGCAATCCGTCTGCGGGCGATGCCAATTCGCCGCAGCCTGCACCTGCCACCAGTGCCGCGACCGACACGCCGCAGCCCACGATCGTGCCGGTGACCACGAATCCGGCACCCAACGGCAGCGGCCACGGACTGTGCTTCGACCTCAATTCCGGGCTCGCCAACTCAGCAATCAAGAGTCTCGCCCCGACCACGAACGGCGGATGGGGCAACCCGTCGGCGAGCAATGACCCGATCTCGGCGGGCTGCGATGGCGTGTTGTCGTGGATGACGGTGGAATCGGGCAATATTCACCCGTACACCCATGTCCTGTTCTTCACCAACGGCACCTACCTGGGTACCGCGACATCCAGCCCCTACGGCTACACCGAGGTCATCGGAAAGACCGCGAATACCGTCTCGGTGCAGTACAAGTGGGCGAAATCCAGTGACGCCCTGTGCTGCCCGAGCGGCGGCCCCAGCGTGGTGACCTTCACACTCTCGGGTGGCAAGGTGGTGGCGAAGGGGCAGTTCCCGCCGAGCAATTGAGTGCCAGGCCGATGCTCAGGGCAGACGGACCGCGTCCGGAGCATCGGCGAGTTGGACCAGTAGCGGCGTGCCGTGCCGGGATGTCGGTTCGGCTCGCCCAGGGCACTGGCGGTGACGCGGGCGATGCCGAGGGTCATCAGGCACGCCCGCACGAAAATGAGGTTGGCCAACGGGATTTCGGCGAGACCCGCCGCCTGCGCGCCCGCGACCAACCGAACACAACAAGAGCCGACCGCGCAGGCCACCACCGGGCGATCACCCGCCCCGCCACGGTGCCCGGCATCCTCGAGCGCCGTGCGACCCAGGCCGTCTCGATCCGGCCGTGGTCGAGAATCTGCGCGGGCACTCCGCGCGCGGCGGCGCCGCCACCGAGGCCCTGACCGGCGGTGTCGACCTCCACACCGTTGCCAAACACCTGCGCCACCGCGACCCGCGCAGCACCCGGTAGTAATCGCACGAAAAGCAACGACAATGGTTTGACCAGTAACGATGTGCAGTAACGGTTCGGGCTGCGGACGGGCCCGGTTGATGCTTGGCAGCCGATGCGGTCAATCGGTTTGCTGGAGTTCCGAGGTCAACAAGGTTTCCGGTCCGCACCAAGTGGCAGCTGGTCTTCATGCCAGCGAGCGAGGCCGCGAGCGGCGGTGGCGATCCCGTCGCGATGGGCTCAGTTGTGAGGCGCGGCTGATGCGGCTCCGTGGATATCCGTCTGACGGCCGGGTCGCCGTCTCGTATGTGGGCTCCCCTGCGATCCAAACCGCCGGGGCCCGCAACCCGGGTAGCCGCACGGCCACAACGGGGTTCGCCAGCCGAGCCCAATCCACCAGCGCGACCAACATCAACAGTGGCGGCGGATCCGGCAAGAAACAGCCACAGCCACAACCATTTTCGTGATGCCTGGGTCCGCGCCCGGGGAACCACTGCGCCAGTGCCGGATTCCGGCGGGTTGCGCCACTACCCCCGATGGGCGATGAGGTGGAAACCGGCCCTCAACGACTTCGCCATCACCTTCGAAGGCCGGATCACCCCGACTGGGAACTAACCCACACCGAGATCGGGTCCACCGTTGATCCGAAACTCCCAGCAGCGGTGGTGGTCAGGTGGACGGAGCCAATTGCTGAGCTCTGGTCCTCTCAGTACTGGGCGTGTGTCGTTTCGACGTACATCGGCGGGGGGTGAGATGCTGCCGACAATTCAGGCACCACCGTGAAGTGGGAATGGTCTGCAGTAGGTGGATCGGGATCTCTGCATGACAGCGGCGGCAGCGGCCGTAACGGCCTGTGGTGATGAGCGTGAGGGTTTCATCGATGTCGGCCAACGCTTGTCGTGCTGCTGCGTACAACTTGACAGTGACCTCATGTCTAGCCGTATCAGCCGCGTTGGTGGGTGCGGTGGCGCGGTCGATTTCGGCTTCGAGTTCGGCCAGCTGCTGCAGGCGGAAGCGGCGTTGCTGGTTCAGTGTGTTTCGCAGCGCGGGTAGGTGGTCGGTAAGGCGGTCGCCGGGGGCGGTGTGTGCGTGGGCCATCTGGTCTCCAGGGGTTGGTGCTTGCGATGCGGTGGAGTGAAGGCATGGCCGCCCTGCCGGTGCGCCTCTTGTCCGATTTCTCCACTCGTGTCCCTAGTGCACGGCTGCGGCCGCGGCGGGCGGTGTGGTCGCGATGGTCGCGGTGCGGATGCCGGGCACTGTGCGGGTGAGGGCGATGGCGATGCGCCGTTCGGATTCGTCGGCGAATCGGCCGGAGATGGTGGCGTCGGCTTCGCGGACGGTGACAGGCCAACGCCGTGCGCCGATGTACTGATCGAGGAGGCTTTGTGCATCGGCTGTGAGTGCGTCATCGGGGGTGAGCATGATTCGCAACACGTCGCTGCGGCTGAACATGCCGATCACGCGGCCGTCGGCATCGACGACTGGCAGACTGCGCAGTCCGTGCGTTACCAGTCTGCTGATGACCTCGGCCAGTGCCGCGTTGTCGGGGACCGAGACCGCTGGTGTGGTCATCACCGCACTGGCCGTGTCGTCGAATTCGCCGGCCCGCAAGAGGTCACCGCTGGTGATCACCCCGATGAGGCGATCGTCCTGGTCGAGAACGGGCAACGCGGCGTAGCCCAGTTCGGCGAGCATCAGCGCAGCCTCGCGTGCCGTGTTGTCGTGCCGCACCGCGATGATCGGTCGTTGCATGACCTCGAATACTCGAATGTTCTTCATTCCCTTCAACTCCGTTCAACTAGTTTCCGGCTCGGCACGACAGGGCAGATCCTTCGCTGGACTGTTCTCGTGTTCTCCGGGGGCTGGGTCGGTCAGCGCGTAGGGGACCGCGTGTAGCAGCGTCACTGCCATGGTCGTGCCGCTGGGGGCCCGGTAGGTACGGCGTTCGCCCGGTCGCGCTCCGGCGATGGCGCGGCCTAATGGCGATTGCATGGAGTAGACCTCCATCTCGCTGTCTTCGGCCTCGCGTACTGCGAGCAGGAACGTCTCGACCGCTCTGGTGTCGCCGTAGCGAACGGTCAAGACCATGCCGGGCTCGGCGATTCCGTCGTCGGGTGGGTTCTGGCCGATGAGGGCGTTGCCGAGCAGGTGGTGGATCCGGCGGATGCGTGCCTGGCGTGCGGAATGCAGAGCCTGGTTGCGTGCGTAGTCGCCACTGTCCCCATCGGGCATTTCGATGTGGCGTTGCGCGAGCAGTTCCTGCAATTCGGTCTGAAGCTGATCATGGGCTCGAGATGTCATCCAGACACCTGCGGTGTTGGGCATGTGTTTGTGTCCCTTCCTTTCTGGCTGGGTTGCAGATTGTCGTCAGGGGCGGGGCCAAGACGGCGGTGCCGCCCCTGACAACGCGCAGGCCCTGATGTCGGGCCGAGTCTGAGTCGGTGGGACCCGCGTCGATCGCGGCTGCTGTGCCGAATCGGATTGGATTCGTGCCGCGCGTCAGCTCTGCCGCTGGCTGTCTTCAGCGGCACAGGGGTCTTCAGCGGCACTGGGGCTATGGTCGGTTGTCGGGCCGATCGATGCTCACCGTTTCGCTGCTGCTACCTGCGGCTTTCTTGTCAACTCCAGGGTGGCATGGTTGTCGGGGCGATCAGTTGCGCTGACCCGACAATCGAGGGGTCGAGATTTGTGGCGATGGCACAGCACGGTCAGTCGTCGTCGGTGACGGCGAGTTCGATCATCATGGCGAGTCGTTTGCGGGGGTCGTCCAAGCCGAGGTTGGTCACCTCTGCCATCTTGCGCAGCCGGTTACGGACGGTGTTCTCGTGCACGCCCAGCTGCGCGCCCGCCCGTGCGGGGTCGCCTTGGGCCTGTAACCAGGCGCGCAGCGTTGCCACGTACTCGGTGGAGTTGATGCGGTCGTGGTATCGCAACTGCGACACCGGCCCCCGTGCGGGGGTGCGTCCAGAAAGCCCAGCGGTGCGCAACCGTTGCAGCAGGATTTCGTCCCACGACTCGTCGTAGGCGGGGGGCGCAGCACCTGATGAGTGGGTCTCGTGCAGCGCCAGGCATTCGTCGGCCTCTTGGCGCGCCAACGCCAATTCTGTGGCCCGGGCAACACCGCTGATGCCGGCCAGCACCGTCATCTGCGCTGGCAGTGCCGCCTGTAGCTCGCTTATCCAATGGCGTGCCGTCGCCGCCTGATCGGCGGGCAGCACGGTGTAGATGGTGTCGCCGACCAACGCGCTGCGGCTCGAACGGGACCAGCCGAATCCGGTTGTTGCTCGCTCGAAGGCCTGCAGCAGCGCGGCGTGCTGCTCGTCGGCGATCCGTGCACGCAGCGCGATCGCCCGCAAATTCTCCGGCGCCAACCCCAGCCTGCTGGCCACTGTCGCCGCGTCCGCGGCGCCCTCCAGCAAACTGATCACCAGTTCGGATTCCACCTGACGTTCCAGATCCGCGCTGGCCCGCGACCGCAACAGATGCAAGGCCACCGTATGCGCGCCGTCAGCCAAGGCAATCCGTCGAGCCCCGTGCAACGGTGCCGGGCATGACACCCATATCGAGCCCAGCAGTTGCCGGCCCACGCGCACGGCCACGACCATCCGCCCCGTCAAACCACGCTCTGCCTGCGCAGGAACGAACAACGGTTCATCCGAGACCGCCAAATGTGCGAAGACACCGTGTGCATCGAACAGGACCCGTAACCACTGCGGCATTTCCCGGCTCAGGATCGTCTCGACCCGTGCGGGGTCGAGGTGCTGCTGAAGCCTCGAATACGCCAGCACCCGAGACCGGCGGTCCTCGATCGTCACCGCACCCCCGACCGCGTCGGCCAGACTGTCGGCCAAGGCGAACAAATCGGTCGGGCCGCGACCGGCCTCGGTCTCGCGGCCTTCCAGCACCAACCCGTAGACCACCACGGCAACCGCGCTCCAGGCCACCGCAGGATCGACCACCATCACCGCCACCCCCTCGATCTCCGGCTCGTCCGCAGTTTGCTCACCCCCACGGATGAGCGCGACAACAGCCCGCGCCGATTTCGCCCAGTCCACTACCTCCGACACCGAGCGTGCCCCGATCCCGAGCAGCACATCACCGGCTTCCGCAGGGTCCTGATCGGCCCCGCGGATCACCACACTGCGCAATTGGGTGGACCGGGGAACCGAACACAACCGCAAACGGATCCCATAGCTACCCAGTACGTTCGCCAACCGGTCCAATGTCACCACGAGCCGCTCCTGTGTCGAACCGAAGGTGCAAGTGCAATCAGGCGGCCGACAGATGGGGACTTTCGGATTAACGGTGGATCCGACCTCGGTGTGGGTTAGTTCCCGGTCGGGTAGATCCGGCCTTCGAAGGTGATGGCGAAGGCGTTGAGGGCCGGTTTCCACCTCATCGCCCATCGTGCCCGACCTTGCCCGGTGGGGTCGAGGGAGCGGGTCACCAGATACAAGCATTTGAGCGCGGATTGCTCGGAGGGGAAGTGCCCGCGGGCGCGGATGGCGCGCCGGTAGCGGGCATTCAAGGACTCGATAGCGTTGGTGGAGCAGATGATTCGTCTGATCTCCACGTCGTAGTCGAGGAACGGCACGAACTCGGCCCAGGCGTTGGTCCAGAGCCTGACGATCGCCGGATATCGACCGCCCCATTTCGCGGTGAACTCACCGAACCGCTCCTTGGCCGCAGCCTCGGTCGGGGCCGTGTAGACGGGTTTGAGATCGCGGCTCATCTCGGCCCAGTGCTGCCGACCCGCGTAACGGAAACTGTTGCGCAGCAAATGGATAACGCAGGTCTGGACGATGGTCTTGTCCCAGACGGTGTTGATCGCCTCGGGCAGGCCCTTGAGCCCGTC
>NZ_JBHZAL010000077.1:0-7904 GCF_042754245.1 Nocardia sp. NPDC059228 | reverse complement strand
GCCCCAACGCATTCCGTCAGCAATGGTCACCGACCGAGTTCGAGCAACAAATCCAACTCGCATAACCGGTGGGCCTGCAACCGGGGCCCAGTCACGCGCCCGACGCGGACGACGGCAGTTGCCGGCAACGACTCTGTCATCGCGTTCGATTTCCTCTCGGCAATGCTGGAAGATCCTGCTTCCCAGACGATCCCACCCTCAGGGCTCATGGATCAATATCGATCTTCGGAGCGACCGATAAACCAGACTTATCTGTTGGGTTGCGCAAGCGACTCCGATAATCGGCCGGTGCGGGCCGGCCGTCGACCGAACCGACCACTGTGCAGGAACATCCGCTACTGCCGCATCCTGCGCGGTTCGAATTGGCCAGAACTGGCGCGGCCGACAACGAGACCGACTGCGGCCCAGGACATCCTCTTCTGCCGAATAGCGCGCTTTGTCGACCTTGGATCACTACCGGAGACGCCGTGGCGGGACGTGCCCGAGCGGCCATCAGAGCTTGCCCGGCAGGCGTCAGATATTTGTTGAAAGCCGCCGCCAGACGTGGATCGGCGCGCATCATGCCCGGCAGGAGCGACGGCAGGAAACCGGAGAACGGACCGGAATCGAGCGACTCCAGGTAAGGGCCGATGGGTGCTGTCCAACCACCCATGGCAACACCGACCAGTCGTATTTCGGGAGCGTAGGTCGGTTGAACTTGCGCGGCCCAACGGGTACCGATCGACCCGCCGGAGTAGCCCGCCGCAGCAACCGGAGTATCGGTGCCGGACAGGCCGAGCGGCGCGAAACCCTCGGCTGCGCGCACTCCGTCGAGCGCGGCGTAACCCGGCTGTTTCGGGGTGAACACCGACCCTGCCGATGAGCGCGCTGCTGCTCCGGCGCTTGTGACATCGTCGCCACTGCGAATGTATTGATGTACGGCCATCGGCACGGCGGCTACGAATCACTCCCAGCGGTCAATGAGTGAAGTCACTACGAGAGAGGAGACCTGCCGTGCCTAGCTCCGACGATCCGATGGCGGTGGTGCGCCAGTATGTCGACGCTTTCAACAACGGTGACGAGAAGGCGATGGCGGCGGCGTGCGCTGACCCGATGCAGATTCTGGACGGAATGTCGCCACATGTGTGGCAGGGGCGGACAGCCGGAGTGGACTGGTGGCGGGCCGCGCTTGCGGAGGCTGAGCATGTCGGGGCTTCCGGCTATCGCATCGATCTCGGTGAGCCGCGGCATGTCGATGTCACCGGTGACTTCGGGTATGTCGTCGTTCCGGCCACCTTCTCGTACAACCTTAGGGGCGAGCAGGTCACGCAAACCGGCGCGGTCTTCACTGCGGCACTGGGCAAGGTCGGCACCGACTGGCGTCTAACGGCCTGGGCTTGGGCTAAAGGATGAGGGGCACTTGGCGGCTCTGCGATGACCGCCTGACCCGCACCGCATGCCGCATTGACAGAACCGGCCAGCGCGGGTGCATGGATGATCAACTGGCCGGGGCCATCTGAACCCGCCGACCGAATGTCGTCAGTGCACGGTAATGCGGCATACCGCGCTCACCGAACCGGCCAGCGCGGGACATCGGAAGATCAACTGGCCGTGCCGATCCGACGCCGACGGAACGTCCGCTACTGCCGATTATGTGATGCTTCGTCTGCATCACACGAAGCGTCGGCGCGCGTGCTGGGCGACTCGGCAACTACCGCGAGGCTGGGGGCAGGAGCCGGCCGCTGAGGACGGGACGGTCGTTGAGGTCATCCAGAGGCACCCCGACGCCGAGGCTCTCTGCAAGGCTGTAGAACATTCCGAGGGACCCCAAGGGGCCGTATTCGTCTTCTTCGGGTCGGGCGCCGAGGGCCTGCATCTCGGTGTCGAATCGGTGCGGGTCGGTGCCTGTCCGTGCGAAGCTGTCCGTGGTGTCGAGTCCGGTGATGAGGCGGCCGTCCTCGGCGTACCGGAACACCCCTCCCGGTTTCTCGCTGGCGTGCAACTCCAGTGCCGCGGTTCCGATCGAGGCGCGCAGCACCAATCCCCGGTCTTCGATGCCTTTCCAACTACCGTGCTCCCACGCCCAGGCCCAGCTTCGGTAATGCCCTGCGCTGACCACATATCCGTCGGATGCGTAGAGAAGACCGCCCAGCTCGTAGCGGAAGTCATCCGGCCCGCGCACCGCCACGGTGTTTTGGTCGACGCCCATCCGCTCCAATAGCTCCCGGGCGTTGATCTGACGCGCGAAGGTGAGGTTGACCAGCGGCAGATCCCTGTCGTACATCCACCCAAGGCCACCGGTCATGGTGTTCACGACGCCCCCAGGTCGCGGATCGCGATCAAGGTCCGGAAACACAGTCCATGATCATGAAACCAGGCGTCATCAGCAGCTGAAGCAGTCACAGCGGCTGACACTGCCATGAGTCACCGACATCCATGGCCGGGCCCGCCCGTCGTCTAGTAACGACGGCCACTCCGGCGAACAAGCCGGTTCCACGCGCCGGGCTGTTGCGGGACTCGATGGAAGTCCAACGTCCGGTAATGCCTGCGGCCTCTCGCCAACGGATTCGACCCCCACGCGCTGTCCTGCGACACCGTCGGCTTCGGATACGGACAAGGCCCCGACACCACCCAAATCGCCGCCATGGACGGGCGCTACCTCACAGCCGACACCGCAGCCGCCTTCACCGGACGCGTCGCCGGCATCTACGCCGCGACCGGAAGCCGATGGACCCGAACCGGCTTACCGAGCGTGAATACCTGCTGCAATTCGCGACGCGCCCAGGCATGTTCATCGGCTTCACGACTGTTCGTGGCGTGACCTGCTTCCTCGACGGCTACGATTACGCCGCGCGCCGGGCCGGCGGTCGAGGACTTGACGGGTTTCGCGACTGGCTTCTCACCAATCATCTCCGCTGCGAGAGCAACTTCGTCTGGTCCGGGGTGATCAAGCAGATCGCAGTGCCCGAATGGGACTTCGTCACAGATCTCAGCCCAGAGCAAGAGGTTCGCATCCTGGAAGTGTTGTTCACCCTGCTCGATCAATTCCTCGCCGAACGGGAAGGTCCCAGCTGATCATCAGCCCGGGTCGGCGGGGTCAGCTGCCGCGAGCCACTTGACGAAGACGGCGAAGTCGCTGTGCCGCAATCCGATTCGTGGGTCGACTCTGTGCAGCAGCGCCTGGCCGAAATGGTGGTCGGATACCCATTCGCGGTCGTTGTCGCTGATCTCGTCGTCGACCCAGATGAACGACCGGCGCGCGGCCCATTCGACGATGGTTCGTGTCTTCCAATGCAACCCGAACCATTCGTCGAGTTGATGGTCGGGCAGGTCGGGCCATTCCACAATCGCCAGCTCGGGTAAACCCAGTAGTGGGCCGACAACTTGGTTCGCTTCGTGGAGCCAGGTGGTCGCCCACACCAACTCGCAGGGCAGGCCCGAGAGCAGTGGCCCCAGCGCAGGGTCGACACGGGCCACGAGCGGGTTTATGGGGAGCGGTCGTTCGTCGATGATGGACGGCTGTCGATGGTCTGCAGGCGTGGTGCCGAAAGGGATGAGCGGACCGTCGACGTCAAGGAAAAGCAGCGAGTGGTGGCGCGGTGTGTCCATTGGTTTGAAGGCTAGTCCTCGGACCGGCGTCGGCGCGGCGTACAGCAAACGCACTACTCTGCCGCATACCGCGCTGACCGAACCGGCCAGCACGGGGAGACGCCGCCCGATCTGGCGGATCCGAGGTGGGGCGACCCGTGTGGTCGCAATGGCGCGGACAGGCCGGGGCTGCCCGTGATGAGCGACGAGATCACCCGGGGGTGTCTCGATGCCGCGGAGGGCTCGCCCCGACCGACCGCTCGACGCGCCGCCGCTCAGGCGGCGGTCGAGATCTTGGCGGGCGTGCTGCCGTGGGTGGCGATATGGGGGTCCCAGGGTTGTCGGGTGGTGATGACGGCGTGTAGCTGACGCAATATTGCTGCGGCGATTACGGTTTGGGCTTGGGTCGAGGTGAGCCGATTGGTCTCGCGGCCGGTCAGATGCTTGTAGCGGGCGGCATATACCGCGTTGGCGCGTTGGGTGCCCCAGACCGCGCGCCAGGCGGCCACTCGCAGGCCGGGGCGGCCTTGGCCGGTGAGCTTGGTCCGGCCGGTGAAGGTCCCCGATTGCCGCTCGCGGGGCGCCAGGCCGGCGAGTTTGACCACCGAGCGGGCGGTGGGAAACCGTGTCGGGTCACCGGTTTCGGCCAGCACGGCAGCGGCTCCGACCGCGGACAGTCCGGGAATCGAGGTGACGAGCTCGGTCAGCCGCAGCTCGTCGAGCACCGCGGTCATGCGTTGTTCGGCCTCGGCCAGCCGCCGCCCGGATTCGGACCAGTCGCCCAGCAACAAATGCACACGTTCGAGCGCGCCGCGTCGATCCGCCCGCACTCCGGCTGAATCGCTCAGGGCCGCAAACAGATTCCGGATGATCCGCAGCGACGGGCGCTGCCCGCCGGTGCGCGCGAGTTCACGCCGGACTGCCTGTTCGAGGCGGGCCTGGCCGAGCCGGTGAGTACGGGCCAGATCCCCGTTGTCGCGTCCGCAGATCACCCGCAGCGTCGCCACCCATGATCGCGATCGCAGCGGTTGACGCGCTGTTTCCAGCGCGGCCGGCCACACCCATTCCAGCAGGGCCCGAATCTGCTGGACTCGAGAGACCATCTCCACAAGCAATTGTTCGCGGCGAGCCCCCAGATGCCGCAACCGGCCCCAGATCTCCTCGACCGGCTCGGGGACATAGCAGCGCAGCTGCGCGGTCAACCGGGCGATGAGCACCGCGTCCTTTTCGTCGGTCTTGTCGCAGGTGAGGTCCTCGGCGCGGCGTGACCATGACGTCATCGCCGGTTGCACGCAAACGAACGCCATACCCCGATCGGCGGCCAGCCCTCCCAGCACCCGCCAGCGATGACCGGTCGGCTCACATGCCACCGTCACCCCGGCGAACCCGGCCGCCGAGGCACGCTGCCCGGCCCAGTCCAACGCCACACCCATATCCCAGGAACGGCACCGGAATATCCTGCGCGCCAGCACCTTCGAATCATGGCCGGTCACCACGACCATCTTCTTGCGATCGGCCAGATCGACACCGACGATCGCATTCGAGGTCGGCACCAGCACGCGCAACCGGCTCAAACGCGCATTACGGTTGCGATCACCCCGCGACAAGCGACTACCGTTACTCATCGAACGTCCTCCTCCTGCGATGGGACACCAAGCCCGACAAGCGCATCAGGAGGACGTTCCCCACGTCCAGCACCCGAAGCACAGAACGTCTTTCTATGCCGCATGCCGCGCTGACCAACCCGGCCAGCGCGGCGCACCGGAAGATCAAGTGGCCATATCGATCCGAGGCCGACCGATAATATGCAACGGCCGATCGGTGTGCACCACGCAGACCGTTGTGAGGTAGCAGTCAGTACGAGCGGTACGGCCAGGTGCGGCTATTGTTCGTTCGTTCAACCCGCTCAACCCACTGAGTTCACCCGCCAGGAAGGCCAATGGACCCCCTCGGAGATTCGCTGCTCGCTCGTCTGGTCGGTCTCGAACTTGCCTCGGTGGTGTTCGTCAGGGATTACCTGCAGTTCGACTTCGACGGCCCACGCTTGACCTGCTATGTGTGGCCGACCGTTCAGGCCGACGGCATTACTCGGTCGCTGGGAGATGCCGGATATCGGGATACGTTGTGCGCCTTCATCAGCCAGACCGTCGTATCGACCAAGGAAGCTGTTGGCCTCGGACTTGTCGTGCGGTTCGGGATAGGTGCGGTCTCCATCCATCCGGCACTCGAGGAACTGACTGGCCCCGAAATCGCGATGATTTCAGGCTTCCCCGACAGGAGCTGGGACGTATGGCGTCCCGGTGAGGACGTGTTCGCTGACCTGGAATGAAAGCCGGCGCTACGTCCGGCCGAACATCCGGGCATGGTGCATTCTGTGGTGATGATCGACCGGCAGACCGAATCGCATGAGGAAAGGGCGAGCCATGTTCGCGTTCATTTCGACCTCGAGGTGGATGAGGACGGTTGGCCGCCCGTAGGTACCGAATCCATGTGGGCACTCCCTTCGACCGAGCCGGGACTCGTCGAACTCGCCAACACCCCCTGGTTTGTCCGCGGGCTGGCCATCGGTGACATCATTCGGGTCGCTGCCGACAGCGCGGGCCTGCTGCGGATGACGGAGCACGTGTCGTGGTCGGGCAATTGCACGATCCGCGTAATCGCTTACCGCTCAGGACCATTGGCAGGTGACCTGCAGCCAGTGATCGATACCTTTGCGTCACTGGGAGCCAACTACGAGGGCCTTCAGCAATACGGGATGGTCGCCCTGAGTGTTCCCCCGCATGCCGATCTGTCCGCCGTGAAACGTCTGCTCCGCCAAGGCGAACGAGACGGGTGGTGGGCTTACGACGAGGGATGCATCGGCGACGAATGGGACGAGGCAGGGTAGCCGATCGCCTTCGGCGAATCCACCCGTGGTATCCGCTCATGGCGCCGACGGGCCGAACCTGATGCGGTGCAGAACGTCCGCTATTGCCGTGGAAGATCAACGGGCAGAGTGTCGTACGGCCGCCAGCAGTGCGCGCTCATGCCGAGTCGAGTGCATCTGGTAACCACCGGCTGACTCCTGCAAGGATCGGTATGTGATCTGGCCGCTACTTCTTTCCCACGACCGCCTCGACGATGGCGAGGTGTCGTTACAGTCGTACAGCTCCGCCGACGCTGAGGACCTGTTCGAAGCGCTGCGCGATGAATGTGTATGGGAGCACATACCTCGCACGGTGCCTGAGGATTTCAGCACGCTTGATGCGGACATCGTGGCCAGCATCGCGTCCGGAATGTGGCTGACATTCACCGTCCGCCGAGCAGGGGGCGTGGTCGGCAGGACATCGTTGATCTGGGATCCGTCCGCCCCAGAGGGTGTCGAAATCGGGGGAACCCAGTTCGCGCCAGCAGTTTGGGGCACTGGAATCAACATGCGAGCGAAGGCGTTGTTGATCGGTGGATTGTTCGCGCAAGGGGCAGAGTGGATCAGGTTTCGCACCGACGAGCGAAACCTCCGATCGGCGGCCGCGGTCCGCAAGCTGGGCGCGACTGACCTCGGCGTGCACCAGGACACCATCATCCGTCGAGACGGAAGCATGCGTCGTAGCCGCTTCTTTCGCCTCGATCCTTCCACTGAATATGTGTCGACACCGCAGAGTTGAGGTAGTTCAAACATCCGCTACTGCCGCATACCGCGCTGACCGAAACGGCCAGCGCGGTACCTCGGAAGATCAACTGGCTGCGGGCATCCCGGGCGGCTGACCAACCGCCGGCAGTGCACGCTATTGCCGATGAGCGCGATCGCCTGGACTGCGGCGCCTTGGCAGAATGCGCGGTATGCGAGTGACCTCTGACTGGGCCCCGATTGCAGGTCCACCGATCATGTGAGTTGCAGTGGTTGGTTGAACTCTGTCGGTGACCATTGCTGACGGAATGCGCTGGGGCTGAGGAAGTTCAGCGATCTGTGGCCGATAGTTGTTGTACTCGATGCGCCAGTCTTCGGCAAGGACCTGAACCTCGGTCAGCGAGTGAAAGACCTCGCAGTCGAGGAATTCGTCGCGGAATCGCCCGTTGAACGATTCGCAGATCCTGTTCTGCCACGGCGACCCCGGGTCGATGAACGCTGCATCGACCCCGGTGAACCGGCACCAGTCGGTCATGGCGTGGGCGGTCATTTCGGTGCCGTTGTCCATGCGAATGTGGGTCGGCTTGCGGCCGGTGGCCGCGATGATTTCGTCGAGCACCGCGATCAACGCATCGGCGGTGCAGGAACGCAAGGCCCTGACCGCGAGCGCTTCTCGGGTGAACTCGTCGACGACGTTGAGGAAGCGGACCTGCCGGCCGTCGACGGTGAC
>NZ_JBHZAL010000076.1:0-8055 GCF_042754245.1 Nocardia sp. NPDC059228 | reverse complement strand
TCATGCGCCGCCTGCTGCGCGACGTGGCCGAGGGCCGCGAACTGGGCGACACCTCAACCCTGGTGGACCCCAACGTATTCGAGTCCATCCGCGCCGGCAAGGCGTAAACGGGCAGACCCCGCGAGCGACCCCTGATCGGCGATCAGGGGGCCGCTTCGGGTACGGGGTAGTCAAGACGTTCCGGGCACACCGTTAGAATTGCGCAAAAGGTGTGCCGGGAAGTCTGGTCGGCATGCGGTTGTGCCGTCGGTCCCTGGAGTGGTGTAGCACGCCGCTTTCTCGTCGACCGACCGAAAGGCTGCACCGTGATCGCTCAGGTCCGTTCCGAGCTCGCCCGTTATCTGAGAACCGAAACCTTCGGCGGCGCACTGCTTCTCATCGCCGCGGCCGCGGCGCTCATCTGGGTCAACTCACCGTGGGGCGCGAGCTACACGACCATGGTCGACACCAGGCTCGCCATTCCCGCCCTCCACCTCGACCTCACGCTGGCCGACTGGACCAAGGACGGCCTGCTGGCCATCTTCTTCTTCGTGGCCGGGCTGGAGCTCAAACGGGAGCTGGTGGTCGGTGAACTCGCCGACCGCAAACGCGCCACCCTGCCCATCGTGGCCGCCGCCGGTGGTGTGGTGTTGCCCGCGCTCATCGCCGCCGCCGTCGGCTGGGGCGCGCCGGGCATGGACCGCGGCTGGGCCATCCCGGTCGCCACCGATATCGCTTTCGCGCTGGCCGTGCTCGCCATGACCGGATCGCGGATTCCGGCCGGCGCCCGGGTATTCCTGCTCAGCCTGGCCGTGGTGGACGACCTGATCGCCATCATCCTGATCGCCGTCCTGTTCACCACCACCCTGAAGATGCTGTGGTTGCTGGCGGCCGTGCTGTGCCTGGCCGGCTGGGCGCTGGCCCAGCGCTTCCGCCTCGGCAGCCCGTTCATCTACGTCCCGCTGGGCCTGATCGCCTGGTACTCACTGCACGAGGCCGGAATTCACGCCACCCTGGCGGGCGTGGCCTGCGGCCTGCTCACCCGGGTGCGCCCGGACCCCGGCGAGGACGAGCACTGCGTGCCCGCCGCCCGGCTCGAGCATTTCTTCCAGCCCATCTCCGCCGCGCTGTGCGTACCGTTGTTCGCGCTGTTCGCCTCGGGCGTTCCGCTGGATGCGAGCGTGCTGTCGAAGCTGTTCACCGACCGGCTGGCGCTGGCCATCGTCCTGGGCCTGCTGGTCGGCAAGACGGCCGGCATCTTCGGATCCAGTTGGCTCGCCGTACGGTTGGGAATCGCGGAACGCCCCGGTGATCTCGGTTATCGGGACATGTTCGCCCTGTCGGTACTGGGAGCGATCGGCTTCACCGTTAGCCTCTTGGTGGCAGAACTGGCCTTGGAAGACGTCGGCGACGGGTCGGCCGCAGAGCTCGCGAAAGCGGCGGTGTTGCTCACGTCTTTGGCGGCTTCCCTGGCGGGTTCGGCGCTACTGTTGCGTCGGGGCCGTGCTCACCAGGCACGACGTGACGAGCGGGCACTGCAAAATCAAGAGCGACACCGGACAGTACTACCGGGACATGGAGAAGGGTCGAGCAATTGAGCTTCACACAGGGCGGTAACGGCTACGACGGGAACCGCACCCGCACCGTCACTTCGATTCCGCTGTCCGATGTCGACGCCCATCAGTCGGCGACCTTCGGCACCTTGGTCCGCGACGCGACCGAGCAGATGTCGACCCTGGTGCGCGCCGAGGTGGAGCTCGCCAAGGCCGAGGTGACCGGTGAGATCAAGAAGGGCCTGCAGGGCAGCGTCTTCTTCATCCTGGCGCTGACCATCCTGCTGTTCAGCTCCTTCTTCTTTTTCTTCTTCCTCGCCGAACTGCTCGACATCTGGCTGTACCGCTGGGCCGCGTTCCTGGTGGTGTTCCTGCTGATGATCGCGGCGGTCGCGGCCTTCGCGCTGCTGGGCTATCTGAAGGTGCGCAAGCTGCGCGCACCGGAGAAGACCATCGAGTCCCTCAAGGAGGCGAAGAGCGTGCTGCCCAGCGGTTTCGGTCACGCCGACGGGGAGACGGCCGAGGTCTCCGTCGAACTCGGCAAGCCCCGGCCCTAGACCTTCGATTACGCTCCATCGGCGTGTCGTCGAATTCGCATCCGGATCCGTCCGCAGTCCGCTATGACGGGCCGTGGACCCATCGGGACGTGCACGCCAACGGCATTCGCTTCCACGTGGTCGAGGCCGTGCCCGCCGGGACGGCCTACACGGACCCGGACATGCCGCTGGTCGTGCTGCTGCACGGCTTCGGCGACTTCTGGTGGTCCTGGCGCCACCAGCTGACCGGGCTGGCCGCACGCGGCTTCCGGACGGTGGCGGTGGACCTGCGCGGCTACGGCGACACCGACAAGCCGCCACGCGGCTACGACGGCTGGACCCTCGCCGGTGATGTCGCCGGCCTGATCCGCGCGCTGGGCCACACCGAGGCGACCCTGGTCGGGCACGCCGAGGGCGGCCTGGTGTGCTGGGCCACCGCCGTACTGCACCCGCGGGTGGTGCGGTCCATCGCGCTGATCAGCTCCCCGCATCCGGTGGCGCTGAAGCGGGCGGTGCTGCGCGACAAGCCACAGCGCTCGGCCTGGCTGCCGGACTTCCTGCGCTATCAGGTGCCGCGCGTGCCCGAGGCCCGGCTCACCCGCGACGACGGCATCGCGATCGAACTCCTGCTCCGCGACCGGGTGGGCGAACGCTGGTCGGCCACCGAGGAATTCACCGACACCGCCCGCCGCATGCGCACCGCCGTCCGGATCCCCGGCGCGGCGCACTGTGCGCTGGAATATCAGCGCTGGGCCTTCCGTAGCCAGTGGCGGCCCGACGGCCGGCGTTTCATGGCGGCCATGAGCGAACCGGTGCTGGTGCCCACGCTGGCCCTGTACGGCGACCGCGACCGGTACATCCTGCCGGGCACCATCCGCCGCGGCCAGCAGCTCTCGCCGCAGCGCCGGGTGGTGGCCATCCCGGACGCGGGTCACTATGCGCACCAGGAGAATCCGGAGCCGGTGACCGCGGAGATCGCGAAACTGCTGGCCTGACGAGGCTCTCCGATACGAAAAACGGCCCCCGGCGAATCATGTTCGCCGGGGCCGTTTTCCGTTCTTCCAGGCTCAGCTCAGCACACAGCTGCCGGTGCCGACCGCCGTCGATTGACCTGCCGCCGAACTCAGTTCGGGCCGCACCTCGTCGAGGGTGAGCACGTACCCGGTGTCGTCGTCGGTGACCGCCGCGCCGAACACCACGCCCAGGATCCGGCCGTCGGTGTCCACCAGCGGGCCGCCGGAGTTACCGGCCCGGACCTGGCCGCGAATGGTGTAGACCTCACGCTTGACGTCGGCGTCGCGGTAGATGTTGGGACCCTTCAGGTTCAGGGTCTCGCGCACGCGGGCCGCGCTGGCGGTGTAGCGCCCGCCGCCCGGGTAACCGAGCACGATGGAGCTCTCCCCCGAGCCGGCATCGGCCGGAGCCAGGTCCAGCGGCTGCGCGTTCAGGCCCGGCACCGCCAGGATCGCCACGTCCTTGGACGAGTCGAACAGCACCACGGTGGCGGGCAGCGACCCGCGCGCGGTGTCCACGCTGACCGTGTTGGTGCCCGCGACCACGTGCGCGTTGGTCATGATGCGCTCCGGGGCCACCACGAAGCCCGAACCCTCCAGCTGCCGTTGGCAACTGGGCGCGATGCCGCGGATGCGCAGCACGCTGCCCTGCAGCTGCTGGGCCACCGGCAGCTGCAGCACGCTGGGATCGGGCGGTTCCACGGCGGTGATCGGGACGTGCCCGAACGGGCCGATGACATCCGGCAGCCCGGAGGTGTTGAGCAGGTTGGAGAAGTCGGTCGGCACCCGCCGCAGCCAGTCCGGCGCGACATGGTCGACATTGCGCAGCACCTGGGAGTTGGTGACCGCGGCCGCGATTCCGGGCTGCGAGGAGTTGGTCAGCGGCAGCGCCAGCAGCCACGCGGTGGCCAGCACCGCCACCGCCTGCAGGCCCGCGCCCACCACACTGTCCACGCTGCGGGTGAACGGATCCCGCATGCCGCCGCGCGCGGCCCGCCCGAGCACCATGCCCGCGACCTCGCCGACGATCACCAGCGCCACGATGAGCAGGACGCCCACCAGCACCCGGGTGCGGCCCTCGTTCAGGTGCTTCAGGATGTGCGGTGCGATCAGAATGCCCGCGACCGCACCGAGAATGACGCCCAGGAAGGCGAGCGCCGAAGCGACCGCGCCCTGCCGCCACCCGGAGGTGGCGGCCAGCAGCGCCAGAATGATGATGCCGAGGTCGAGCCAGCCCGAGGCGCTCATAATGTCATCCCTACCGCGGCCAGTGCGGCCTGCAGATCACGTACATCGTGATGGTCCCATTCGCGTTCCCACCCGGACACCGCCAGCAATCCGGCGAGCACCCCGGCGGTGAACCCCCACACCAGCATTCCGTCCACGGTGAACGCCGGGCCCATATAGCCCAGTGGATGGCGCACCACGAAACGATTGGCCGGATCGATGAGCTCGGACAGCGGCACTCGCGCCACGCGGGCGGCCTCCGTCTCGCTCACCACCCCCACCTCGCCGGGCGTGCGCCAGTAGGCGACCACCGGCGTCACATCGAACCGCGACGGCGGCACGAAGATCTTGGGCAGCACCGCGATCGGCTCCACACCGGCGGGGTCGAGCCCCGTCTCCTCGCGCGCCTCGCGCAGCGCGGTGCTGATCGGGCCGTCGTCCTGCGGCTCCACCCCGCCGCCCGGGAACGCCACCTGGCCGCTGTGCTGGCGCAGGGTGGCGGCACGCTGGGTGAGCAGCACGTCGGCATCGGCCGGAAGCCCGCCCGGCGCAGTCGAATCCGGCACGGGGGAGCCGCCGAAGAGCACCAGCACCGACGCCTCCCGGGCCCGGGTCGCCGCGGCGGCGAAGCGCCGCATGGTGCTGCGGCGCAGCACCGGGTTCACGCCGGTGGGATCGGCCGGGTCGTGCTCGGCCACCCCGCGCAGCCACTCCGGAATGCCATTGGCAGACGCCTCGAGTCTCATCACCACACCCTTGTCGAAAGATCCACTCGTCCAGCCCTCACGCCCTGACCCCCAATTCGGCCGCGACGGTGGCGGAAATGTCCTCGACGCTGGTGAACGGGCGCACCACGACTTTCGCAACGGTGCCGTCGGCGCGCAACAGCACCGAGATCGGCAGCACGGCGGGCGCGCCTACAGCGGTGCGAACCCTGGCATTCGAATCCTCGACCCCGGGCAGGTGGATGCCGAGCCCGCTCAGCCGCGACAACGCCTTGGCGGTCCCCGGATCGCTGTGCACGGTCAGCACCGTGAGCGCGTTCCCGGCCTGCTGCGAGAACTGTTGCAGCAGCGGCAGTTCCTCCGCGCACGGACCGCACCAGTAGGCCCACAGGTTGAGCAGCGCGGGCTTGCCGGCCAGCGCCGCAACCAGATCCACCGGCCGGCCGTCGGCCAGGCAGTCCAGCGTGATGCCGCGCAGCGGGCCGTCGCCGACGGGCGCGCCGGTGGGCACGGGACAGGCGGCCAGCGCCGCCGCGGCCCGATCCGAGTCGGCGACAGCCGGTTCGGCGGGCGCGGTGGCCGTGGTCGAGCCGGTCGCGGCGTTCTTGTGGTCGGAGTGGGTGAACTGCGGCCAGAGCGCGACCGCCGCCGCCACGGCGACGATCACCGCCGCCAGCGCCCACCGCCACCCGGTGCTGCCCCGTGCCGTCTCGGCGCTCACAGCCCGACCAGCTCGAGAAGATGCTCGGTCTCCGGGCCCTTCACCAGCTTGGCCGCCTCGGTCGGGTCGGTCGGGCCCTCCCCGAAGGACGGGCAGTCGTTGGCCAGCAGGCACGCGCCGCACGCGGGCTTGCGCGCATGGCAGACGCGGCGGCCGTGGAAGATCACCCGGTGCGAGAGCATGGTCCAGTCGCGGCGCTCGATCAGCTCGCCGACGGCGTGCTCGATCTTGACCGGGTCCTCCGCCGCGGTCCAGCCCCAGCGCCGCACCAGCCGCGCGAAATGGGTGTCGACGGTGATGCCCGGGACATCGAAGGCATTGCCGAGGATGACATTCGCGGTCTTGCGCCCGATGCCGGGCAGAGTGACCAGTTCGCCGAGGGTGCCCGGCAGTTCGCCGTCGAAACGCTCGACCAGTTCCTGGCCCAGCCCGATGAGGGAATTGGCCTTGTTGCGGTAGAAGCCGGTGGGCCGGATGTACTCCTCCAGCTCGGCCCGATTGGCTTCGGCGTAATCGCGGGCGTCGCGGTACTTCGCGAACAGCGCGGGCGTGGTGAGGTTCACCCGCACGTCGGTGCACTGCGCGGAAAGAATTGTGGCGACCGCCAATTCGAGGGGCGTGGTGAAATCCAGCTCACAGTGCGCGTCGGGGAACTCGACGGTCATTTCCCGATACATGCGCCGGGCCCGCCGGACCAGGCCGATCCGAGTCTCTTTGTCGCGCTTGCGCGCTTTGGCCGGACGCGAAAACCGTGGCGCATCCGAGACATCGACGGGAGCCTCGTCAGGGGTCGCTCGAACGCCCGAATTATCCGGGTCTGCCCCGCTCACGGCCGCGTTGGATTCAGAGACACGCACGCCACCACCTTACGGAACCACCCCTGGCCCACAACCGGGCTGAGTACCCGCCGTGTTCCATCTGAGACCTTCGGCGTGTTTACTGCTGCCTATGCAAGGACTCGCTGTGGTGCTGTTTCCGATAGCGCTGATGCTGTTCGCGTTGGTGATGGAACGGGTCGAGAATCGGCTTCGCAAGCTTCTCGAACCAGACCCAGAGGTCCAGCAGTATCTCGATCGAGCCACGAATGCCGAGGTCAGCGATCTGACCAAGCTAGGTTTGCCGGCCGCGGCGGCGCGTCCGCGGCGCGCCCGGCCCGCGGCCAAGGGAATGGACGTCGCACAGGCCAGCTGATCCGCGCGGGTCGGTGCTCGAGTGGTCCGGTGGCTTTCAGCTCCAGACCACTTTTTACGATCTTCATGACGCACGTCTCACGGCGTGTCGTAGATTGCTTGTGAAGCGTGTCGCGAAACCGTCGTTGTGTGTCGCATACTGCGGCTCCGTGTGTCTGAGAATGAGCTCGGCGCGTGGTGTCTATCACTACCCGGCGGTATTGCAAAGTAGACTGCACTGTCGGCCGAGTCGTTTCGGTCCAGGACAGAGCCATTTCCCATAAGGAGCACATTCGTGGACGAGGCCCTCGCCAGAGCAGGCATCTTCCAAGGCGTCGAGCCCACCGCGGTGGCCGCTCTCGCCAAACAGCTGCAGCCCGTTGACTTCCCGCGCGGCCATGTCATCTTCAACGAGGGCGAACCCGGCGACCGGTTGTACATCATCACCTCGGGCAAGGTGAAGATCGGCCGCCGCTCCCCCGACGGTCGTGAGAACCTGCTGACGATCATGGGCCCGTCGGACATGTTCGGCGAGCTCTCGATCTTCGACCCGGGCCCGCGCACCTCGACGGCCACCACCGTCACCGAGGTCCGCGCGGTCACCATGGACCGGGACGCCCTCAAGGCGTGGATCGATCAGCGGCCCGAGATCGCCGAGCAGCTGCTGCGGGTGCTCGCCCGCCGCCTGCGCCGCACCAACAACAACCTGGCCGACCTGATCTTCACCGATGTTCCGGGTCGTGTCGCCAAGGCGCTGCTGCAGCTCGCCCAGCGCTTCGGCACCCAGGAGGCGGGCGCGCTGCGCGTGACCCACGACCTCACCCAGGAGGAGATCGCCCAGCTGGTCGGCGCCTCCCGCGAGACCGTGAACAAGGCGCTCGCCGACTTCGCGCACCGCGGCTGGCTGCGGCTCGAGGGCAAGAGCGTGCTGATCTCCGACTCGGAGAGACTGGCCCGCCGCGCTCGCTGAGCGGCGACAGTTATATACGCGCGAGTACATACGCGAGGCGCGGGGGGGGGCCCCCGCGGGGGGGGGGGCGGGGGGGGGCCCCGAAGACCCAAAAATATGTTTAAAGCGGGGGGCGCGCCGCCGAGCCCCCAGAGGATATAAAAAAAAAACAACCCCCGCCAC
>NZ_JBHZAL010000075.1:0-9247 GCF_042754245.1 Nocardia sp. NPDC059228 | reverse complement strand
CATACCGGCCCCTCCCGTTTTAGGGGGCAATCTTGGGGGCCCCCCCCCCCCCCCCCCCACGGGGGCTGCGGGTGGGGGGTGGTCCGGCCCCCCCCCCCCGCTCGATGTGGCTATCGTCCGCTCTGCGGGACTCGTTGCTGAAAATTAGCGATGGTCTTTGGGATTGGGGTGTATCCGCAGGTCAGGCGCGGAGAATTCGTTGAAAGTTGTCCTCCAGGACCAGGGTTCGCACTGCGGGATCTTCAAAGGCGGCCTCGACGGTGTGCCGTGCGGCGATCACGTCGCCATAGGGTGTGTTCGATCCGAACAGACACTGTTCAGGGACTTCTCGCGCGGCGGCGGCGACTGCGAACACCTGCAATGCGCTCGACAGATCGATGTGCAGGTTGGGCCGGGCCGCAGCCAGCTCCACCAGATCCAGGGCGTGGAATCCGCCGAGGGCGCCGACGATGAGGGGCACCGATGGATAGCGGGCGGACAGTGCCGCATAGGTTCGGAGATCGTCGAGGGTGTTGGGCGCGAAGCCGTGGACCAGTACGGGTATCCCGCCGTGGTCGGCGCTGACGGACAGCACCGGTTCGATGCGCGCGGCCTGGCCGGGCGGCGGGGTGACCTCGCCGATGCCCACGATGCCGGGGCGGGTCAGGTAGGGCTCGAACCATTCGCCGAGGTGCTCGGCGGGCAGCAGTGAGGGCAGGCTCGCGAAGGCGAGGGTGGTGTCGGGGTGTGCGTCCAGTGCGCGCAGCACTTCGTCCATGGCCGCCCGTACCTCGTCCGCCGCCGCGTCCGCACCGCCGATAACGGCTGTCAGCCTAGCGAATTCGGCCCGCACCTCGTCGAGCGTGCGGGCGCGTTCGGGGTGGACCCGGGTGGACAGCAGCACCGTGCGATCCACGCCGGCCTGCGTCGCACGCGCCAGCTGTGCGGCTGGGTCGATGGTGACGTGGGCGTGGACATCGGTGACCATGGCGTTTCCTCCGGCGGGGAATGGGCGGCAGCGGCTCGACGCTAAACGTTGACACTGGGGTCAAGGTCAAGCCGGAGGACATGGATGCTGATCAGCGAGCTGTCGCAGCGCAGTGGGGTGAGCACCCGCGCGCTGCGGCACTACGACCGCAGTGGCCTGCTGGAGGCCGGGCGGCGGTCCAATGGTTACCGGGACTTCCCGGAGTCGAGTGTCGAACGGGTGCGCCGGATTCGGGCGCTGCTCGAGGTGGGGCTCGATCTGTCGGGGGTCGCGGAGCTGCTGCCGTGCTTCGCCCCGGACGGACAACTGGGCGGGTGCGAGCGGGCGCGGCGCCGGCTGACCGATAGGATCGCGGATCTGGACCGGTCCCTGGCGGCCGGTACGCGGGCGCGGGCCGTGCTGGCCGCGGAGGTCGCGCGGTGGGATCGGCCTGCTTTGCCCGATTGTCGGTGAGTGGGTGTGGGACCGGGGTTACGGTCGATCAATGAGCCGTAGTGGGAGAGGGCGCGGTCGCATCGCTCGGGTGGGAGCGGTGGCCGGGGCGATCGCGCTGGTGGTCGCGGGCTGCGCGAGCGGTGGAGGCGGGTCGGCATCGCAGGGGGCGGCGAGCTGGCCGCCGTCGGATGGGCGCGGGTCGTGCGCGGTCGACAAGCAGGAGAATGTGCCCGCGACCATGCGCGACGGCGTGGTGCTGAAAGCGGATGTGTATCGGCCCGAGTCGGCGGATCCGGTGCCGGTGATTCTGATGCGGACGCAGTACGGGAAGGCGGCCGCGCAGGTCCAGCCGTTCCGATACCAGACCCCGGACTGGTTCGCTTCGCACTGCTATCTCGTTGTGGTGCAGGACATTCGGGGCCAGGGGCAGTCGGGCGGCACGTTCGCCGAGTTCGCGAATGACACCAACGACGGCTACGACTCGGTGGAGTGGGCCGCCACCCTGCCGGGTTCGAATGGCAAGGTCGGGATGTACGGTTCGTCGTATGTCGGTGCGACGCAATGGCTTGCGGCCGTCGGCGCGCCACCGCATCTGACGACCATCGTGCCCGCCAATACCGCCTCGGATTACTACGACGGCTGGACCTATGAGGGCGGCGCCTTCCGGCTGGCGTTCGTGGAGCCGTGGGCCATGGAGACCATCGGCGCGAGCGCGGCCCTCAATCGCGGTGACACCGCTACCGCCAAGCAGCTGGGGGTCGATGGCGCGGACTACACGCGCTGGCTGGGTTTCCGCCCGTATCAGCAGTTTCCGCCGCTGCACCCGGGTGATCCGGTGGTCGCGCCGTGGTTCTACGACTGGATCTCGCATTCCACCCGCGACGACTACTGGAAGCAGTGGAGCATTCGCGATCGGTACGCGAACGTGAAGGTCCCGGTGCTGGATGTGGAGGGTTGGTACGACGCGTTTCTCGCGGGCGGGGTGCAGAATTTCTCCGGCATGGTCGCCGGTGGCGGCACGCCGGAGGCCCGTGCGGGGCAGCGGCTGGTGCTGGGCCCGTGGGATCACGTCGGCTGGGGCCGTCCGGGCAGCAAGGTGGAGACCCCGATGCTGGCGGCGAGTGGTGCGGCGGGCGACAGTCCGATCAACGATCTCATGCTGGCCTGGTACGACCATTTCCTGAAGGGCAAGGACAACAAGGTGTCCGGGAAGCCGGTCGTCGACTACTTCCTGATGGGTGCGAACAGGTGGAAGTCGGCCTCGGCCTGGCCGCTGCCGGATACCCGATGGACCACCTATTACCTGTCCGGCAATGGCGGCAATGGGATTCAGGGCCGGGCCGGGCTGCTCACCACCGATGCCCCGCAGGACGCGCAGCAGCCGGATCGCTACGACTACGACCCGCTCAATCCGGTGCCCAGCGCGGGCGGGCACTCGTGCTGTGGCGCGTCGACGGGACCGCAGGGCCCGGTGGATCAGTTCGTGGTGGAGCAGCGTTCGGATGTGCTGACGTACACGACCGCGCCCATGCCCTCCGACACCGAACTCACCGGGCCGATTCGCGTGACGCTGTGGGCGTCCTCGACGGCGACCGATACCGATTTCACCGCGAAGCTGGTGGCGGTGGCCCCGGACGGCTCGACGGTGAATCTCAACAACGGGATCGTGCGCACCGCGTTCCGCGATTCGCTCGATCATCCGTCGCCGATCGTGCCGGGTCAGCCGTATCGCTTCACGATCGACGTGTGGCCGACCAGCTATCTGGTCAAGGCCGGATCGGCGATCCGGGTGGAGGTGTCGAGCAGCGATTTTCCGCAGTTCGCACCGAATCCGAATACCGGTGACCCGTTCGGGCAGAGCACGAATACGCAGGTCGCGACCCAGACCGTGTATCACGACAAGGATCACCCGTCGGCGCTGGTGTTGCCGATCATTCCGGCGGGCGACGCGGGAAGTTCACGTTTCCCGATGGCGCACTGACATATTCGCCCCCGATCATGACCGTGGCCGGGCTTCCCGTGGATTGTCCGCCCCGTGCGGGAAGCACCGGCCGCCTACAGACTAATCGCGATCGCGAAGACCCCCGGCACGGCCGGGCCGGGTTAGTGTCGCTGGGTGGCTTTCGAGGTGCGTGTCGATACCGCGGGTGCGGTCGAGATCGTGAGAGCGGCAGCGGGGTTCGGCTGGCGCTGGGGCTCGGGCAATGTCTCCGAATTCGCCCGGCGGGTCGGATGGAGTAGTCCGCAGCCGGTGGGCACACTGCGCACCGGCCCGGTCTTCTCCCGGACCGGGCTGTCGGTGTGGTGGGACTCGGCCATGTTCTGGGGCAGCGACCGCGGCCTCGACCATGTGCGCGTGACCATCTCGGACTGCCCGGCCCCCGCGGAGTTCGGCAGCCGGGAACTCCTGGACGCGGCGCTGGCCCGCACGACGGCCGTGTTCACCGAGCACTGGGGCGATCCGGAGAGCCCGGCCGCGGGCCCGGCCGAGGGTCCATCCTGGCGTTTTCCGACCGTGTTCGCGGGCCTCACCATCGGTGTGGACACCGTCGATCTGCTGCTGGTGAACCCGACCGCGCAGCGGTACTGGATGGAACGCCGGCACGAGATCGCCCGCCGCCGCGCCGCCGCGGGCGCCTGGACCCGCTTCGCCGAGAACCTGGCGGGCTTCGTGGAGACGCTGCCGGTGGACGCGCGCCTGCTGATCACCGCGCCCGGCAGCCGCTTCGTGCAGTTCGACGCCGGGCCGGAGCAGCTGACCTGCGAGCTGGCCCGCACCGAATTCATCGACCCCACCTGGTATTACGGCCCGGCGACCGAGCAGCGGCTGATCGACCTGGGCTGGACGCCGCCGCGCGAGGCCAACTGGACGCGCACCCTGTCCCGGCGCGCGGGCGCCGTGGCCATGAGCGGACTGGCGCTGCGTACCGCCGACACACTGCGCACGGTCGGTGTCACCGCGCCCACCGAACTGGTGGCCGACGCCTGGGTGGAGGGCGGCGCGGATCTGGACGTGACGCCGCTGGGCATCCCCCCGCATCCCACCTCCCGCAGCCAGCGCGCCGAATTCCTACGCCGCCACGCCGTCTCCGACTTCGATGCCGGGCCGCTGCGGGTGGACGTGCCCGCCGGTGTCGAGATCGCGCGTGCGGCGCGCGCCTTCGACTGGACCTGGACGCGCGCCGATCTGGACGGCTTCGCGGCCGCGGTGGGCTGGAAACCGGTGCACGACAGCGATACCGGCGAGCGCACGGTGTGGGCGGACACCGACTTGCGCGTGGACGATCCGCGCGCCCGTTTCTGCTTCGACGGTGACCGGCTGGAGGCGGTCTGCGTCACCCTCAGCGACAGCATCGAATCGTTCCTCTACGACGAGGGCCTGCCCGGTGAGGTGCGCGAGCAGCGCACCGCCGCGCAGGCCCGCGCCCTGGACGGGTTCCGCACCGAGTTCGGTGTGCCGCGCCATGCGGTGCTGGGACAGGCGCACGGATCGGCCTGGCCCGGCGACCGGCTCACGGTGGGCCTGGTCACCGAGCCGGACACGGTGGAGCTGTATCTGGTGCGACCGGGCGAACGCGACCGCCGCCTCATCATCGAGCAGCAGCGCGCCGCCTTCCGCGCCCACGATCGCGAATGGACGCAGTGCTACGAGGAATTGGCCGCCCTGATCGCCGATCTCACCGAGTCCGGCCAGCTCACCGTGGACGCCGGGGAACCGCATCGCGCCCGGATCAATCTCGACCACGACCAGGGCCACGAGCTGTTACGGCTGGAACTGGCCAGCGCGACCGCCCGCGAATTGTCCCCGCGCGTCCTGAAATTCATGCTGCGCGACGGCTGGCAGCATCCCGATCACCGATATCCGCTGTGGCACATCGATCTTCCGCTGCCCGCCCTGCCGCGGGACCTGCGCCGGCTGGCCCGGCTGGCGGTGCTGCCGCTGCGCACCCTGATGCCGCCGCAGGCCCGGTTGCGCGTGCTGTTGAACGGCGAGTATCAGGCGGTGCGCGCACCGTCGACGGGCGCGATCGGCGCGCAGGCGGCCGCGCCGGACGCCTAGAGTCGAGGCATGATCGACACCGAGGACATGCGCGTCACCCGGGCCGCCTACGACGAGGTGGCGGAGCTGTACGCCAAGCTGTTCCACCGGCAGCTGCACAGCAATATCTTCGACCGATCGATGCTGGACGCCTTCGCGGAAGCGGTGCGGGAGAACGGGAACGGTGCGGTGGCCGATATCGGCTGCGGGCCGGGCCGGGTCACCTCATATCTGGCGGCGGCGGGACTGGAGATGTCCGGGGTCGATCTGTCGCCGGAGATGATCCGCCTGGCCCGGGCGGAGTACCCGGACATTCCGTTCGAGGTCGGTCCCATGGAGCAACTCCGGTATGGCGACGCCGCCCTGGCCGGGCTGGTGGCCTGGTACTCGATCATTCATATTCCGCCGCACCGTGTTCCGGCGGTGCTGACCGAGTTCGCGCGGGTGGTGCGGCCGGGCGGGCACGCCGTGTTCGGCTTCCAGGCCGCCGACGAGCCCACGGGCGTGCGGGATTACGCGCACAAGGTCGCCCCCGCCTACCGATGGGCGCCGGGCACTTTCGCGGAAGCGCTGGCCGCCCATGGTTTCCGGGCCACCGCCACGCTGTCGCGGGAGGCCCGCCCGGACGAGTACACCCCGCACGCCACCGTGCTGGCGGTCAAGGTCTGAGAACGCCGGTGGTCAGGGCCGGATCGGTTCCGGTTCCCGTGCCGCCCGTTCATCGAATTCGGTTCGGGCGGCGGTGATTTCCTCGGCGTGCTGCAGCGCCCACTGTCCCATGGCGTGGGTGATCCGGCCCAGGTCGCCGCCCATGTCGGTGAGCGCGTACTCCACCCGGGGCGGCACGGTCGGATATACCGTGCGCCGGACCAGCCCGTCGCGTTCCAGGTCCCGCAGGGTGCGGGTGAGCACCTTCTGGGTGATGCCGTCGAGGCGGCGGCGCAGTTCGTTGAATCGGATCGGCCCACCCTCGTTGCGCAGGGTGCCCAGTACCAGCAGCACCCACTTGTCGGCCAGCACCGCCAGGATGTCGCGGGCGGGGCAGCGCCGCAGGTAGCTGTCGACCAGATTTCCGGATGGCTCCCAGTCGGAGACGGTATCCATGAGGTACCTCGGGATCAAAAGAGTGCCTTCTTCCTCCGAGATACTATCCGGCGCAGGATCGAGATCATGAAAGCGATCAGTCAGCGCACCCTCGGTGGACCGGACGTTCTGGAGATGGTGGAGGTCGATGTTCCGCGACCCGGCACCGGCGAGGTGCTGGTGCGGGTGGCCGCCACCGCCATCAATGCCGCCGATTGGAAACTCCGCTCGGGCGCGGTCACCAAGCTGGGCCCGCCGCCGTTCACGCTGGGCTTCGACCTGTCGGGTGTCGTCACCGCGGTCGGCGCGGAGGTCACCGAATTCCGGCCCGGTGACGAGGTTTTCGGGAATGTGCTCAGCCGTTCCGGCGGGTACGCCGAATACGCGGCGACCCCGGCGCAGTTCCTCGCCCACCGGCCCGCCGGGCTCGACCACATCCATGCCGCCGCGCTGCCGACGGCGGTGCTCACCGCGTGGCAGGCGCTCACCGATGTCCAACCGGGACAACGGGTTCTGGTGCACGCGGCGGCGGGCGGCGTGGGTCATCTGGCGGTGCAGATCGCCAAGGCGCGCGGCGCGTACGTGATCGGCACGGCCCGTGCGGCCAATCACGACTTCCTGCGCGGCCTCGGCGCCGACGAGCTGATCGATTACACGGCAACCGATTTCACCACCGCCGTCAGCGCCGTGGACATCGTGTTCGACCTGGTGGGCGGCGACTACGCGGCTCGCTCGCTGCGGGTGCTCACCCCGCACGGCCGGATGATCGACGCCCAGGGCGAGGAGCCACTCGACGATCCCCGCTATCACCGCCTCTGGTTCACCCCGTCCGGCGCGGACCTGCGCGCGGTCGCGGATCTGGTGGCGGCCGGGCGGCTGCGCGCCGAGATCGATCGGGTGATGTCCCTGGCCGATGCCGCCGAGGCGCACAAGCTCAGCGAATCCGGCCGGGTGCGCGGCAAGATCGTCCTGACCACCTGGCACGACTGATCCGGCTTTCCGGCCATCGGGATACTTGATGCACGGGCCGCTCCCGGCGCATACCGTCGCGGAGAGACCACGTTGATCAGGGAGTAACGGTGACGGACTGGAACGAAGAAGTCGATGTCCTGGTGGCAGGGTCGGGCGGCGGCCTGGCCGGGGCCTATACGGCGGCCCGTGAGGGACTGACGGTGGCGGTGGTGGAGGCCACCGACAAGTTCGGCGGTACCACCTCGTTCTCGGGTGGCGGCGGGGTCTGGTTCCCGTGCAATCCGGTGCTGCAGCGGGCGGGCGTGGACGACACCATCGAGGACGCGCTCACCTACTTCCGGTCCGTGGTCGGTGACCGTACCCCGGCCGAGCTGCAGGAGACCTACGTCCGCAATGGCGCCAAGGTCATCGAATACCTGGAGCAGGACGAGGCTTTCGAATTCCAGATGTTCCCGTGGCCGGACTATTTCGGCAAGGCGCCCAAGGCTCGGCTGGACGGCAAGCGGCACATCATCCCCGCGCCGCTGCGGGCCGCGAAGCTGGGCGAGCTGAGCGACTCGGTGCGCGGGCCGCTCGGGACCGATCGCCACGGCGACCCGCAGCCCGATTACCTGATCGGCGGGCGGGCCCTCGTCGGCCGGTTCCTGCTGGGACTGTCCAAGTACCCCAACGCCAAGCTGTACCTGAACTCCCCGCTGGTCGAGCTGGTGACCGAGGACGGCGCGGTGGTCGGGGCGATCGTCGAGCGCGACGGTGAGCGGGTGGCCATCCGGGCCCGCAAGGGCGTGCTGCTGGCCGCCGGCGGTTTCGAGGGCAACGACGAACTGCGGCAGCGCTACGGGGTGCCGGGCATGGCCCGGGACACCATGGGGCCGTGGGGAAATCAGGGCAGGGCGCACGAGGCGGGCATCGCGGTGGGCGCCGACACCGACCTGATGGATCAGGCGTGGTGGTCGCCGGGCCTGGTGCATCCGGACGGGCGCGCGGCCTTCGCGCTGTGGTTCACCGGCGGTATCTTCGTCAACCAGGCCGGTGAGCGCTTCGTCAACGAGTCCGCGCCCTACGACCGGCTCGGCCGCGACATCATCGAGCACCTCAACGACGGCTCGGCGACGCTTCCGTTCTGGATGGTCTACGACGACGCCGAGGGCGTGGTGCCGCCCATCAAGGCCAGCAATGTGCCGATGGTCGACGCGGAACGCTATGTCGAGGCGGGCCTGTGGAAGACCGCCGACACCCTCGAGGGCCTGGCCGCCGAAATCGGTGTTCCCGCCCAGGCACTGGTGGCGACCGTCGCGCGTTTCAACGAATTCGCGGCCCAGGGCGTGGATCCGGACTTCGGCCGCGGCGAGGAGGCCTACGACCGCGCCTTCTCCAATGGCGAGCCCCCGCTCACCCCGATCGTGAAGGGCCCGTTCCACGCGGCCGCCTTCGGCATCTCCGATCTGGGCACCAAGGGCGGGCTGCGCACCGACACCGCCGCGCGCGTGCTGAACACCGACGGCGAGCCGATCCCGGGACTCTACGCCGCAGGCAACACCATGGCTGCGGTCAGCGGCACCGTCTACCCCGGTGGCGGCAATCCGATCGGCGCGTCGGTGCTGTTCAGCCACCTGGCGGCACTCGACATGAGCGGCCGCTAGCCGCTCCCGGCGCCCAAGGTTCGCGGCGCGTCTCGTTCTGGACTGACGGAGCGGGGGGAGCGAAGCGGAGGAGCGGAGGAGGGACGAACGAGACTTTCAGCGCCGCGA
>NZ_JBHZAL010000074.1:0-9369 GCF_042754245.1 Nocardia sp. NPDC059228 | reverse complement strand
CACCGGTCGAATACGAGGCCGACTACTATGCACACCGCGCCGGACAACCGGCCGGTGACAGATAAACAGGTGTGCACCGGACCCGGGGGGATTCACGTCGACACGAACAGACAGTTCTGGACGTACTGGCAAACACCCTGGATCTCACTCGACTCGCACACCGCCTATGACCCGACGACGATCGCTGACCCGGGTCATGACGGGTCGGTCCGGGACATGGACAGACCCCCAGTGCAAAGTGGGACTTCAGTAGGTTTGCGGCGCAACTGAAGACACCAGCCCGGAGTCCTTCCCTGTGGAGCAACGCGGTAGTGGGCTATCGGTGCTGCGTCATGCCGTCTGACGGCAGCCCGAGTGTCTCTCCCTGACTGCCGAATTCAACTAACCCTGAACTACTTCCTCCCGAGGCTCCTGAGCACATCGGAATGGCCTCTGTGTTGCACTGGACGTATCCGCGGATCTCCGCGGAGAGTTCGGCCAGCGTGAAGTGGCCGCGAAGCTGGACCAGCCGTGGACGCTCTGTCACTGCAACGGGACGTGCGCAGTCAGCCGGTCGACGAGAAAGGCGAGGATCTCGTCGCGGGCCGCGGCGGTCGGCTCCCCCGCCGTATCGACCAGATGCGCGGTGACCACACTGTGCGGGCAGCCGACGATCTGCGAGAAAAACGGCGGCGGAGAGGGATTCGCCGCGTCGGCGGGCAGCACTCGCGGCTCGAAACGCGGACCCAGCGCTGCGGCGTAGGCGGCGAAGCGCTGCGCGGTGCAGAAGCGGTCGCCCTCGAAGCGATAGGCGCGCACCACGAGATCATCGCGATCGAGTCGCTCCCGCACGGCCGCGAGCTCACCGGGCGAAATCTCCAGTCCCCCAGGCTCATCCAGTGGCAGCGACGGCTGGCACAGCACCGGCGCCAGCATCGCGGGCTCGAGCATCATGGTGAGCGCGAAATTCCCGGTGAAGCACATACCCAGCGCGCCGACGCCGAGACCGCCGCATTCGCGATGGGCCAGGGCTGCCAGCGCACGCAGCCACACCGCGACCGGGCTGGACTTGCCCGCGCCGAAGGCCCGGAATTCCGCGCTGACACAAGCTCGTTTGAAGACTTCCACGCCGGCCTCGGCCTCCGGGTAGGCACCGTCGCGGCCGAACAGTGACGGCAGGTAGACGGTGAGCCCGGCGTCGCGCACCCAGCGGGCGAACCGGACCACATCGGGGCTGATGCCCGGCATTTCCGCCATGACGATGACCGCCGGTCCGGTGCCGCTGACGTACACCGTGCGGGCTACTCCGTCGAGCGTGATCGACCGGGGTGCGAAATCGGCGAGGTCGTCGTCGAGAGAATCCTGCGGGAGAGATTGCTGCACACCCAAACCCTGCCGCAACAGGTCAGCACACCGCCATTGGCGAGATCGCCACTCTTCGGTATAGTCTCGCCACATGATTACCCACCTCGCGCTCGACGGTGTGCTCGAAGGTGCACTCGGCCTCGGTATCGACATCGTCGACACGGCAGCCGGGATCACCGGTGACACCACGGGCGGGCGGCTGCGGCAGCGCGTCGCATCACTCGATGGGCTGCCGGTCCGATCCAGCGGCGGGCGGCTGATCAGCGTCGATACCGAAACCCCGCTCGGCGCAGCGCAGTTCGAACCCGGCGATATTCTGGTGCTGCCGGGGCCGTCCGCGTCCAGCGAAGCGCGTGTCGAGGAACTGCTGACCCGACCCCAGACCACGCAGGCCGTCGAAATCATCCGGCGTGCCGCCGATTCCGGCGCTACGGTAGCTGCCTCCTGCTCGGCTGTCTTCGTGCTCGCGGCCTCGGGGCTGCTATCGGGCCGGGCCGCCACCACTACGTGGTGGCTGGCGCCGCTGTTGGCCCGCCGCTTCCCCGATGTCAGCGTCCACTCCGATCGCATGGTGGTCGACAGCGGCGCAATACTCACCGCCGGTGCGGCTTTCGCCCACACAGATCTGCTGCTGGCGCTGGTCGCCCGCCTCGGCGGCGGTGCACTGGCCGAGCAGGTGGCTCACTACCTGGTGCTCGATGCCCGCATGTCACAGTCGCGCTACATGGTGCTCGAGCATCTACGAGCCACCGACCCGGTGCTGCGCGCCGTGCAACAGCACGTGCACGCCAACCTGCACCGGCAACTATCGCTGGACGAATTGGCCAGTGTCGCAGCGGTTTCTCCGCGCACCCTGACCCGCCGCATCCGCGACCGCGCCGGCGTCTCACCCACCCAGTACGTTCATCGCCTCCGGGTCGGGCAAGCGGCCACCCTACTCACGACCACCCGCGAACCCGTCGACGTGATCGCGGGCGCGGTGGGTTACGCCGATCCGGCAGCCTTCCGACGCATCTACCGCAGGCACACCGGCGAGACACCGACCGCCACCCGCACCCGCGCGGCCGAATCGACCTAGCTGGCGACCGAACAAGAACAGTGATCGCGGTGGCTACCCCATCCGAGGGTCGACCGGCTCGTGGCGCTCCAACCGGTTCGGTCAGCGGGTATTCGGCAGGAGGGGACGTTCGGTTGCCGCAGTTCACCGTCGTCGCGGCCACGTACGATGAGTGGAGATCATCAGTAGCCGAGATCGGGAACCAGCATCGTCGAATCACCATGAAGTGTGACGAGATCATCGAGGCCGTGCAGCAGTCGGCCGAACTCGACACCCGCGAGCAGGCTCGCGAGGCCGTCACGGCGGTGCTGTCCACCTGCGCACGATCTCTACCGGCACCGGTCCGCCATCAGCACGCTCAGCAGCTGCCGGGCCTGTTGGAGGAGTCGATGGAGCCATTCGGCAGGCCCCACCCGCTCGACGGCAGCCACGTGATCGCCGAAGTCGGGTGGCGTCTCGAGGTCGAGCCCACGCGCGCCTGCCGCCTCACCCGGGCAGTGCTCAAGGTCCTGCGGATCCACGACCCGGACTTCCTCGCCGACCTCACCGCACATCTGGGCGCCGACGTCGTGAGCATGCTCGCCGCCGAGCAGGAACCCACACACGTGGTCCACGCGACTGAAAAGCGGCAGTAATCGCCCGAGAACCAACCACAACGGCTTGACCAGCAGCGATGCTGACGCGCAGGCTGGGGCCGCGGTCGAATTGTCCGTTTGTCCGGTGTCGGTGGCGGGTACGCTAGAGCCGGGTTCAGAGAACAGCCTGGTCACTCGCGGTCGATGCAGGGCGCTCAACCGCGAACGGCGTTTAGCCCGCGCCCGAAACTAGGTGATGGTGATGAATCACCTCCACTCCCCCGGCCTGCTGTCCATCACGGTCTCGACCCTCGCCGACCACACCCACGTGTGCGCCATTGGCGGCGAGATCGACGCTGTGACCGCCCCCGCGTTCGAGCAGGTGCTGATCGGCAGTCTCGGCGTCGGCGGATCGGTGGTGGTCGATCTGAGAGAGGTCACGTTCCTGGGCGTGGCCGGGATTCGGGCCCTGCTCGCGGCCCAGGATTTCGCCGACTGGTGCCATTGCAAGATGTGCATCGACGGGTCGTACTGCGTCACACGGATATTGGACGCAACCGGCATGGCAGCCCAGTTTGCATTCTGCGCTCCCCACTCGATCGAACCGGTGAAGCAATAACGATCGATCCGCCGAACCCATCGCCCGAGCGTGACGCTGGCCGGGCCGGGTAGTGACGCGACAGTGCCGTCAGGACAGCCCTGGCGGCACTGGACCATGGTGCGGATCGCGGCCATCGGGAGCCGCACATGGCAGGTCAGCGAACCCGGGAGGTAGTTGTTTCGCTGACCTGCGATCAGAGTAACGCCGGTCACAGCCAGTCGAGCGGAATGGGTCATCAATCGGAACCTTTGCTCGCATCAGGGCAAGATCACCCACTGGGCAACCGGGTCTGTGAACGCATCTGAATCCGCGGTGCCGCGCCGCCGGGATGTGGCCCCGCCCGGCCTGCGGACGGAGGCAGCACCGGGCGGGGTGTCATATCTCAACCAGCAGGTACCCGACCATGGCCGTGGCCATTGCCGGATGACCACCGATCATCGTAGGTGCGCGACTGTGCACCGGACCCCCGCCACGCCGCGACACACATCCCCACCGCTACACCCACGGCTCAGTGTCGGGGGATGCCGGTCCCCGCGAGACGACAAGCGCTGGGCGAAGGATTGCGTCCACGCGGCCGTCTCCGATTCCTCGCTGAGCCCGGACACGCGTGGTCGCTTCCTCGGGACAGCGGCTCGGCTGTCCTGTTTCGCGCCGCCGGGGCGGGCCTGCATCGCCAGAAGTCGCACTCCCCAGCAGACGTAGGACGCCACGCTCATCCCCATCCCCGCTCACTCGGCGACATCGTCCACCGTGAGCCAGTCGTCTTCGCTCACCGTCACCACGATGTCCCTGCTCGCCATATCTATGAGTGGTCGGTCAACTTCTTGTAGCGCAGGAACTCCTCGAAGGAGACTTGCCAGTGGGCGACCCGCGCCACACGGCTATCGCCGGTGCACCAGCGGCCAGGAATGAATTCGGCATTGGGATCAGGTCCTTGTCCGGTTCCTGTGCCGGGCCCCGCCTGGGGTCGCCACAGCATGTGTCGCCGGTGCCGCGTGGCGCGGGCTGGGCATGCTGGTCTTCAACCGCGACGATTGGGTAGCCGGCTCGCCCATGAGATACACCTGTGACCTGTCCGGGTGAGTTCAGACCGCCGTGTTGGGTATTGCCGCAGTTCCGAGGAGGTGGATCATGTCAGGCGCGTCAGTCGGCAGGGCATAGGCAGGAAGGGGTAACGGCCATGACGTCGCGGAATCCTGAGCAGCAACAGAAATTGCATAACCGGTTGGAGTCTTTGCGGGAATTGTTGGCAGGACTCGAAAGGGAAATCGAACAGAAAGTAGGCCGCAGTGACATCGATGACCTTGCGATACACAAGCTGAAGAAGGAGAGACTGGCGGCGAAAGATAACATCATAATGCTGGAGTCACAGCTCGAGACAAACGTACAGGGCGGACCACAGTCGAACGAATGACAAATACCCTGCGTCGTTCGCCGCTCGACAATGAAGAGAGCGCTGCCACCCGAGGACGAGGGGGCAGTCCCGCCAGAATGCTTCGGCCTGCTCGGAGCCCCGGTAGTGGCCGCGCGAAGACAACGACAATGGCTTGACCAGCACCGATGCGGAAGCGCAGGCTGAATTCATGCGGGCCCGCGACGTCGTGGTCGGGCAAACCTATGCGGTGCTGATTCCGCACAGGCTTTCCCAAGGGCGCGAACTCGACCGTGACCAACCCGGCACGCCGGCCTCGGCGTGGTGGTGGATGAGCGGTACTCGTTTCCGGCTCACCGTCACCGCAGTGGACTCGACCAGCACCCCGGCCATCGCGGAAGGGCGACCGCTCACCGAAGGCCCGAGCATCGAGGTCGTCCTGACCGACGAACAGGTCACTGCGCTCACCACGCTGGGCCTGCCTCACGGCGAATACCGTGTGCGCGGACGGCTGGTGGACGACCAGGACCGACCCGTGGGCCTACCCGAGATCGAGCCCCTGCGTGTCCCGGTCCGCTGGCTGCGGCCCGCCGAGGCGGTCGACGACCACGCCCACCGCAACCTCGACCCCTACGCCGGGTGACCGTGGGAGTCTTCCGGGAGGCCCACAGTGCTGATCAGCGCATATGCCGAACCTTGTTGAATTTTCGTCCAGTCCGCGCCCCGCGTCCTCCCCAAGAGAAATAGGCCTAACGCCCATCCCCGTGCACTCGGCGGCATCGTTGAGCGTGAGCCAGTCGTCCTGACCCACCCTCACCACAATGTCCCTGCCCGCCATAGCGACACACGCTAGACCCTTCAGGGATGTTGACCGACAACGGTCACTGCAGCTGCAGGGCGTTTCACACGAGGGCTATCAGTGGTCGGTCAGCTGCTTGTAGCGCAGGAACTCCTCGAAGGAAACCTGCCCTTCGGCCCAGATGCGGTCTTGCTTGATACGGCGCCCGACGATGTCCCGCACTTCCGGCTCCTGGGCCATACCCCACACGAGAGCGTCATCGAAGGTGATGAAACCGTCGCGGTCGGTATCGATCTCGTCGAACTCCCGCCGAGTGGCGATGAACTGCTGCTGGTCCATACCCGTTCTCCTCTGTCGGTTGGTTACCGCCGAACAGCAACGCCTTCGTTCGTCATCGATCCAGCACACAAGCGTACGCGGAAAGTTTGCCGACAACCGGATTAGCAGGGAATCGAAACGAACCGAAACACTGCGGCCAACGGCTTCGGACCCAGGCCGCCCAGGACATCGACATGCAAGCGGCGGCGATCGTGGTGGCGGTTTCCAGGGCAGTGGTGATTGTGTCGCAGAAATGTCGCACCACTCCGGGCGCACCATGGCTGTCTATAGTCGTTCGCTTTGAAATTGAGGGCGCAAGCGGTGACCGTGGATCGCTGCGGTAGCCGGGGTCCAGAAGGCCACGCGACGAGAACCGGGCAGTTTGACTCCGTGCAGCCGGTTTGCTGAACGGATGCTGTCGACGCCGGCGGTCCCGGCGTGGATCCACTGGGTCTATGACCGCGATCCCGAGATCGCGCGTTTCTACTTCCACAGCGACAGGCCGGTAGCGAGCGCGTACTTTCCCGAGCCGCCCGACGACGAGGACTTCCACGCCGCCTGCGATGCGGGGCGGGAATGGGACGGGCACTGGTACTCCCGCGACGCTGCAAGCCTGGCCCGACGTCCACGGCCTTCTAGCCCACCAGGACTCGCCCTCGTGCCGAGAACTCCGGTTGCCCGCCCAGCCTGCCCAGGATCTGCGCGCTCTCGATGCGCACGCCGGGGGCAGGCGACACCCACCAACACATGTCAGGTGGATTGTGTCGCCGTCTCAGGCGCGCAGGGCTTCTTCGACGCTGTGGTAGAGCGCGAGAAACTCTTCCAGACCGGTGATTTCGATCGGATGAACCACCGGCCGGTGGCTGTCGACGACGATACGCAACGGCTGCTGCAGGTGTTCGGCACTGCGACTGACCTTGAGAAGAGCCGCGAGGCCATGGCCGCCCAGGAAACGCACGTCGGTCAGATCCAGGACGCAGAACCCGCCACGAGTGCGGGCCAGGCAGGTACGAACCGCCTGCTCGAGCTGCCCGCCGGTAGCGCTGTCGACCTCACCACGTACCGTCACGATCGCGACTTCGCCGGCCATCCGATGTTCGGCCACCAGCTCCGAAACCGCCGACGCATCATCTTGGTCGGTCATAAGCAAGACCCTAAACCTTGGCACCAACAGATGATCGGATGTCAGTTGCTCTGCGCGACAAGGCGTCGGCGGATCTTGTCTTGCAGGCCCCGGACCGCGGCGGCGGGCCAGTCGGCTTCGTAGCTGAGGCCAGGGTAGTGGTCGGTGCGGGCGACGAACTGCTGCTGAGCCGGAGACCATCGAATCCGGTACGGAGCGTCGTGGACGCTGCGCTCGATCTCACGCATGAACTTCTCGATTCTGTGGTGTCCCGCTGACGTCTTCAGCGTGTCACCGGCATAGTGACCTTGGCCGATTCCCGAGGCCTGCACCCCGAGATCGAGCCCATCGGGCGCAGCCTGGCGCACCCGATCGGACGGGGAGGGTGAAGGTCGTTTTCGGACGGCGTCACCCTGTGGGGGCTGGCTTGGTGACGAAGTCGTAGGCCGCCATCGGTCCGAGCAAGTTCAGCTCCACCCGGCCGTCCCAGTCCGCGATGAGTTGGCGCACCGTTTCCTCCAGCTCTTTTCGCCGGGCCGATTCGACCAGTACCGCTAGGTGGACGGCGTCCTCGTCGTGGCTGGGTTCGCGCTGGTTGACCAGTGCGTCGAGTTTCTCGAGTTCGGAGACCACCTTTAGGGTGTCCTGCGCTCGCTTGGTCTCGATGGCGTCGTTGATCAGCTCGCCCAACATGATTCGCGCATTGCGGGTGGCGTCCTCGGATTTGCCGCGGATCTCGTCTTTCAGTTGCGCGGCCTGGGCGTTCTCGTCGAGGAGTTCCCGCAAGATCGCATCTTCGATGTAGCGTCCTCTGATCACGAACTGGACCCGGCCCTCGAGTTCCTCGAGGGCGGCGCGGAATTGGTCCTCGTTCGCGGCGAGCAGTTCGCTTTCCACCGCGTCGGTGTCGGTCATGACCGCACCGAACCGCAGCGGCAACACCGGACAGACTGCGGCCGATCCGTCCAGCAGTTCCTCGTGGGCTCTGAGGTCTGCGGGCGTGCCCAGTGGCCGGTCGGACTCGAGTGTGCTGACCAGCGCGGCGATTTCGCCGTGCCGCACCACCGTGACTTCACTGGGTGGATCGCCGACACCGGTGGCGTGTGGTTCGGTCTCGACGTCGGCGGGCACGATGCCGTAGACATACACCGCTGTTGATTCGGCAGCCATTATCGGTCCTCACGTGTGGAGGGCCTGTGCACTGTTTGACGCTTCTGTTGCACATCGCCGAGGAAGTCGGCGACCTTCTGCCCGGCCGCCTCGAGTGCTCCCTGGGTTTTGTGTTTGGCGGCGCCTTCGGTGACGTCGCCGACGATGTCGGTCAGGCCCTTGGGCTCGCTGCTCGAGATCTCGAGCCGGTTGACCGCTTCGGCGAAACGCAGATACGTGTCGACGCTGGCCACCACGACGCGCGCGTCGATGGTCACCAGTTCGATGCCGACCAGCGACACGCGGGCAAACGCGTCGATGACCAGGCCTTTGTCGAGGATGGTGTCGACGACATCAGCCAGGCTGGAAGAGTTCGGCCGCGCCAACGTGCCGCTTGCGCCGCCGCCTCCTGAGGGTTGGATTGTCATCTGTTTGCTCCTTCACTCTCACGCGACCGGCGGGTCACTGGGCTCTTGCGGGCGGCTGTTCGGCGGCGAGGCGACTGTTGTTGTTCCTCCTCGGTGGCGCGCTGATCGTCGTCCTGCTCGTCGGCCTCTTCTTCCTCGTCGTGCTCGTCGGCCTCTTCTTCCTCGTCGTGCTCGGCCTCCTCTGCCTCGGTCTCTTGCGTCTGTTCCTCGCCACGATCGTCTTCGGTCTCCCTGCGCCGTGCGGTTTCGTCGTCTTCGACGACCTGGCTGTCGTGGATCTCGCCGTGCCAGCCCACGATGTCGTCACTGTGCAGCACAGCCTCGGTCATGACGTGCCGCTGGAAGTGCTTGAGTTCCAGCCGGCAGCGGCGGCCGTGCCGCGCGCCACAGATTGGCGGTCTTCTCGAATACTCCCCCGGGGTGGTATTCGAGCACGACGAGGATGCGGGTGAGGTCCGGGGTGATCTCGTGGAAGCTGACCGCACCGTCGATATAGCCCTTGGCGCCCTTGGAACGCCACACGATCCGCTCGAACGGCACCTGCTCGAGGATCGTGGACTCCCAGGTGCGTCTGGACCAGAACACCTTGCCGGTCCAGGAGAG
>NZ_JBHZAL010000073.1:0-10666 GCF_042754245.1 Nocardia sp. NPDC059228 | reverse complement strand
ACAGCCTTGGCCTTGGTCGCTTCGTCGTACTTCGATGGCATGGTCTGCCCATCCTCCTCAAGAAAGGAGGTGAGCACCAAACCCGGTGGGATTCAACGTCATCGTCGCTCGCTACGGCATCTAGCCGCGGCAGGAATCCTGAAGCTGGCCCCCGCCCAAGGTGGCTTCGCGCTCAGCGTGATTCGTCTACTGTGCCGGGCGTGCGTCAGGGGTGGCCGACCGAGGATCGGATCGGGTCGTGGACGGTGGTCGGTGAGGATTGGCGGTTAGTGGGCAACAAGTCGGGCGCGACGCGACGCGGGTTCAGCCTGTCGCTGAAATTCTTCGAGCTCGATGGCCGGTTCCCTGCAGGGCCGGATGACCTACCGGCCGCCGCGGTGGCGTACATGGCCGAGCAGGTGAAGGTCGATCCCGCGCTGCCGGGTTGGCGGATCAGTGAGCGGATTCGGATTTGAAGGTCACCGCGTTGCCGAGGTCCATGCGCAGGAATTCGGTGATGCGGAACAGCTTTGGCGGGCGGGCGGCATCTGCGGGCAGCGCCTGGAAGGCCTCGCTCTCTCCGACGATACGCGGGGCGGCGAGTTCCACGTCCCGGCCGCCGATCTGCAGGGATGCGCCGCCGGCCGCCAGGACATTGCGCACCCAGTCCGCGCGCGAGCCGTAGACCAGCACGAATAGATACCCTCCCGGGACGGGATGGGCGTCGAGCGGGGTGCGGTAGGTCGTGCCCGAGGTGCGGCCGATGTGCGTCAGCACCGGCCACTTCCCGTTCGCGATCGCGCGCGGGTTGAACAGCCGCTTGTTGACGTGCCCCCACCATTTCGGCATCGGCATCGAGGTCTCCTTCTCTTACGGGCGTAAGGTTGACTTACAGCTGTAAGGTAGGCTTACGGGCGTAAGCCTGTCAATACCCTTCGAACCGGGAGCCGCCGTGCCACGAGGATCGCAACCGCTCAGCCGGGAACGGGTGCTGGATGCCGCCATCCGGGTCGCGGATCGCGGTGGCGCGGAATCGATCTCGATGCGGCGGGTGGCCCAGGAACTCGGGGTGGAGGCGATGTCGCTGTATCACCACGTGCCGAACAAGGAGGCCATCCTCGATGGTGTGGTGGATGCGGTGTTCGCGGCGATCGACCTACCGGATCCCGGCTGCGTGGACTGGCGGGACGCGATTCGGGTGCGCGCCCATTCCGCCCGGCAGGTGTTGTCGCAGCACCGCTGGGCGCTGGGGCTGATGGACTCCCGCCGCAATCCCGGTCCCGCCACGCTGCATCACCACGATGCGGTGCTCGGAGTGCTGAAAGCGGCCGGGTTCACTCTCGCCGACGCCTCGCATGCCGTCTCCGTCATCGACAGCTACATCGGCGGTTACGTTCTGCAGGAAGCGAATCTGCCCGCCGCGACCCCTGCCGATCTCGAGGACGTGGCGAGCGACATCCTCGAGCGCCTGCCCGCGGATCGGTACCCGCACCTGCGCGAGCTGATCACCGATCACGCCCTGCGACCGGGCTATGACCATACGGGCGAGTTCACCTACGGCCTGGATCTGATCCTGGATGCGCTCGAAGCTCGCCGCAGCCCCGGGCAGGGTCCCCGTTGACCTGACGGCACGTGTATCGAAGGCGCGGGACCGGCCGAAGGACCAACTGGTCTTGGACAGCTCGATCAGGTACTCCAGGGAACGGCCGACCGGTCGAGCGTGGTCACCAGGCCCGTTCGCGGCGGCGGCCAAGGAACTGCAGGCCGGCGACTCGCTCACTTCAAACAAACGGGTTTCCAAGCACGCCTTGCAGTGTGACTGTCGAGTCGCTCGGCAGAGGCGTTCGGTCCACCATGGCGGGCTCAAACGGTCAGTGCGTCACCGCTGTTCAGGTGGTCAGCGTAGACCTCGGCAGGACTGCGGTAGCCGTGGATCTTGCGGGGGCGGTGGTTGAGTTCGTGGGCGATGGTGTCGAGGTCGCTTTGGCTCCAGCGGCGCAGGTCGGCATTCTTCGGCAGGTATTGGCGCAGTAGGCGATTGGTGTTCTGGTTCGTGCCGCGGCCGGTGCGGGGTACGTAGGTGAAAACACCGGGAGCCATGAACGATCACCGGGCACCCGTTCTCTACGCCATCGTCACCGGTTCACCCGCTGCCCGCGACATCGGCAAGCTGGTGGATCTCGCTCAGGCCGACGGGTGGGAGGTGTGCGTTATCGCTTCCCCGGATGGCCGCCGGTTCATCGACACTGACGCCCTGGCGGCGAAGACGGGGCACCCGGTGCGCAGTCTGTATAAGGAGCCCGATGCCCCGGATATCCTGCCTACGGCAGACGCGATGATAGTTGCCCCGCTTACCTGTAACTCTCTGGCCAAGTGGGCCGCCGGTATCTCCGATACCCTGCCGCTCGGCCTGCTGGTCGAAGCGGTCGGGAATCGACTGCCCGTGGTGGCCATGCCGTTCTCGAATTGGGCGCAGATCAGCTTTCCCGCGCTTCAGAATGCCATCCGCGATCTATCTGACTGGGGCATAACGGTTTTGTTCGGTGATGACGTGTACAAGCAACATGAACCCGGCACGGGGGCTGACTACATCCACCTGTTCCCATGGGATTTGGCCTGGCAAGCACTGCTCGCACACCCGTGGCGGTCGCAGCTAGCTAGCTGGGCGCACGGTGGACCGATCCGGATGGTCGGCAGGATTTGGCTGCTGATGACTCCCCGTACAACCACATCTCAGTGGCGCTCTTCGAGTCCAACAGCTTCCCGTAGCCGATCCGCGGCCGTTCGAAGCTCGGGATCGTTGAATGCCGATGACGCGAGCAGCGAGGCCAGCGCCTCGGCGATGACATTGAGCTTCTCTTGCGCGGCCTCGCTTGCGCGGCGGCTGGCGTTCTCGAGCAGCACCACCAACAGCAGCGTGAAAACGCTCGCAATGGTATGAATGCCAACTTGCCAGGTCTTGAGGTCCGTCCACCATGGCAAGCTGATCAGCCACGCCACGACGATCCCGGCACAGATGAAGAAGAACGGAGCCTGACTCACTCGCAACGCGGCCTGCCCGACGAACCGGTCAAACGGCGACCGGTGATCATCTCCGCCACGACTTCGTGCGGCCTCTCGGTGTCGCTCCATCATCGGAAGTTTAGTGGGCGGGCGTCGGGGCTCGAACGCGAAGCCGAGGGTCGTCCAGTTACTCGAGTCGGTCCGCGCCAACTCGGGATGGTGCGGATATGCGGCCAGCCGCTGGCGTGTTCGTTGATGTCGCGGCTGAGCGCGTTGTGTAGGACGTGATCGGCCGCGACGGCATCGCGCGGCGCTGCCGAAGGCGGAGGCATCGCCAACCTGCAGGACGCGGGCGAAAGGTTCACCGACCGGACGGGCCGGTTCTGTCCGGCATCCTGCATGACAATCTCGATCACGCAGCTAATTCGTAGATATCGATGACTTTCCGTGCCTGGGCACTCTCGATTCGTGCCATCTGCCCGGTATTCGGGCCTTTCCGGCACAGGATGTCACTAGTGTGGGGTGGGGGTGAGCTGATCGTGGAACGTGGCGGGGATCCGGGCGCAGTTATCGCACCGCATTCTCACGTCGGATCCTCTGGCCGGGGTCCTGGTGGACGGCTCCGGAATCGGTCCGCGAATCCCAGGTTTGCGCCGGTCAGGTTCGTGGCGACCAGTACCGCTGATCGGAACGATTCGATCACGCGGGCCGGCGGCCTGCCGTGGAGCATCCGGGAACACATATGGAAGGGGCGCGGACATGATGTCGCAGGCGATTTTCCAGTACGCCATGAGGGCGGCCGATGCCCGAGTGCTCGTCGGGGACCAGCAATACCCGGTGTTGTTTCAAGGGGCCTGGGATGAGGCGGTCGCCGCCGCGCCGATGGTCGAATACCAGAACGGCACCCGGTCGCAGCTTCTCCTGACGGTGGGGCAATTCGATGTCGACGGCAAGGGTGCGGGCGTGGGGGCCGTCTCGATCCGCCTGGGCTCGGCCGGTGGCCTTACCTTGCGGGAGTCGACACTCACCGCGCTGTGTCCAGGCTCGCCGCGTCCGGCAAAGCATGACCTCAGGATCAACGTCGCCGTGACCATGCCCGACCTGTTGCCCGGAATCACCTTGCGCAACAAGGTGTCTGGATCCTTCCTCCTGCTCGCTCCAACGATCGCGGAGTTCCCGCCGGCGAACAGCCTCTACGCCCTGGAGTCACCGGTTGAGCTCGAGGACGCGAACAACCCGGGACCGGTCCTTGCGACAATCCTGGCCCTGCCATCGACTGTCTCCGGAAGGTAGCTTCACCGCAGCTACCGACCGCTCCGGTGACAAAGCGACCGCGTCCGAGGGTCACCCGGGCCGAGCAACGTGTGCCGGTCCCGATCCCGCGCGGGCCGTGGGGTAAACGTCGGGCCCCTGTTCAAGGGGCCCGTCTTCTTGGGCTCCTCAACCAGGCCCGAAATCCCCGTTCGGAAAACGATGGCGGGCTCAAACGGCGAGTTCGGGCGAGCGATCAGCGGCAGAATAGTGCGTTCGGAGGGAGCGCGCTCGGCCCGTTCTGAGCAGTGCGGTGCGCTCCGTGTGGTTGCGAGGCCGGGGTGGGGTCATCCTGGCTGATTGGGTTTGGTCACTGCCGCTCGGGTACGGAGGCGCGCGCGAGGTCCGAGACGACGGATCGCAGTGTGGTGATGAGGAATTCGGTCAGCGCTGCGCGGTCGATGGTGGGGTCGAGTTCGCTGCGGAGCCAGTGGATCAGCAAGTCGAGCTCGCCGTCGGCGACGGTCAGCAAGGACAGGCGCGCGGTGGTGGTGGTGACAGCGTCGGTGCCGACGAGTTCGGCGACCTGAGCGTGCATCACGTCCACCAGTCGGTGGACGAATTGTGATCGCCGCCCCCGAAGTCCTTCGGTGACTTGGGATTCGGTGACCAGCCGCCCGCGCCGAGGATCGTCGGCGGCGAAGGCGACCGCTGCGGTGACCACGGCCCGGATCCGGGCCTCGGGGTCCTCCGGGGAGGAAGCGATGGCGGTGGTGACCGCCTCCATGGCGGCGGCTAGCTGGTCGTCGAACAGGTCGGTGGCCAACTGGTCGCAGTCGGTGAAGTTTTCGTAGAAGTAGCGGTCGTTGAGTCCGGCCCGCGAGGTGACGCCCCGCATGGTCAGTCCGGCCACCCCGTGCTCGCCGACGACGTCGAGCGCCGCGTCTAGCAGGGCACGCCGGCGCAGCGCGCGCCGCTCCTCGGCGCTAGTTCCGGCGTAACGGCTGGTCGTCGAGTACATCGCGCGGGGCATGAGTCGGCACCATGACCGCGACGACCCCGCACGGGTCCAATCCAAATCGAGCACAACATGTTGCGGAGCAGACCGGGTAACCACCATCGAAACGCACTGCATTCGGCAATAGCCTGCACTGCAGGCGGTTGGTCAGCCGCCTGGGCTGCCTGCGGCTCGTTGATCTTCCGAGGTGCCGCGTTGGCCGGTTCGGTCAGCGCGGTATGTGGCAGTAGCGTGCGTTTGCTCGCCGTCGTCATTGGTGTGATCGCCAGTGCGCTGTGGGTCATCGGTCCATCGATCGATGTGCAAGGCTTGGCCACTGACCTTGCGGGTCAGCGATGTTCGCCTTCGTAGGTGAACCAGTCGAACGCGACTGTTCCGGTCGCGGCGTAGATGCCGGCGACGCGTCCGGTGAAGGCGGCTGCGGTGTCGGCTGTGAGGTAGCGCCCGTCCATGGCGGCGATTTCGGTGGTGTCGGGGCCTTGTCCGTATCCGAAGCCGACGGTGTCGCAGGACAGCGCGTGGGGGTCGAATCCGTTGGCGAGGACCGGGGTGGTGGTGATCCACAGGACGGTCGGGCCTGGCGGCACTCGCCGTTCCCATGTCTGTTCGACCTGGGCCAGGCGTACCCGTGCCCGCACGAGGTAGTCGCCGGTGTCGTGGTCGGGCTGGATTTCGATGTCGTAGTGGTGGAGTTCGTCGTAGCGGATGCTCAGGCCGCCGATGCCCTCGGCTGCGTCGATCGATGCGGCGTAGCGGGAGCGGACGTGCTGCTGGCGCCGGCCGAGGAAATGCGGGCGAGGATCGTCCATCGCCGGGCCGGGGGTGTCGGGGGTCGAGCCCTGCAGCACCAGCCACCCGGGGCGGGTGTCGAGTGAGGCCCAGTCGCGTTCCGCATCGCGCACCGACACCCACTCGACGCCCAGGGGTTCGTCGAAGTCGGTGTGGACCTTGGTGCCGGGAAGGTCCGGGGTCAGTGTGATCGGGTCGATCACCGGCCACCCGTCGACCCAGTGCAGGGTCGACTGGAAGCTCTCGCGGCCCATCACTGCGAAAGCCTGGGTCAGACCGGTGGGGCGGGTGCCGAGGAAGACGACACGCCAACCGTCGTCGGTGCGGACCAGGTCCGCGTGGCCGGTGTTCTGGACGGGATGGTTGGTGCTGCGGTGGCTGTAGATCGGGTTGGCTGGGCAGCCGTGGAACGGGCCTTCGGGGTGGTCGGCGCGGGCGATGCTGATGCTGTGGCCGCGTTCGGTGCCGCCCTCGGCGATCAGCAGGTACCAGGTCCCGTCGACGTCGTAGAGGTGTGGGGCTTCGGGGAATTTCAGGCCGGTACCCGACCACAGTGCACGGGGTTGTTCGAGCGCGTGGCCGGTGGTGGTGTCCATCCGCACTTGTTGAATTCCGTGGTGTGTGCCGGATTGTTCGCCTTCGAGGACGAGTCCGGAAAAGGTGATGTAGCAGGTGCCGTCCGCGTCCCAGGCGATGTCGTGGTCGATGCCTTCCACGCCGTGGAGCTCGATCCCGTCGCTCCACGGCCCTTCCGCGCGGTCGGCGGTGAACAGCAGCGGCCCGCGGCCGAAGGCGTCGGCGACCACGAGCCAGAAGCGGTCGTCGTGGAAGCGGATGGTCGGCGCCCAGACGCCGCCGGCGGTGGGCACGTCTTCGAGGGCGAGTTGGCCGGGGCGGGTGGCCACGTGCCCGATCGGGGTCCAGTGCTCGGCGTCGGTGCTCGAGAACAGGGGCACGCCCGGGAAGTACTCGAACGATGAACAGGCCAGGTAGTAGGTCTGTCCCGCGCGGCAGATGCTGGGGTCGGGATAGAAACCCGGCACAGCGGGGTTGAGCATGGTCGTTCCTCTTTCAGTGTGTGATTCGGCAGCCGCGGGAGGGTGCCGGGCCGGGCGCGGTGCAGGTGCCGAACGAGACCGGATTCAGTGCCGCTGGAAGCAAAGACCTGTTCCCCCGACTGAGAAAGCATACTGACTGTTTAGTCAGCATGCTTCCGCACCGGTCCAGATGACCTGCTGCGGGCACTCGGTCATCGGCATGTGCGGATGATTGAGATGTCATGTGGCTGAGGCCATGTAGGCCGCCAGGATGTAGTTCGGATGCCGATCGAGGTTGGTGCGGGCCCGGTCGTAGCGCATCGTGGTGCGCGGATCGGCGTGGCGGTCGGCGATCTGGACATCGCGCAGATCCACTCCGGCGTCGAGCATCGTGGTGACGAAGGTGTGGCGCAACGTGTGCGGATGCAATTTCGGTAACCGCACCACCGAGCGTTCGGCCAGGCGCCGCAGACGCCGGATCGCGCAATGACGGTCCATGCGCCGGCCACGCAAGTTCAGCAGGATCGGGCCGCGAACCCGGATCTCAACGGCACGGTCGATGGATCGGCCGACCGCGGGAGGTAGCGGCACGAGCGCGATCTTCGTGCCTTTGCTGATGGTGCGCAGGACGCGGTGGCCGTGTTCCTCGCCGAGGTCGTCGACGTTGCAGGCGCAGGCTTCGCTGATCCGCAGGCCGAGCAGCCCGAGCATGGTGACCAGGGCGAAGTCCGGCGGGTTGTCCGAGTCGCGGGCGGCGCACAGCAGTGCCTCGAACTGCAGGTGTGAAAGTCCCAGTGTCGGTGACTCGTTCGATACCCGCGGCCGGCGGACGTACTCGGCGGGTGAGCGGTCCAAGACGCCGTCGATAACGCAGGTGCGGTAGAAGCCTGCGACGACGGCCAGGCGGCGGGCGACGGTGGCGGGTTTGAAGCGGCGGACCTCCTGCATCCACCGCATGTACCGTTCGACCTCGGTCCGCGCGGCCGCGAGCGGGGTGATCTGCTGGTCGGTGCACCAGTAGAAGTACAGGCGCAGATCGGATTTGGTGTGGATGCGCGATACCGCGGAGAAGCGGGCGAGGTAGGCGAGGGTGGTCAGCCGGAGCACGAGGTCGTCACCGGCCGAAATGGCACGGCAAGTGGTGACCGCACTCCCGGGCGGAGGATGGCGCGCCTGTCAGCGAGGACATGGACAGGGTGACCTGGACTCGGCCATCGAGCTGGTCGTGGCGTGGCTGGTGTCTTCAATCGGAGGCCTCATGCCGGTCCCGATGGATGCCAACGGGCAGATCGGCGTGTTCGATGACGCTAACCGCTTCTTTCTGCCGGGCGTGTAGCGGTCATTGGCAGTAGGGGACGTTCTGTGGCGCAACAGGTTCCGGCCGACGTCGCCGCGCGCTGGCCGGTTCGGTCAGTGCGGTATGCGGTGCGGTCTCAGGCGGTCATCGCCACACCTCGTCGAGTGCTTCTGATGGTGTGCGGAATCCGAGGGTTTGTCGAGGGCGTCCGTTGAGCTCGTCGGCGATGGCATCGAGCTCGGACTGACTGTAGGTGCGCAGATCGACGTGTCGGGGAAGGTATTGACGGAGCAGGCCATTGGTGTTTTCGTTGCTGCCGCGCTGCCAAGGGCTTTTCGGCTCGCAGAAATAGACCGGGACGCCGGTAGCGATGGTGAACACGGTGTGTTCGGTCATCTCGATGCCTTGGTCCCAGGTCAGGGTGCGCCGCAATGCGATCGGCAAGGTGCCGATCCTGGCGGCGAGTGCGGCCGCGACCAGGTCGGCGCGGTGCCCTTCGGGCAACGCGACCAGCATGGGGAACCAGGGGGAGCGTTCGACCAGGGTGGCGATCGGCGACATTCCACCAATGGCCGGGCGTATGCCGCAGGGAAAGCGCTCGGCGAGGGTCATGGAGCGACAGCAGTGGGCGCGCGGCGGAACTGCCTGGGGCCATAGGTGACCGCACGCAGCAGCCATTCGATGGGACCGTAGCGATGCCGTCGTACATAGATCCGGGCCAGGTAGAGCTGGGTGGCGTAGATGGCGAGCGCGATGGCCCCGATCGCCCAATCGTTCAGGCGTCCGGCGAGCGCGAACCCGTAGCCGGTGAAGATCAATGACGTGATCACGGACTGGCTGATATAGGTGGTGCCGGCGATCTTCCCGGCCGGCGCGAAGATCTCCGCCACGCGAGGACGGGCGTGCAGCACGCGCAAGAGCGTGGCGGCGTACGCGGCGGACAGCAGGGGCGCGGTGAGCAGACTCGGACCGGCCAGCAGGGGCCAGTGGAACAGCGCACCCAGGATCGAAACCGGCGCTCCCACACCGAATCCGATCAACTGCACCCGCGGCAACCACCCGAGATACCGCGCCGGATCTTCCAACAGGCGGATCTTGCCCGCGGCCAGGCCGAGCAGAAACAACGGCAGCACCGCGACCACACCGAACACCAGGTATTGCGGCATGTTCCCGCTGAACTGCTCCCAGCGCCACGCCGCGGCCTCACCCCAGCCCGCCCGCATGGCATCCAAATCCCGCGTGTGTTCGGAGGGATCGGTCGAACCGCCTTCGACGTCGGTCAGCAGGATCATCACGGTCATGGCGACAGCGGCGAACCCGAGCAATCCGCCAGCCGCCCACACCGCGGCGCGCGGGCGCAATCCACTCAGCAGCAACAGGATCAGGCCGATCGCACCGTATCCGAACAGGACGTCACCGATGAAGAAGAACACCGCGTGCACCGCACCGAGCGCCATGAGTGCCAGACAACGTCGCACGGTACGGGCCCGCCCACTCACCCCCGCCCGTTCCGCCGCGCGGAACTGCATGGTCAGCGAATAGCCGAACAGGAACGAGAACAGGACGTAGAACTTGTTGTGGAACAACGCTTCCAGTACCGGCAACAGCACGCCGTCCGGAAACGCCCATGGGCCCGACATGACGATAATGTTCACCAGCAGGATTCCGCCGAGCGCGAATCCACGCAATACATCCAACTCCACCAGCCGTGGCACCGGCGCTTGCTCGTCCACCATGGATCAAGGGTAGGAACGCGGCCCTGGTGGCGGATCGTCCGAGAGACCTACACGGCACTCGGTGCATACCCTGAGAAGACATACCCCTCCGCACGAACTACTTTCAAAACACCGCCCGGTTCCTTCTCGTTGGCCTCATCCACGAAACGAGTATCCGGTCCGTGGATACTGTCGCCTGCGAACCGCGACCCGCGGTAGTTCCGGACGTCTGAGGTGATCCCTGTTTCAGTCGAGTTTCACTAGTACGCATTCGTCCAGGTCGGCTGCAATCCGATACAAGTCGGCGTGTTGGTCAAGTAGATCATCACGATCTCGCGGACCTTTGTAGACGTCGGCCGCTTCCATCGCTTCAGCGTCGAACAGCCGCGCAGCGCTTCTGACTGGAGCCCTTTGAGCAGGTCCAGCGGTTGTGAGAGTTCTGATGCACCAGAATGGGTGCAGGAGGACGGTTCACGACATGGCGCGACGACGACACACCCCCGAGCAGATCATCCGCAAGCTCCGTGAGGGCGAGAAGCTACTCGGTGAGAAGTTCTCGATCGAGGAGGTGTGCAAA
>NZ_JBHZAL010000072.1:0-12457 GCF_042754245.1 Nocardia sp. NPDC059228 | reverse complement strand
CCTCGGGGCCTGCGAGCAGGCGAAAGAGGCCGTCAACAAGGGCGGCAACACCCCGTGCAGCGAATTCATGGCACAGGACCAGAGCAAGCAGCGGGTCACCGTCCGCAAATACCTCGAGCACGACACGAAGGTGACACCGACGGCGGATCCCGACACCGTCGACGCATCCATCGCGGCCATCACACTCATGTGCCGGGCCCAGCGCAACCCGGACACCCCGATCCGGGACGCCGACCTGACCGGCATCCTCGTACCGAAGAAATAGCGCGTTTTCCCGCGGTGTCGGGCCGGTCAGTGGCGGGCCGGCCGCATCTCCTGGGCCTTGGTCTTCGCACCTTGGACGATGAGGTGCCAGCCGCCGGGATCGCCGCGCAGGATGGCCTCCGCGGTGTCCTTGAGCTGCTCCCAGGTAGCGTGCGGCGGAATGGGCGGCACCTCCGGGTCCGTGTGGAAGTCGAGGAGCATGGGCCGATCGGCGGACAGCGCGGATTCCCAGGCGGGACCGACCGCGTCGGGACGGTCGACCGCGATCGCGGCCAGGCCCATGCAGCGCGCGACGTCGGCGTAGGAGACGTCCGGAAGTGTCTGCGACTCTTCGAATTTCGGCTCGCCACCCATGGCTCGCAGTTCCCAGGTGACCTGGTTCAGGTCGTTGTTGTGGAGCACGCACACGATCAGTCGCGGGTCCTCCCATCGATCCTGATACCGCTCGACGGTCAGCAGTTCGGCGAGGCCGTTCATCTGCATCGCCCCGTCGCCGACCAGGGCGATGACCGGACGGTCGGGGCAGGCGAATTTGGCGCCGATCGCGTACGGCACGCCCGGCCCCATGGTCGCCAGCGTGCCCGACAGCGACCCACGCATGCGGCCGCTGAAACGCAGGCAGCGCGCGTACCAGTTCGCCGCCGAGCCCGAATCGGAGGTGATGATGGCGTTCTCGGGCAGACGCTGCGACAGCTCCCAGGCCACCCGCATCGGGTTGACCGGCTCGGCATCGAGCAAGGACTGGTGCTCGATCGTCTGCCACCAGCGGGCGACACTCTCCTGGATGTCGATCGTCCAGGCTCGGTCGGGGTTCGGTGCGAGCATCGGAATCAGTTCGGCCAGTGTGGCTTTGGCATCGCCGACCAGGTTGACCTCCGTCGGATAACGCATACCGATCATGGTGCCGTCGATGTCGATCTGAACGGCGCGAGCCTGTCCGAAGTCCGGAAGGAACTGTGCGTAGGGGAAATTCGAGCCGACGATGAGCAGGGTGTCGCAGTCGCGCATCAGTTCGTAGCTGGGCCGGGTGCCCAGCAGGCCGATCGCTCCGGTCACGAACGGCAGCTCGTCGGAGAGCACGTCCTTGCCCAGCAGTGCCTTCGCCACACCGGCGCCGGTCAGCTCCGCGATGCGGGTCAGTTCCGCGGTGCAGCCGCGTGCGCCCTGTCCGGCCAGGATCGCGACTCTGGTTCCGGCATTGAGGATTTCGGCCGCGCGCTCGATGTCGGAGCGGGGTGGAACCACTCTCGGCGTCGACATGGTGCCGGGCGAACTGGACGGTACCTGCTTGAATTCGTGCTCGGGCGCCTCGTACTTCTCTTCCTGCAGATCGGAGGGGATGATGACCGTGGTCGGCGCGCGCCGGGTGACGGCGGTGCGGAAGGCGCGGTCCAGCGCGTTGGGCAGCTGGCTCGACACGTTGACCTCGACCAGATAGTCCGAGGCCACATCCTTGAATAGGCTCTGCAGATCCACTTCCTGCTGGTAACTGCCGCCCATGGCGCTGCGCGCGGTCTGGCCGACGATCGCCACCACGGGCACATGGTCCAGTTTGGCGTCGTACAGCCCGTTCAGCAGGTGGATCGCACCGGGACCGGAGGTCGCGGTGCACACCCCCACATGGCCGCTGAACTTCGCATACCCGGTCGCTTCGAAGGCGGCCATCTCCTCGTGACGCGCCTGAATGAACGCGGGCTTTCCGTCGGCGCGGCCGAACGCCGCGATGAGCCCGTTGATTCCGTCGCCGGGATATCCGAAGACCTGTTCGACCCCCCATTCCCGTAGCCGCTCCACGACATGATCGCTCACTTGCCGGGTCATGACGCCTCCTGTCCCTGTTGCCGGATCACTGCGAACAGCGCCCGAGTACCCCCGCGCCCGCACCCCAATCGGCAGGTGATTACCCGGGCGTAGCGGGTATCCGCGCGACAGGAGAGCCGAAAACCTCATGTGACCAGTGGAGGCGCGCCGATGCCGGCAGGATCCGATCACCAGCTACGACGCGGGCAACGCGCCCGCTTTCCCTTGGATACCGTCGCCGACGACCTGACGCGCGCGGTCGCCGGGGAGGTGCGCTTCGACCCGGGATCGCGGGCGGCGTATTCCACCGACGCCTCCAACTACCGGGCACTGCCGCTCGGCGTGGTGGTCCCCCGAACGCCCGAGGATGCCCAGGCCGCGATAGCGGTGTGCAGTGCGCACGATATGCCCGTTCTGTCCCGGGGCGGAGGCACCAGTCTGGCGGGCCAATGCTGCAATGCCGCGGTCGTTCTGGATTGGACCAAGTACTGCCACCGCGTGGTCGACGTCGATGCGGAGGCGCGGACCGTGGTGGTCGAGCCGGGTATCGCCCTGGACGTGCTCAACGACGAACTCCGTCCCTACGACCTCATGGTCGGGCCCAAACCGTCGACACACGTCAGCTGCACCATCGGCGGCATGATCGGCAACAACTCGTGCGGTTCCACCGCGCAGGCCTACGGGAAGATGGTGGATTCGGTCCGCAGGCTCGAGGTGCTGACTTACGACGGCACGCGCATGTGGGTCGGTCCCGGGCCGGCGGGCCTCACCGATCCGCTGCGGTCTTCCCTGTGCGATCTCGCTGATCGCTACGCCGACGACATCCGTAAGTCCTATCCCGACATCCCGCGCCGGGTATCGGGATACAACCTCGACTCCCTGCTTCCGGAGCGCGGATCCGACGCGGCGAAACTGCTGGTCGGCAGTGAGAGCACGCTGGTCACGGTGTTGCGCGCCGAGCTCGAGCTGGTCCCGGTTCCCGCCGCGAAAGCGCTGGTGGTGCTGGGCTTCCCCGATGTGTTCACCGCCGCCGACGCAGTGCCCGAGGTGGTGCGGCACCACCCCGCCGCGCTGGAAGGGCTGGACGGGCGGCTCGTCCAGCTCGAACACAGCCGCCATCTCGCCGGGCACGCGATCGAGCAGCTACCGGACGGGAAGGCCTGGCTGATGGCGCAATTCGATGGCGACACCCAGGACGCGGCCGATACCGCCGCCCGGGACATGATGCATGCGGTCGAGCGCCATACCGGCGCCAACACCAAGCTGGTGGACGATCCGGAGCGCGAGGCCGAGCTGTGGTCGGCTCGCGAGGCCGGGCTGGGTGCCAGCGCGTATCCGCCCGGTGGACGCGAAACCCATGAGGGCTGGGAGGACGCCGCGGTGCCGCCGGACCGGCTCGGCGACTATCTGCGTGACTTCGAGCGGCTGCTGCAGCGGTTCGGCTACGAATCCAGCTCGCTCTACGGCCATTTCGGACAGGGCTGTGTGCACACCCGCATCCCCTTCGATCTGCGCACCGCAGCAGGCATCGCTCACTACCGCGAATTCGTCACGGACAGCGCGCATCTGGTGACGAGCTACGGAGGGTCGCTGTCCGGCGAGCACGGCGATGGACAGTCCCGCGCCGAACTGCTCCGAATCATGTTCGGCGACCGGATGATCGACGCCTTCGTGGAGCTGAAGCACCTGTTCGATCCGCGCAACCGGATGAATCCGGGCAAGATCGTCCACCCCCGCCCCCTGGATGGCGATCTGCGCCAGGGTGCGGCCTATCGGCCGTGGGAACCCGCGACGCATTTCTCCTTCCCCGAGGACGGCTTCCGCTTCAGCCATGCCGCCAATCGCTGTGTCGGCGTTGGCAAATGCCGCGGCGAGAGCGGCGGCGTCATGTGCCCCAGCTACCGTGCGACCCGCGAGGAGGAACATTCGACCCGCGGCCGGGCCCGGCTGCTGTTCGAAATGCTCGAGGGCGATGTCATCACCGACGGCTGGCGTTCCACCGAGGTACGCGACGCCCTCGACCTGTGCCTGGCCTGTAAGGGCTGTCGCAGCGACTGTCCGGTCGATGTGGACATGGCGACCTACAAGGCCGAATTCTTCTCGCATCACTACCGCCGTCGGCTGCGGCCGATGGCGCACTACTCGATGGGCTGGATTCCCCTGTGGGCCCGGCTGGCCACCACCGCCGCGCCGGTCGTCAATGCCGTGACGCACGCACCGGGGCTGCACCGGATGATCGCGCGGGCGGGCGGCGTGGATCCGCGGCGTCAGTTCCCTCGATTCGCCCGTGCCCGCTTCACCGAAACCTTCACCGGCGAGCGCGATCTCGTCACCGCGCGACACGGCCGAGTGCTGCTGTGGCCGGACACGTTCACCAACAACTTCGAACCCGGCATCGCGCACGCCGCCGTCGACGTACTCACCGCCGCCGGATTCCAGGTCGAGATTCCGGACCGGACCGTGTGCTGCGGGCTGACCTGGATATCCACCGGCCAGCTGCCTACCGCCCGACGGGTGCTGAAGCGCACCCTGCGCATCCTGGAACCCATTTTGCGCGAGGGTATTCCGGTTGTCGTACTGGAGCCCAGCTGCGCCGCGGTGTTCCGCTCGGACCTCCCGGAACTACTCCACGGCGACGAGGATGCCCACCGCCTGGCCGGGCAGACCCACACGCTGTCCGAGTTGCTCGCCGACCGAGCCCCCGAGTGGGCGCCGCCGCTGGCCGGCGGATCCGCCATCGTGCAACCGCATTGCCATCACCACGCCATCCTGCACTTCGACCGGGATCGGGAACTGCTCGCCGCCACCGGCACCGAGGTCGAGGTCCTGGACGCCGGATGCTGCGGTCTCGCAGGAAATTTCGGCTTCGAGCGGGGGCACTACGAGGTGTCGGTCGCCTGCGCGGAGGACGCGCTGCTGCCCGCATTGCGCGCGTGTTCACCGGAAACCGCTATCGTGGCGGATGGGTTCAGCTGCCGTACCCAGATCCGCCACCTCCTTCCCGAGGCGCGCCCCCACCATGCGGCCGAGCTGCTCGCTGCCGCGATTCGAGGCGAATCCCTGTGAGTACCCCACTCATCGACGACATCACCGTCGAGACCTATCGATTCCCCACTCCGCAGACCGAGGCCGACGGGACACTGGCCTGGGACGCGACCACCGCCGTCGTCGTGTCGATTCACGCCGGACACGAACGCGGGCTGGGCTGGACCTACAGCTCCCCCGCGGCCGCGACGGTCGTCGCCGACCACCTCGCGTCGTTGCTGCACGAGACCTCGCCCGACGATGTCACCGACACCTGGCTGCGGCTGCGGCGCGCCTGCCGCAACTTCGGCACGCCGGGAGTCGTGGGGCATGCGCTCAGCGCGGTGGACATCGCCCTCTGGGATCTCAAGGCCCGCCTGATGCAGGCACCCCTGGAGTCGCTGTTCGGCTCCGTACGCCGGGCCACCGCGGTCTACGGCTCGGGCGGCTTCGTCAATCTCACCGATGACAAGCTCACCGAGCAGGTCCTCGGCTGGGAAACCGCGGGCTGCACCGCCGTCAAGATCAAGATCGGGGTCGACGCCGAACGTGATGTCGAACGAATCACCCTGGTGCACAAGCTCCTCGGCGACAGGACCGCCATCATGGTCGATGCCAACGGTGCCTACACGCCCGGTGCGGCCTGCCGGGTCGGCGCGGAACTCGATCGGCTCGGCGTCGTGTGGTTCGAGGAACCCGTCACCAGCGACGACCTCGCCGGGCTGCGCACGGTCCGCGACGCCGTCCGCTGCGACGTCGCGGCGGGGGAATACATCTACAGCGAGTACGACGCCGCACGCCTGATCGATGTCGTCGACTGCCTGCAACTCGACGTGACCCGCTGCGGCGGCTACACCGGATTCCTGCGCGGTGCCGCCGTGGCCGCGGCCAATCACCGCGACATCTCGGCCCACTGCGCTCCAGCCCTGCATGCCGGCATCGCCGCGGCGGTGCCACGGCTGCGGCACATCGAGTGGTTCGTCGATCACGCCCGGCTGGAACCGCTGCTGGTGACCGGGGCCCCGCGGGTCGTGGACGGCAGGATCGCGCCGCGCGGGCAGGACGCCGAACCGTACGGGCACGGCATGCGCCTCTCGGAATCCGCTGCGCCGTATCGTATTTCAACCCCTGCCAATTCCGCCGAGTGACAACACCCGCCGGGTGAGCCACGACTGCGGGCTGCGCCGGTGCGCCCGACCGTCGAATTCGCCGTGCGCGCCGTAGTCGTGGCCGTCGGCCTCGTCCAGCGGTGTCCAGAGATTGTCCGCCCGCCCCGGCGCGGGCGCGTCGGTCTGCTGGCTGTCGAAGCCGGTGCGGGCGAGGTACCGGTCCAGCAGCGCCGGGGCCATCCGTTGCGCGAGCACGGTGCCGACGGTGCTCGCACCCACCCAATACTGTTTGTGCCGTGGATGTCGGGCCGCGAAGGCGATCGCTCGCGCCACCACCTCGGGCTGATAGATCGGCGGCACGGGCTGTGGTGTGCGCGGTAGCCGCGACAGCACCCACGAGAACTGCGGAGTGTTCACCGCCGGCGCCTGCACGATGGTGATGTGCACATTGCTGTGGTCGTGCAGCAGCTCCACCCGCACGGCTTCCACGAACCCGTTCACCGCGTGTTTGGCTCCGCAATAGGCGGACTGCAGCGGAATCGACCGCTCCCCCAGCGCCGACCCGACCTGCACGATCGCACCCCGATCCCGTGGCCGCATCCGCGTCAGTGCCGCCCGCGTCCCGTGCACCGACCCGAGATAGGTCACCTCGGTGACCCGCCGGAACTCCAGCGGATCGATCTCGCGAAACGGCGCGAACACCGATGTGAACGCCGAATTCACCCACACGTCAATGGGTCCCAGCTCCTCCTCGATCCGGGACGCGGCGGCATCCACCGCGGTGTACTGGGCGACGTCGACCGGAATCGCCAGTGCCCGGCCGCCCGCGGCGCACACATCCGCGGCGGCGGCCTCGAGACCAGCGCGCCCGCGCGCCAGCAGTGCGACCGACGCCCCCTCCGCCCCGAACCTGCGGGCAGCGGCCCGTCCGATCCCCGCACTCGCTCCGGTGACGACGACGACCTTCGGCTCATATCGGGTGTTCGGCTTCATGCCGGCCGGATACCACCGCATCCCCTCGCTAACCGCCCCACCGCGGTTCGAAACCCCGCCCCCGGCGTTTCGCCTCCGACCGGCGGGCTATAGCGACACCATGACACCAGTCTGGAAGATCGAGAACCCGACCCCTGCCCGTCTGCGAGTGACACCGGGAGTGCGTTTCGACGTGGTGGTCATCGGGGCCGGCCTCACCGGCCTGGTCACGGCACTGCTGCTGGCCGAGAACGGCGTCGAGGTCGCGGTCCTGGAAGGACGGCGCATCGGCGACGGCACCACCGGCGCCAGTAACGCCAAAGTCAGTCTGCTGCAGGGAATCCGGGCACAGCGCATCAGGCGCCGGCACAGTGCGGCCATGCTGCGCACCTATCTCGACGCCAACCTCGAGGGCCAGCGGTGGCTGCTGGAGTACTGCGGCGGCCACGCTGTCGCCTACCAGGCCGGCGACGCCTACACCTACGCCCGATCCGAGCGCGAACTGCCGCGCCCGACGAGAATTCGGTGCACTGCGGGAGGCGGGGATGCCGGTCGAGTTCACCGAGCGGATCGACGCGCCGTTTCCGATCGTGGGCGGCGTGCGGCTCGCGGCACAGGCTCAGCTCAATCCGATGTCGTTGCTGGCCGCGCTCGCCGCCGATGTGGAATCGCACGCGGTACCCATCCACGAATCCAGTCTCGTGTCCGGGGTGAGCACCGCCGCCACCGGCGACTACCTCATCGACACCGAGCACGGCCCGGTCCACGCAGGAACCGTCATCCTCGCCACCGGGACACCGATTCTGGACCGCGGCGGATTCTTCGCCCGCCTGGTGCCATTGCGGTCCTACCTCACCGCGTACCGGCTGCCGCAGCCACTGTCCTCCGACATGTACATCACCGCCGGCGCACCCACCAGATCCGTCCGCACCGTGCCCGACCCCGAGGGCGACGTACTGCTGGTCGGAGGCAACGGTCACGTGGTCGGGCGCGAGGACCACACCGACAACCAGATCGCCGACCTGCACGAGTGGACAGAACGCTGGTACCCGTCGGCGACACCCCTGACCAGTTGGTCCGCACAGGACTACCTGCCGATCGGCGAACTCCCCTACGCCGGTCCGCTGCTCCCCGGCAACGACGGCATCCTGCTCGCCACAGGTTACGCGAAATGGGGATTCACCAACGCCGTCGCCGCAGCCCAGGTCCTGCTGGGACATATCACCGGCAAACCACCGGACTGGGCACACGCCTTCGCCACCTGGCGGCCCGACGAACTGCGATCATTTCCCGCCGCCGCCCGGACGAATGCCGGCGTCGCACTGCAATTGTGCGCGGGCTGGTGGCACCTGACCCGCACCGGCACCGACCCCGTCCGGCCCCAGGAAGGCACCGGGCGCGTCGAGCGCCGCTTCGCCCGCCCGGCCGCCACCTGCACCGTCGACGGCACCACCACCACCGTCTCCGCGATCTGCCCGCACCTGGGCGGCATCCTGCGCTGGAATCCGGCCGAGAAGTCCTGGGATTGCCCGTTGCACGGCTCCCGCTTCGCCGCCGACGGCACCCGTCTCGAAGGACCCGCCACCCACCATCTGACCCCGCTGGCACCGCCCAGCGCAGGGCCGGACCCGCGCTAGCCCTGAGCCGGATCGAAATACCGTGAAACGCTGGGTTATTCGCGACGGCACCGGAATCGGCGGCCAGGCTCACACCCGCGACCGGGTTCGGCGACGCTTCCACCGGGTCGGGCGGACCGATCGCGCCGTCACCGCCGCGATCGCGCGGCTCCCGGTCTCCTCACTCGACCCCGCCCTGCTATGTCTTACTCGCAGCGCGGATTTCGGCGCGCTGTGGTTACTCATCGCAGGCGTGCTCAGCACTCGTAAGGGCGAGCAGCGGCGAGCCGCCGTCCGCGGTGTCGCGTCCCTCGGGTGCGCGGCCCTGCTGGTGGACGCCATACTCGAGCCGGCGGCGGCCACCGTGGCACTGCGGCACGGGCTACCGCTGGCGGTGTTCCCCACCGGCACTCTCAACCATTTCGCCCGCGACCCGGGAGTACGGGATCCGCGCGAGACGGCTGCGGCCGTCGCCACCGGCAAGGTCGTCGGCGTGGACATCGCACGCATCGAGTTCGATGACGAGACCGGACCGAAGACCAGGCTCCTGCTCAACACCGCCGGTCCGGGCACGTACCCCGATCCGGTCCGGACCCGTCGTCGATGGCGGTCGCGGTGGGGCCGGTGGCCCCGCCTTCCTCGCCGCACTCCTGCTCGCGCTGCGCCGGGCACACCCCGTCGAGATTCACATCAACGGTGGCAGGCAACGGGTATGGACCCTGTTCATCGGCAACGGGCCTTATCGGCCGCAGCGTGCCGTCCCCGCCTTTCGTGACCGCCTCGACGCCGCGTTGCTCGATATCCGTTGGCTCCGAGCCGATCGGCCCGGTTCTCGCGCCCGGGCCGGGGCCGCCGTTCTGTTCGGCACCATCGGTCGCAGCCGGCTGTACGGCCAATCCCGCCCCGCGAGCTGATCATCCGCCTGCCCACCAGGGAACCGCTGACCACCGACGGCGAAGTGATCGGCACCGCAACCCGGATCCACGTCGAGTTCGCCGGCCGCCTTTCCGTCTACCGCCCCGCACGCGGCGACTCGGCGTTTCCGCGCTGACCCACCCGGGGGAACCACAATAGGTGCACCCCACGACACCGATCCACCGATCCCAGCCGAGGGCCGCGCGGTGCCGAACCGCGCGACCCCGATGCCACGGCCCGGTCAACGCGGGACCGGGGATACCGGACCGTGGCGGTCCGCGATCAGGCCGGGACGGCGTGGGTGGCGCGCCGCCGGATCCGATGCCGGGCAAGAAGTTCCGCGACTGTAGCCGAGGCTGCCGGAGACAATGTCAGCACGGCGCTCCGGGCATCATCGGTGCGGCGGCGTCCGCGCATCATTTCTTGAAGGCGTCCTTGACCTTCTCGCCCGCGTCCTTCAGGTTGGACTTGGCCTGGTCGGCCTTGCCCTGATTCTCGCGCTCCTTGTCGCCGGTCGCCTGGCCGAACTTCTCTTTGGCCTTGCCGGCGAGCTGGTCGGCCTTGTTCTTCGTCTTGTCGGTTGCGCTCATGATCGTTTCCTTCCCATGGGTGCCGTATTCGAGGGCCACCGACGTGACCCGTTCCTCGCCTACCCGCGTTCCCGCACCCGAAACGTCGCCTCAGTTCGTTTCGCAGTACTGCGGCATCTCCGCTCAGGCGATCGGACGGTGCGCTGCGGCGCGTGCGGGCGCGCGAGCCGGCTCGACAGGTCAGTGCATGGACTCGTCGAGACGGGGTAGGCGAGAAGCGAACAACGACAAGGAGTTTGTTCTCCGGGCAGGCGACGAGACCCCGCCCGAGCAGACCACCAGCACCCGCCCGAGGAGCCGATCATGACCGCAGACGACGCACCATCGGAACCCACACGGACGCAATCGGATCCGAATACGGCACTCCTGATCTACGGGATCGTCCCCGCGGACGCCCACCTGGAGTTGCAGGGCATCGGCCGGTATCCGGCCCCGATCCGGACCGTGCGGCACGGCTCGATAGCGGCGGTGGTCAGCGAGGTCCCGGTCGAGCAGTCGCTGGACCGGGCCGAAGACCTGCGGGCCTTCGCGAATCTGGTGGACGACCTGGTCAGCGCGATGCCGGTCATTCCCGTTCGATTCGGTGCCGCACTCGTCGATGGCGAGGCGGTGGAAACGGGCCTGCTGCAACCCAATGCGCAACGCTTCCAGGCCGCCCTCGACGAACTGTCCGGGCAGGCCGAGTATCTCGTGCGGGGACACTATGTCGAGGACACCGTGCTGCGCGAAATCCTGGACGAGAACCCGCAGGCCGCCGCGCTGCGCGATGCCATCGGCACCACACCGCCCGACGCCAGCGATGACGCGCGCATCGCCCTCGGCGAGATCGTCAATACCGCAATGGAAGACAAGCGGCACGCGGACAGCGAGACGCTGATACGAGCGCTCGCACCGCTGACCGGGCAGATGTCGCTGCGCCCATCCACCCAGGAGAACGAAGTGGCCGATATCGCCGTGCTCATGCCCCTCACCCAGGAGAAGGCGCTGGTGCGCACCGTGGACAAGGTGGCCGAACTGTGGTCCGACCGGGTGCACCTGCGTGTCGTCGGCCCGCTGGCGGCCTGGGACTTCCTCGCCGTCGAACCGGACAGATCATGATCGGCACAAGGGGGCGGGTTCGGCCCGTCGGTTCCCGATGGCTGTCTCCTTGTTCCTGGGCTACTCCCGGCCCGTGTCTCCGCGACACCGGACGAGCTGGGCGACGACCGGGAATCCCGCACCGCACTCGATCCAGGCGGCCACTCCCGACCGTTTCACCGTCGGCTTCGCGGGTATCGCGACACCGGAGAGACAGGAGATGGCGATGACACTGATCCAGCCACACCAACCTGCGCAGATCGATACCGCCGCCGACGAGCTGGCGGGCAAGGTCGCCCTGGTGACCGGAGCCGACGGTGCCATCGGTCGCGCCCTGGCGATCACTTTCGCCCACGCCGGAGCCGACGTCGTACTCGAGTACAAGAACGAGCAACACCGAGCCGAGTGGACCCGCCGGCTGGTGCTGGAGTGCGGACGGCGAGCACTGCTGGTGCAGGGTGACGTGAACGGCACCACCCACGGCTACGCCGTAATGGACGCGGCACTGCGGGAATTCGGCAAGATCGACATCTTCGCCTCCACGATGCCGCACCTCCCTTGACCGAAAGGCCCAGTCATGCCGAAGGAATGGACGAACAAAGAGGAACGTCAGTACGAGCACATCCGCGATTCCGCCGAGGACCGCGGCGCGTCCCCCAAGCGCGCCAGGGAGATCGGCGCTCGCACGGTGAACAAGAACCGCGCCCGCGCCGGCAAGACCGAGACCGCGAGCCGCACCTCGCTCGAGGGCAAATCCCCGCAGCAGCGCGGAGGCCAGCGTTCCGGGCGCCGTGGTCCCAAGGGACTCACCCGGGACCAGCTCTACAACGAGGCCAAGCAGCGCAATATCAAGGGCCGCTCCGCCATGTCCAAGGCTCAGCTCGCACACGCGCTCGGCCACGACTGAACCAGCCGAGCAGGAGGCGAATACCAATGGCACGCCCAAAGCCGACGCCTGACGATCCAGGCGACCTGAATACCCACGCCCAGGCCGAGGTGGAGCGCGCCGGCATCCCGGCGCGATAATCCGGTCATGGGTTCTTCTTCTCCTGCCGAGCTGCCCGCGGAATCACTGGTATGGGCAGCAGGG
>NZ_JBHZAL010000071.1:0-13640 GCF_042754245.1 Nocardia sp. NPDC059228 | reverse complement strand
CTTGCCGATGATCTGCTCGGGCGTGTGCCGACGTCGTGCCATGGTGTGATCGTCTCCTCCCGCACCCATTGTGGCGCAAAGGAACTCCCACAACCACTGGACCCGTTCCGAGGGCTCCAGTCACCTCCTACGAAACCATCGGCCCCGTCACACGAGAGCGATGGAACACCAACACAGTGGCCCGATTCGATGAGGTCGATTCGTTCTCAGACTTACTGACCGCCTTGGACTCACTTCGCGGAAAGTACGCGCCCGCACGGCTCCTGTGCAGCCTCGATGATGTGGACCAGTGCAGATACACCAGCATGCACGCCTCTTTCGATCAGCGGCTCGGCTACGAGGAGCCCGACTACGAAGAAGATGACTTCACCGCGGCACATCATGCCGACAACGCGCATATCGACCGCATCGCCGCTGTCCTCGACGATCCGGACTTGCGCGTCGAATGGGAGGCGCTCGCTGATACGCGAAGCGGAGGCGGAGCGGAGACCGACGTCAAGGCTCTCGTCGAGGTCAATCGGCAGCCCGATCGTGCTGTCGACGATGTGGTGGTAGTCCAGCGAGTGCCGGTCAGTCGTGACGACCTCGCACTCGCCGGGATCCCGAACGGCTATTTCGACGGCGATTGGGATACCTTCCAGAACCACGCCATCGCGCGGCGAATGGCTGGCCATGGTTATCGCCACATCGCTACCGGCGCTTCACTTCTCGGCTTTGACCGTCCCACTGCATCGACCGGCAAGGAAGCGCAAGCAGTCGTCGCCGACCTGGCCTCCTTGTACGGCGCCCCGAACTCCTCCGCTTGGCCGGAGCTCGCGACGATACTCTGCGGGCAGCGGATCCTGTTCATTGGCTACACGGAGGACTTCGCCGACACGCTCGACATCTGACAGGCAGACATGTGCGCCGCTCCTCACGAGCGCCGTCACAAGACATCGTCTACTGCCGCATACCGTGCTGACCGAACCGGCCAACGCGGGCCTCGGAAGATCAACGGGCAGAGCGCCGCACGGCTGCCGGCAGTGCGCGCTCATGCCGAGTGCAGCGCTTCGCGAGAATGCCGGTCCACGGCAAGGTGCCTCCGACGACGATCTCGGCGAACCGGATCTGGTCGGCCGATCGGCCTTGCGGCCGGGGCCGGGGCATCTGCTGTTCCTGGGTCCGGTCGAAATGTCAGGTCGTTTTTCCGCCGGTGCTGTGGGGTCCTTGCACCGATCCTCGGAGGGAAGGTATTTCGAGACAGCACATTCGGAGAGGAATTGATGTGGCCGAGGTTGCGGTGGTGACGGGCTCGACTCGTGGCATCGGGTTCGAGACGGCGCTGGCATTGGGATTGTCGGGGTACACGGTCATCGTGACGGGCCGGTCGGAGGAGGCGGCCGCGGCCGCGGCGCGGCGGCTGGGTGAGCAGGGTGTCGACGCGAAGGGGCAGGAGCTCGATGTCGCCTCGTTCGAGTCGGTGCAGCGCCTCGCCGCCATCATTGCGCGCGACCATGGGCGGTTGGATGTGCTGGTGAACAATGCGGGCATCGCTGCTGAATGGGATGCGCCGAGTTCCAGCCACTATGCGCATCCGGAGTCGGTGAGGCGGACGCTGGAAACCAATGTGATCGGGGTGTTCCATACGGTGGAGGCATTGCTGCCGTTGCTTCGGCGCAGTGACTCGGGCCGGATCGTCAATGTGTCGTCATTCGTGGGATCGCTGACTCTCCAGGCGCAAGCTGATCCGGCCGATATGGTGGTGCCCGCCTATCAAGCCTCCAAGGCGGCACTCAACAGCCTGACCATCACGTTGTCGAAGGTTCTCGCGGACACGAACATCAGGGTGTTCTCCGTCGATCCAGGATTCGTGCAGACCGACTTCTCGCCCATCAACCGCGCGCAGGCGCCGCTCACCGCCGTGCAAGGCGCCGAGCCCGTGGTCGAGGCCGCGATGCTGAAGGTCGATGCCACTTCTGGCTCGTTCATCGGCCGCGACGGCGTAGTGCCCTGGTAGCCGACACGGTGATGCCGAAAGAATCAAAGGGGCAGCCCACTCCAGCTCACCGAACGCACTACATTGCCGCATACCGCGCTGACCGAATCAGCCAGCTCGGCACCTCGGAAGATCAACGGGCAGGCGCCATCTCGGGCGACTGACCGACCGCTTGAAGTGCACGGTAATGCCGAATGTCGTGCGATTCGAAATCGTCTCCCCGAGATCCCTTGATGAATCCGCCTGGGCCGTCCGCGACTTCGCTGTCGGATTGAAAATCCGACGGCCCGGATTACCTACCGTAGGCAGCCTGACGCATCACTGGCCGTAGAGGCGTATGAATTCCTGGGTCGGGTCGACGGTGGGCACCGAGTAGCTCGACGAACTCCCGTCGACATGGGTTTCCTCGACGTACTGGGCGGGTTCGATGGGCAGGCGGCGCCACCGGGCGCGTGGATCATCGGCCTGCTCTCGGTGACTGTTCGACGACATGATGTCCCCCTCCATAGTCGTTTCACCACATGCTACCCGGAGTCACACGTGCAGAGCAGCACGCATTGCGGCAAAGGCCAAGCCGGGCTGGAGGTTCGAGGACGTTGCTGTGGGCCAGAGTCACGGCGAGGGCCACCCGCCTACTGTATGCGCCGATGCCTCGCGCAAGGCAATCCAAATGTCCAGTATTGCCGCATACCGCGCTGACCAAACCGGCCAGCGCTGGGCATCGGAAGATCAACTGGCCGTGGCGATCCGAGGCCGGCGGAACGTCCGCTACTGCCGATGAGCGGACGTACGCATCGTTGAAATCGGCGGTAGTCGGCCTTGGAAAGAGGCAGCTGCCTCCGGCCGGAACTGCTCGGCAACCTCAGTCATCAGTCCTGGGTCGTTCAGCCACCTTGACTGTCACCAGTCACCTGCATGGTATTTCGCCTCGGCGTCGGCGGTTGCCTGCCACTCCCAACTGACGAGATGGAGGCGAATGTCGCGCACGCCGACCTCGAGCCTGATCCAGACACGGTGGCGGTCCCAGAGCAAGGTCCCGTCTTCGTCCGGTTCGCGGCGGGTCGGCGGGCCCAGAGCGTCGATCAAACGATCAGCGAACGCTGCGAACGTGTCGGCAAGAGCTGTCCGCATCTGCTCCCACGGCAGCGACTGATCGAGCCGGTCGGTGACGGGATCCAAATGTCATCGAACATTCGCTTCACGAACCCGACTTTCGCTGATCGCGATTGGATACGAAGATCGGTACGCAGGTCGTCGCCGTATTCGGTGGACCCGGTGATCGACCACCCGGCGGCATCGCAGAAACGCTGCAAATCATTTTCGATGTACCACGTCCAGTCGAATCCGGCGGCCAGCGTTGCGATTCGCACGGCACCGTCGTAGTCGGCCGGCAGCCGCAACTGGTTCTCCGCGCTGCAACTCCGGGCCGCCGACGGCATGTCCTCCCGCACCGATTCGATCGCCCCATCGTCGTCGTACTGCTCGGAGGCCGATACCCAACCCTGCTCGTCCACGCCATACCCTTCGCCAAAAGCCCGCCGCCAGAACAATAGATACTTGAACTGGCCGACAGTCGCGCTGCCTTGGACGTCCGGGCGAAGCCGCACAACGAACCGCAGCAAACGCACGCTCATGCCGCATACCGTGCTGACCGAACCTGCCAGCGCGAGTCGCCGGCGGCTGGAACCCTGTGCGCCGCAGAACGTCCGCTTCTGCCGAATTGCGCATGTGCCCGCTTGGACTCGTGAGGGTGGGTCCGGGCTCGACCGTACGATCTGCGGGCGTAGCTGGATCTGTCCGATCGCGGCCTGGCCGAGCCCACCGGATCACTCGCAGAGTCGCACCATGTTGCGTTCCTCGGGCGTCAGGACCGTGCGGCCACCACCTCGGTCGCCACCTCGAGGAAGTTCAGGTCGGTGACGGCCGGGACCAGGATGAACTCGTCGCACCCGGCCTGCTCCGCGCCGTCGAGAATATCGGCGAGCACCTCGGGACTCGATGCCCTCGCCGAGGTGGCGACCATCTCGGCCAGCTTCGGTCCGAGGAAGCCGAGGTAGTGAGCGGTGAAGGAGCGCAACGCTTCTGACGCGTCGGTGACGCCCAGGGCGGTGAAGCAGCCACTGACCTTGCGCGGGGTCGTCGCACGACCGGCCTCGGCCCAGCAACGGTCGGCGAGCTCGCTTGCTTTGGCGATTTCGTCGGCGTTGCCCGCGACGCTGAAGCCGGAGATGCCGTCGGCCCACCGCGCCGCCCGGCGCATCGCCTTCGGCCCCATCGCGCCGGCGAGGATGATCGGTCCACCCGGCTGCACGCACGCCGGCCCGACCGGGTCCGCGCCGTCGAACGGCGGCTTGCCGTCAAGCAGTGCTTTCAGCTCGGCGACCTTGTCATCGAGCTGCTGGTGCCGTCGCGTGAAATCGGCGCCGAGAGCGCGGTAGTCGTGTTCGCGACCGCCGACGCCGACGGCCACCTCGAGGCGTCCGTTCGCGAGTTGGTCGAGCGTGCCGATCTGCTGGGCGACCATCGCCACCGGGTGCTGTGGAAGCACAAAGAGATTCGCCAAAACCTGCACCCGCTCCGTCACCGCCGCGCAGGCGCCGAGCGTCGCGACCATCTCCGGATTCGAAAACGTCACCCGCTCCCCCACCGAGACGCTCGAGAATGGACCCGCGTCGATTCGCCGGGCCCAGTCGAGCGTCGTACCCGGTCCGTACCCGGGAGCCATCTGCGGAAGTGCAACACCGATCTTCATGTGGTGACCCTCTCAGACCCACCCGGCCCCCGTCGAGCGATCTGAATTCAGACAAGGGACAGCCACCAACAGGCTGAGCGCCACTCGGCCGCCAACCATGCGCGCTCATGCTGATGAGCGTGACCAAGTTACCGGCCTGGTGCGACTACCTCCACAACGTCGGCTAGGCCGACAAGTCGGGATCCCTCGAGCATCGACAGCCGCAGCCCGGGTACGACTGGGGGCCAAAGATCGGGCATCAGCGGGTGCAGCCGTGCAATCGCCTCATCACCGGGAGCGAGCTTTCTCACCTCCTCCAGGGTCAATGGCGCGTCATGGCGTTCCTTGTGTAGGTCTGCGGGGAAGGCCCAATGCGCCCGGTAGCCGGAGTTGATCGGTGTGCGGCGGCCACCTTGCTCGGTAGTCAATAGCCGCAATCGTGCACGGATGTACCCCTTTTCGGGTTCAGTCGCGGTCCATCGGTCGTGTTCGAGGTTAGGATTCACGTTGCGATTATGTTGTCTACGCAAGATGTTCACACCAACTCGGAGCCGAGTGCTGCCGAACTATGTGGCCACGTGCCTCCAGCAAACGCACTGTCATCAGCGTAAGTCGTTCTACAGCAAGCGGTTCTAGCGTCTTCCACTAGCTTCAGTCGACACGAGTGCGCTCTCATGCCGATTACCGTGTCCGTCCACGATGCACAGGAGCGCCTATCGGTACGGATTCAGCATCAGAGTCCGGGGTGTCACCTGGCGCAAGATTTCCATATGCACTGCTGCATCGACGATTTCAACATGGTTCGGCAGCATCGGCCCGCCGAGAGCCAGGGCAGGTACGAACCCGTACATCGTCGTGGGGCCGACCGGACCCAGACGCTTCAAGACCCGTTTGAACAGCGGCTTGTCGTCGTCAGCGTCTTCATCCAGTGTCTTCATGATGGCTGCCGCCTCCAAATTCGCGAGGATCTGGACATCGCGCGAGAAGGGATCCGACATGTTTTCGGAGTTGTCGACGGGAAAGATCTGACCGTAGTGCGGCGTTATGGTCAGGCTCAGCCCTGTCCGCCGACCCCACAGCGACAATCGGCCGAACGCCGATCGGCTCACCGCGACCCACGTGTCCTCACCGAACGGCAGGTCCAGATCGCTGGTCCACGCGTCGACCGTCGGCTGCCACTGCACGGGGTCACACAACCACAACAGTCCCTTACGGAACCCGGCAAACCCGAAGCCACGCCACAAATCGAGCAAGAAGTCCGGAACCTGCCCTGCGTACTGCTCGAATCTCTCGACCGGAACAGCAACGGACATGGTCGGCCGTCCCCAGCGCTTGCTGACGTCCTTGATCGGAAAAGACACTGCTACCTCACGTGATCCTGCGGCGCGGCACCCAAGCTGCCCAGCCCGACAGAACTCACCGTAGCCGGTCTCATCAGTCACGATGGATGAGGCTTCGCCCCAACGGTTCTCGCGACCGGACCCAGTTCATCCGCACAACGGTGACCACGAAACTTGGAAGTCAGGAACGCATTACATTGCCGCATACCGCGCTGACCGAACCGGCCAGCGCGGGAACTCGGAAGATCAACGGCCAGAACATCGTACGGCCGCCCGCGGTGCGCGCTCCTGCCGAGTTGAGGGTGTCGGTGTGGCTGACCGGAACCATGTCCAGCCGTCCGCTGACCAGCGTGGTCACCGTCTCGAATCGCTGACTGCCCCAACCTGATTGCCGCGCTCTGCCTCGCTCGGCGCGAATAGCATCGTGCCATGCGACCGCAATGGCTCATCGATCTCCATGAGGAATTCCCCGGCTCCGCTCTCGTCGCGGCCGCGCTCGACGATGCCCTGATCGTTCAATCGCGTGATGCGATGACGGGACGCTGGCCCGTCGTCCAAGACGGCCGCCCGATCGTTGGGTACGGGACTATGCCCACGATGAGAAGTCTCCGTCGCGTGCCGCGGCTCGGAGAAGCGGTCTTCGACGACTACACGATGCTGCGCTGCTCGTTCTACTACCGGCACGTGTACGACCTCCTCGGACGCACCGCCGTCTTCGTGCCGTTCTCGGCGGTTCCCGGTCTACCGCTGCGGCGCATGTTCGACAGTGACCAGGTCTTCATCCGCAGCGATACGAACTACAAGCTGTTCCCCGCAGGCGTGCATGCCATCACGGAGCTGGGGCACTGGCTCGAGACTTACGACCAGTACCGAGACGAGCTCGTTGTCGTGTCCGAGGTCGTGACCTTCGAGCGTGAGTACCGCTGCTTCTGCCGCGACGGCCGCTTCGTCTGCGGCAGCTCCTATCCGATCGAGCCGTATCTCCCCGTCCCCGATCACGTTCGCTGCTTCGCGGAAACCGCGGCAGCCCGACTACTCGCTCACGGCTGCACCATGGTCACCGTCGATCTCGGCGTCGGCTCCGACGGCGTACTTCGCCTCGTCGAGCTCGGCGGCGTGAACAGCTGGGGCATCTATGGATCCGACGTCACCGACTTTATCGCCGCGATGGAAGCCGAGGCCCTCGCCCGCGCGGACATGTAGTGCCGGATCTGCAGCCTGTTTCGCAAGTCGAGCGGCACAAGATCATCCTCGTGGCGATGCCAGCTCGGAACGTCCGCTCATCAGCGTAAGTCGTTTTGTGTCGAGCGGTTCGGTCGGTGCCCTGGTCTGTCGTCGTCCCGGCATAGCGGTAATGGGGTTGGTGGCCCTGCAGCGTGTAATCGGGTTGTCGTGACGACAGGTCGGGGCTGCCCGTGATGAGCGACGAGATCACCCGGGGGTGTTTCGATGCCGCGGAGGGCTCGCCCCGACCGACCGCTCGACGCGCCTGTGGTCAGGCGGCGGTCGAGATCAGGGTGGGTTTCGTTGTGCCGTGGGTGGCGATGTCGGGATCCCGGGGTTGACGTGTGGTGATGACGGCGTGCAAGTGCCGCAGGATAGCGGCGGCGATCACGGTTTGTGCTTGGGTCGGGGTGAGCCGGTTGGTGTCACGGCTGGTCAAATACTTGTAGCGGGCGGCATAGACCGGATTGGCGCGTTGGATACCCCACACCGCCCGCCAGGCGGCGACCCGCAGGCCGGGCCAGCCTTGGCCGGTGAGTTTGGTGCGGCCGGTGAAGGTCCCAGATTGCCGTTCCCGCGGCGCCAATCCGGCGTGTTTGACCACCGAGCGGGCGCTGGAAAACCGTGTCGGGTCACCGGTTTCGGCCAGAATGGGCCGCTCCGACGGCCGAGATTCCGGGGATCGAGGTGACCAGCTCGGTGAGCCGCAGCTCGTCGAGGACGTTGTGCATGCGGGTTTCGGTGTCAGCCAGCCGCCGCCGATCCTCGGCCCAGTCCTCCACGACCAAGTGCACCCGTTCCAGAGCGCCGCGTCGATGCGCAATCACCCCGGCCGGATCGGTCAGGGCGGCAAACAGATTCCGGATGATCCGCAGCGAGGGCTTCTGCCCGCCGGCACGGATGATCTCGCGACGAACCACCGATTCCAGCCGCGCCAGGCCCAACCGCCGTGTTCGCGTCAGATCACCACCGTCACGGCCGTAGACCACCCGCAACGCCGCGACCCACGTCCGCGACCGGAACGGCTGACGGGCCGCCTCGAGCGCGGCCGGCCACACACATTCGCGCAGAGCCCGGATCTGCTGCATATGCGAGCCGATACCCGCGAGCAATCGCTCCCGCCGCGCGCCCAGATGCCGGAGCCTGCCCCAGGTTTCGTCGACCGGTTCGGGTGCATAGCAACGCAGCTGGGAGGTCAGCCGAGCGATCAGCACCGCGTCCTTCTCATCGGTGTTGTCGTGAGTCAGGTCCTCGGCGCGCCGCGACCAGGAGGTCATCGCCGGCTGCACGCACACGAACGCCATGCCCCGATCCGCCGCCAACTGACCCAGCACCCGCCACCGATGCCCGGTCGGCTCACACGCCACCGTCACCGCAGCGAACCCGGCCGCCGCGGCACGCTGCCCGGCCCAGTCCAGCGCCGCCCCCAGATCCCACGCCCGGCATCGGAATGTTCTACGGGCCAGCACTGTCGAGTCGTGATCGGTGACCACGACCATCTGTTTGCGGTCGGCAAGGTCGATCCCCACGATCGCGTTAGTGGTCGCCACCAGCACCCGCAGCCTGCTCAAACGCGCATTGCGGTTGCGATCACCCCGCGACAAGCGACTACCGTTACTCATCGAACGTCCTCCTCCTGCAGTGGGACACCAAGCCCGACAAGCGCATCAGCAGGACGTTCCCCACGTCCACACAAGAGGCGCAGAACGTCTTTCTATGCCGCATACCGCGCTGACCGGACCGGTCATGGGTGTCAATATCAACGGGCTGTTGGCATCCGGTGGTTGTCGGACCTGTCGAGGATCCTTCTGGTGTGAGCAGTAGAGATGATCTTGCGTTTGACGCTGTGTGTGCGTGTCGAGTCCGGTGAGTATCTCGATTGGAGGCTGGGATTCCCAGGCGCCGACACCGAGCGGGGTGGAGCGTTCGAGGTCCTGCCCGACGGGCGGCGGCAACGCCTGTATTGGCGACATTCACCCGAATACGCGACCGCCCATGCCGCTGGCCTGCTCGAGCCTTTACCGCGGTTGACGCCTGCTTCGGCAGAGGCGATCGCGGACTTTGAAGCCGATCTGGGCCGACCTCTGCCCCAGCTGTTGCGCCGGTGCTACGCCGAACTCGGTGATGGCGGATTCGGTCCCTCGTACGCCCTGTTGCCACTGTCGGAGATGCTCGAGGATTACCGCGCCCAGCAACAAAATTGGTCCGAGATGCCGTCGGAAGCCGCGGCACTGCTACCGATCTGCCACTGGGGATGCGGAATCAGCTCCTTTGTGGACCTGAGCGACCCAGCGCATCGGATGTGGGCGATCGACCCCGACCCGAACGAGGACTATCAGGCGCCGCTGTTCGCGGAGCCCTTCGACCTCACCGAGTGGATCCACCGCTGGGCCCGGGGCACACTCATGCAGCCGTGCCTGCCATACGATGAGAAGACCGGTCCATGGCCCGGTGATACGGACGCGGATGCATTCGGCCAGGACAGTCACTCCGATCCATGGGCCGACTCAGATCCATGGCACGACATCCCGCATCCAGATGTGCCCCCGACAATGTCCCGTCTCGAAAACTTCACCCGTCGAACTGATTGAACGGCGTCTTCGTCCCTTCGATGTGAGTCGGAAGCCTTCCGCCGTTTCGGACGCACTCTCATGCCGCGTCCCGCGCGTTCCGTTCGGGCGGTTCGTCGGGACTGCGGCATCGTGAAGGACGGCTACCTCTCCCGACCTCGATGTCACCTTCGCCGGTGACGACCTCGTGCTCCGGCTGGCTGCCCTCGCCTACCTCGCCCGCTTCTCCGCGGTCTCCCGCATCCACACCAAATCCGACCTGCGCCTGTACTTCTACTGGTGCACCGACCACCAACTCACCCCACTGACTGTCGCCCGCACCGAAGTCGAACGGTACATGCGATGGATGCAGGAGATCCGCCACTTCAAACCCGCCACCGTCGCCCGCCGCCTGGCCGTCGTCGCAGGCTTCTACCGCACCTGCGTCATCGATGGCGTCCTGGACCGGTCCCCGGCGGAGTACGTGCGCCGGCCGCGGGTGTCGAACGAGTCACCGACACTAGGACTTTCACACCTGCGATTCGAAGCCCTGCTTTCCGCGGCCCGGGACTCGGACAACCAAGCGGACTTCGCGTTGGTCGCCATGCTGCGCCACACCTTCGTCACCACCATGCTCGACGCCGGCGTGGACCTGCGCGATGTCCAGATCGCCGCCCGCCACGCCGACCCACGCACCACGATGCGCTACGACTGCGCCCGCACCAACCTCGACCGGCACCCCAACTACATCCTGGCCGCCTACATGGCCTCAGCCACATGACATCTCAACCATCCGCACATGCGGAGTTGCGTGCGGTGAGCTTGGTCGGCAGCCGAGGTCGAGTGGCCGAATATGAAGGAACTATGAGGGTTTGGACTGAAAGTGCTCCAGAGCCCTCTTCCTGGAGCCTCTCGGCGGAACCTATCGGTACCGTCAACGATAGTGCAGCCGCCGCCGGACGAGCGGCTGTAATGATGCACGACAAAGGCATTCGAACCGAAGGATCAGCACTTGAGGCTCCGTCAAAGTGGACGTATCGCCATTGCGGCACTAGCTGCCGTGACGGCACTCGGTCTGTCGGCGTGTGGCAGCGGTGAAAAGAAGGAGACCGCCAAGCCCGCCAAGCCTTCGACTACGAAAATTGCTGCCGCTCAGACCTACCCGCCCGCGCCGACCGCAGCGGATCTGAACAGCGCAATGCACAAGGTGCTGGATCCGAGCGTTCCAGACTCCGAGAAGCTGAACCTGATGCAGGGCATGCAGGCCGATCCGAGCCTGCCTTCGCGAATCATCGAAGCTTACAAACAGAACAACGCTTCCATCACTGTCACCAACGTTACCGACCTGGGAAACGGCACTCTCACTGCTGACGCGCAAGCAGCGATCAACGGCGGCGCGGCGCAGCAGGCAGTCGTGCCGTTCGTCGCCGAAGACGGCAAATGGAAGGTTCAGAAGGACTGGATTTGCAACATCCTGTCGCTAGGCAACCAAACCTCACCAGCATGTAGCTGAGCCTCGAACCTCCTGGAATGCCGCGACCCGCGCGGTCCCGAGCCGCCTCAGAACAACCGATCACCCGAAGGCTCCGGCACAGACGTAATCCGCACGCGTACGTGCTCCTCGTCGCCGCCGACGTCCTGGATCGCGTCGATCTGGTCCTGAACCACCTCGGCGCGCGCCACCAACTCGACCCGGTCGGGCTCGGTGAGGCTCTCGGCACCGAGCTTCTCGAAAACGCACGAGAGCACTGACCGTAAGTCCTCCAGCTTGCTGTGTGACTCCACGAGCCCTCACCCTACGTCCGAACCCGACGAACATCCGCTCCTGCCCCGCCCCGCGCTGCGAACACTGATCGAGCCGGCCGCCGCGGAGCTTCGGCAGATCAACTAGGCGTGGGGGCCCGAGTACAGCGGATCATCCGCTCTTGCCGATTACAGCGCGGCTCAAGCCCTCTGCGGCACCCCGGTACGCCCGACTGCGCTACGCGGTCCCGGTGCCGAGTCAGCGAAAGCGACGGTGCCGCCGAGCTGACCGGTGACGGTCATGCATCGCTTGCAGATGCCATGGTGGGCGCGGACTTCGGCGCTCGACGTGTTGCGCTGCTCGTACTTGAACACGTTCAAAAAATGACCTAGTCTCGCAGTTGAACACGTTCAAATCAGTGGGGAGCTGGAACAATGAATCTTGTCGTCGTCACATATGCGACCTACACGACCGTCAGTTTGGCGGTCACGTTCTGGGTGGCGCGGGTCTTGCATCGCACCGGCGCGCGATTTCTGGTGGATGTCATGAATGGAGACCGCGACCTGGCCGAAGCCGTGAATCATCTGCTGGTCATCGGGTTCTGGCTCGTCAACGCAGGCTTCGTGGCACTGGCTCTGCGCATCAACGTCCCAGTCGGCGATGCGCGTGTCGCAATCGAGGAACTCGCCATGAAACTTGGCAGGGTCCTGCTCGTACTGGGCGCCATGCACTTCGCAAACCTGATCGCCCTGAACAAGATCCGCCGCAGCCGGCACAAGGAGCAGCAGGCCGGTGTCCCCCCGGTTCCGGTCGACGCCGCCCAGCTAGCCTGAGCCCCATGCCCCGCCCCGAGCCCGCGACCGCACGCGGCGAGGAAACTCGCCAGCAGATCATCGACGCCGCCCTGCGCCTGTTCGAGCAGAACGGCTATACGAAGACCACCATGCGCGCGATCGCGGGCGAAGCCGGTGTCAGCGTCGGCAACGCCTACTACTACTTCACATCCAAGGAACACCTGGTCCAGGGTTTCTACCAGCACATCCAGGCCCTGCACCAACAGCGGGTCGAGCAAGGGCCCCGCAGCGACTCCCTCGCCGCCCGATGGCTGACGATGGAACTGGCCTTCGTCGATGTAGCCGCGCCCTACCACGAGTTCGGCGGCAAATTCTTCGCCATCGCCGCCGAACCCACCAGCCCGCTCAGCCCATTCAGCGACGAAAGCCGACCCGCCCGACAGACATCCACCGCCATCATGAGCGACATGGTCATCGGCACAGATGTCAAGGGTGACAAGCGGCTGATGGCCGAGCTACCGAATCTGCTGTGGCTGGCCCACATGGGCATCGTCCTGTTCTGGGTCCACGACCGCAGCCCTGACCAGGAACGCACCCGACTGCTGATCCGCCGAACCGCCCCACTGGTCGAACGCATCGTGGCACTGTCGAGACTCCGTCCACTGCGCCCCGTCCTGTACCCAGCCCTGGATCTCATCCAGGACCTCAGCAACTGATCAGGCACACCGCCGACGAAGGCATCGGCCCCATCGCCGAAGCGGGTAGCCGAAGGTCAACGGGCCGAGATCATCTCGGCCCGCCGAACGCACTGATCTGCCGAGAGTCCCACGTTCGTGGCGGCCACGGCATGGTCGGTATTTACCCGCTGTGACCCAGAACGAGATGATCGAACAATGCTGTCCTACCAGTGCGCGTTCTGTGATGATGCGGTCCACGAGACGAGTGCCGATCTTCGTGTTCTGAAGGTCTCGGCAGCCGAAAAAGAAGGTTTCCAAGAGCTTTTCGTGCACAGGCGCTGTCTGGTCGCTGCGCTGCGTCCTGCGTTCCCCCTCGGCCCAGTTCTCGAACCTACAGTTGCAGAACAGCGCTGAGCCAGATCGTCCGGATTGAGCGGTCGATGCCTGGCGACCACGACACGAACGTGTGGAACTGATGATCTCGGAGGCGGCTTCGACATCGAAGGCTGAGCGGGGCTGCTGCAGGGTTAGGTGACAACCGAGATGGCTTGCCGAGAGGCGGGCCTGAGAGGATGTCGCAGTGCCCAAGCCGTATCCGAAAGAGTT
>NZ_JBHZAL010000070.1:0-14025 GCF_042754245.1 Nocardia sp. NPDC059228 | reverse complement strand
CAGTGACAATCCCACATTTCTGTGCTAATTAACATGAACCACGGGAACTGTCAATAAATAAAATATCCTCCCGGAAAAGGGAGGACTATTCTTTAGGCGATATATTAAAGTGTTTTAAATATACAAGAATTTCGTAAACATCCATATTGTTGTACTTCTTATCTATCCAATCCTTTAAAAAGTGTTCAATATGCTTGTATTTCGTATCTAATTTCATATTAATAATATCTAATATTTCTAGATTTGGCATAAATTATTCATCTCCTTTAATGGAGAGAGTATATACACACTTATTTTAGTTTGTCAATAATAACCTGTTATAAACATTTATACTCAGTGCGAACATAAGAGATAGGACATTTCTATCCCTGATACCCAGTTATTTCATATATAATAGGACTTTACATTCAGGAACATGTGTTCTATTATTGGTACAGAAATATTTTCTTCTCCTACCAATATGTCGCATAATGTCGAATCCTTCCTGAAAAAATTCTGAAGAAATTTGTAAAAAGGGGTAGACATGATATATCCCTTGATGGTAAGATAAGGTCATCAAAGGGAACATAAAGGAATCTGAAGCCCTTTAAAGGAAGTGATACATATGTAGAGGGAGGTACGCTTTTTGTCTAGTGAAGAGGTTTTAACAGTTAAACAGGTAGCCGAGATATTAAAAATATCTGAAAAAACGGCTCGCAAAATGCTGAACAACGGAGAAATTAAAGGTTTCAAAGTCGGTCGAGAATGGCGCGTGTCAGCTGAAAAATTCAATGAATACTTAAAACAAAATTAATTCTTTGGGGGAATTTTAAAATGACAAACACTATTAAAAACACTGAAAACACTACTGACGTATTGGCAACTGAGGACATTGCAACAGCATCACCAAGTATTTTTGAACAAGGTACACAACAAATGTTTTCAACTATCCAGGCAACGGACAGAAAGAGCAGCATCAAACTTTACAACGCGGTAAGCAACGCTGAACACTCTCTATCAGACCATATCGGAGAAGTAATTGAAATTACAGACATGGTCGCCCATGCGGTTGAATTAGAGGATGAAGTCACGAAAGAGACAATTCAGGCAATGCGCGTTGTTCTTTTAACAGCAGACGGACAAGGCTATCACAGTGTATCTCAGGGCGTAGCAAGCTCCCTACAACGTATCATTGGGATTGTAGGGCAAGGTCCTTGGACGGACGAGCCATTAAAAGTTGTTCCAAAAGAAGTTAAAACCCGCCGCGGCTTTAAAACATTGACACTTGCGCTTGTGGACTAATTAAATAGTCGCTCCGATCGGGGCGGCTTTTCTTATATTAAATTACTATATACGGAGGTTGCTAGACTTGGATAAAAACGTAATGATTTTCGACAACGGAGAACGCCGCACAGAGATTAAAGAGGATAGAGTGGAGAATATGTATTGTTTCGCTCAAAAGCTTGATGACGATACACAACAGATTATTAGTTTCACTCGTTCAGAAATGCTTGCAATAGTCTCCTATTTTCATGCTGAAGCACAAGACGAACTGTCACGCGGTTCTGTTCGCTATATTCCGACACAAAAAGCAGAAGCCATTTAAATATTAAATTGACAGGGAAATTCGTTTCCCTGTGACTTTTGTGTTTAAAGGGGGTGTCACTGATTGGGAAGAAAAAGCGGCTGAAGAAGAAACAGCAGAAAAAACAAAATATAGCTGCCTTGAAAAAAGTCGGAATTACTGACAAAAAGGTTATAAAGGAATTAAAAAATAAACCTGCCACAGTAAATAAAATTGTTAAGAAAAAGAGTCGTAGTTTAATTGCAAATGAACGATCTGAATTAATTAAACGGTTAGGATTTAAAGTCTCCGAACATTCCGCAAAAAGGTATTGGAGCGAATCACGATTTAATGAATGGTATAACAAAGAATTAAATAAGCGGGCGAAGGCTGAAGAAAGAAAAAGAAAAGCGGCTGAAAGAAAAGCCCGACAAGCTACTGAACCCTATTTAATGATTTACTGGAAAGAAAAAACCGACACAATGATGGATGCAAATGTGATAGAGGACTTAAAACGGTCTTACAGACATGTGAGCGTTGATTATCTTATCGAATCTATAAGAGGTTTTTTAGGTGCTAAACTTCCCGCTGAAATAGGAACAATAAGTATGCATGTTGTCCCCAATAATAAAAGGAAACAGCATAAAGCATTTATGAGAAATTTTGATTCTCTTAGACTGGCTGATATGAATTCATGGATTTTGCTATATGAAGGAAAAGCCGATTTAAGGAGATATAAAGATTTATTAATTGCAATAAATGCAGGCATGAGGGTTTTATATGACAATGAAGAAAAGGCTCAATTTATTGGGGATTTAATTCAGAAATATCTCCCGCAAGTAAATATCAAAACGGCGAAACGTTTAGCGAAGGATTTACGATGGAGAGGTGGATTTTAAATGAGTAAGGAAAAAGAGAATAAAGAAAAAAGCGCAAGTAAACCCGTTAAGATACTTACGCTTGATACTGAGACGCGAGGACTTTTTGGGGAAGTCTTCCGCGTCGGATTATATGACGGTAGTAGATACCGTGCGACAAACACTTTTAAAAACCTGAAAACGGTTCTCTCACAGTATACCACAAAATACGATTGTCATGTATTTATTCATAATCTAGATTTCGACATTTCAAAAATCGCAAAGGACATTTTACCTGAAGCGGATTTAAAAAATTCGATTTTTATTAATAATGTCGTTACGGTATTTAAAACAGGTCTTAATGAATCCCAAATAACTGAAGAAAATGAAATTATTTCGCAACCTATTACATTTCATGATTCCAGCAAGCTTGTAATGGGTTCATTAAAAAAGATATGTGAGGATTTTAATATTTCGCAAGAAAAAGCAAAAATAGATTTAAAAGACCATATTTTGAAATTGGGATGGGCGCTTGACGCTGACGGAAACCCCACAAATGACCCGGGTAAATATGATGACCGGGAATCCCAAGGGAATTATTTTATGAAGGTCGATCCGTATGAACCTGAATTAAATGAATATTTACGGTTGGACTGTGTGGCATTATATGAAATTGTTACAATGCTTATTGAAATATCCGGCTTGCCGATTCATGAATTTTTAAAATGTCCTACTACCGCAAGTCTTGCAATGAAAGTATATCAAATGAATTATCCTGAAGATTATGAAAAGGCTATTTCCACGAATTACGGTTATAGCAAATGGGGCGAGTTTACAGAGGATTTTATACGCAAGGCATATTATGGTGGACGTACAGAAGTATTTCAAAGTGAATTAAATGGCGGCTTTCATTATGATGTAAATTCATTATATCCGTACGTTATGAAAGTGAACCCAATACCTATAGGGAAACCGCGTCACCATAAAGGAGACAAAGCCCGAAACGTATTTAAATATTGGTACAGCTATAGACAGGGCGGCGGTTTTTTAGAATGTGATATTCACATACCGACTACTTTACATATACCGCCTCTACCTCACAGAATGTACAAAAAATTATGTTTCCCGGTCGGTAACCTTTCAGGGATATGGACGTTTGAAGAAATTGAATTGGCGTTAGAAATGGGTGCTAAAATAAAAGAAATTCATCAATGTATTTATTTTGAAAAGACCGATTATATATTTAAAGATTTTGTCTCCTATTTTGAAGAGATTAAAAATACAAGTGATGGAGCAAAAAAGACGTTTGCAAAATTAATGCAAAATGCACTGTACGGAAAATTCGGTATGCAAAGGGTTCGGCAAACGATTTTACCTGTCACAGAAATTGAGACATGCGAAGAAAAAGGCTATCCTTATGTTGAATTATTTAACCCTGTATATGGACAAGAATTTATTGAAGCAGCCGTCCCCAGCAAAGCGCCGTATATTCAGCCGCATATAGCCGCCTACGTTACGTCATACGCGCGTATTTTATTATATAGAGGTTTAATTAAACAATTAGAAAAAGGCGATGTGGCATATTGTGATACCGATTCAATAGCATGTGAAGCTATTTTTGATGATGACATGGTTGACGATAGAGAGTACGGTAAATGGAAACTGGAAGGTATTCTTGAAGAAGGTTTATTCATTCAACCAAAAACGTATTATGAAAAATATGCTGATGAAATAAAACCAGAAGAAATAGAAAAAGAAATATCCTCTTTTTCTCGGAATGTATTTAATTATCCCGAAAAAAGCAAAGTAAAACAATATCGTTTGGTCAAAGGTTCGGAGACAATGAAATTTAAAGGCATTCCCGGCGCGTATATCAAGAAATTAAATAGAGGGGTATATTATGATATCCTAGAGAAATTAAAAAGCTTACAGGCGCGTCAGGAGCGCGGAGAAATGATAACGAAAAAAGAAGCCTATTATTCTATTTATAAAGGCGAATTAAAAAGACGAAAATTTGCTACTATGCTTAAAATGGGTTCTGACGATTTTGATTTAAAGCAGGAAGTAAACAAGGGAATTTTACTAACGAATAGACAGAAAAGAAATATGGACTATATTAAAAATACAAGTCGTCCGCATGTGTCGTGTGACTTTTAAAAGAGTCGGGAAATTCATTTTCCCGGCTTTTTATTTTGCCTAAAAATAATTAAATATGAAATTAATTCATTTATTTTTATTTTTTGTCTTGAAATCGAACACATGTTCCTATATTATTTAATTTATCGAACAGAAATAGGACAAAAGGAGGATTTATTTTCTATGCCAAAAGAACTAGAAGAAAAAGAAGAAAAATCGTCTGCTGAAGAAACACCGAAAAAAGAGGAACAGGAGGACGCGCCAAAATGGGCAAAGAATCTGCTACAGGACATCCAAAACCTGATGGGAACAAAGGAACAGCCGCAGGGACAAGCACAGGAAATTCCAGTACCGGAACCGCCAAAAGTGGAGGAACCGGAGGAAGAGGAACAGCCAGCACCAAGCAAAGCGAAAACGCTCCTCGGGTGGTTATGGTAGATGTGCCGGGAAGTGACCAGGAGGAACAGCCGAAAAAGAAACGCGGTCGCCCTCCTGGTACTGGCACGAAAAAGAAAAGCGCAGCCAAGAAAAAGACGGCGGGCAATGTTGATTCATCCCAGCTGAAAATGCTGTTACTGACGACAAGCGCGATCGTGGCAGCACGACCTGGGATGGAAGACTTTGCATTAACCGCCGATGAAGCCGAACAGATATGTACGCCACTCGCAAACATCATGGCGAAGTCTGAAGGCGTGGCGGGTGTCGCCAGTGAGTATGCAGACCATATAGCGTTACTCATTGCGTGCTTTACGATCTTTATACCTAAATTCATTATGTGGAAATCCAAACAACCTAAAAAGAAAGAGGTACAGAAAAATGTCTTGCCAAAACGAGAACTACCAAAACAACCAACAGAACAACGAGGAAATGAAAGCGCGCCTGAAAGAACTAATCAAAAGCCTGCTGAACGATCTGGGGAACCCACTAGTAAGCAATTTGGCGGCTCCTTACATCAACTCATCCCTTTCGGAGGATATTGATGTCTTAAAATTCCTCAACCATTTAGAGGGGATGATCGACTATGTCCGGTATGGTGACGCTGAAGCAAGGTGACTTCTATTACAACATCCCCATGCATGAATACAGCCGTTATTGGTTTGAACACTTGGACATTATCGAACAGGGCGAGGAATTTTTAGTTGTGGAGAAAATCCCTTACGACAAAATCCCGAAACCGTCCATCATGGCTGCTATGAAAAGAGGTAAAGGCGTGAAGCGTGTTGTGAAAGCTTACAGCACGAAAGGAAGTGGAAAACATGCGAATGACAATTGGCGATGACGAACACGTTTTTATCTGTGGTCAAACCGGTACAGGTAAATCGGTTGTCGCTGAGGTATATCTCGCTGGGAAAGACCATGTGGTAAAGCTTGATACGAAAGGCGAAGTACACGAGCGCCGCAAGAAACGGCAGGAATTGTGGCATGGCTTGCAGGAAGGTAAGGACTTTACTGTGGTTCACCGATTGGAAGACGTGTCCGAGGTCGAGACGCCGAAAATTATCTATTGCCCGGTCGCTGAAGAATTAGAGCCGGAATATTACAACGCGCTCATGAGCTGGGTGTACAAGCGTGAAAATACGATTCTATGGATAGACGAATTAATGGAAGTCGCGCCAAGCGCCCATAACTACCCGAAAGAATTGAAAGCCTTATACACGCGCGGGCGTTCGAAAGAAGCAGTCGTTTGGGCTTGTACCCAGCGCCCAACAGACATTCCGGTCATTGCTATGGCCAACAGTTCACACTATTTCATTTTCACCATGCAAAACCCGGATGACCGTAAAAAGATTGTGAAAGCAACAGGGATGCCGCAATTTATGGAGCAACCCGGCGGGCACAATTTTTGGTATTGGAAAGTGGGTATGCAAAACCCGGTACTAGCAAAATTGAAGCTTTAAAGGAGGTGATGACTTGGAGACACGAAAATTTGCAGGTGTCGGGCTGAAGAACATGATTGTCATTGCGCTATTCACAATGATGGTCATTGTCGTAACAAAGGTTATTGTCACGAAGCATCCGGTTAACGGTGTGACGCAATTAGTAAACGCAGTATAAGGAGGAAAAAAGCATGAAGGTTAAATGGTTAGTTCATACGTTCATTACTGTATTTATCACGATGGTTTTCATGTGGATTATTAAGAAAGCTTCAGCAAAATATCATATCCCGGTTGTATCTACAATCGCGGCAGAAGTCTAAGGAGGAATTTTAATTTATGGCAACTCAACAGCAACTATCAGCACAGGCAAAGGCTCAACTATTCTCGCAGGCTACCCGCCAAACATGGCAGATGATGGGTACACAGACAGTGACAGAGGACGCACAAACGGTATCATTCAACCTACCGAAAGTACGCCTGCTATCACAAATTTTAGTTGAATTTGACGCGACTGTCTCTCTCAAATCGCAGAACGCGGCAATTCCAACTAAACCATTTTCACCATACCAGATTATCAGAAATATTGCACTGGAATTAAACAGTGGATTCCGTCCTTTTGTTGTGTCAGGCGAAGCCCTTCACCTATACAGCTTAAACCGATTGAATCCAGACGTTCTATTACCTGCATCAAGTCCGCGGGCGTTATCTTACATTGAAACAGCCGCGAGCACGTCAGGTAAAGACGCGCGTATTAAATTCCAAGTCGCGCTGCCATTAACTTTAAACCAACGTGACCCGGTCGGTCTTATCTTGCTACAAAACGAGGAGACAACCGTTTCCCTTCAGATTGATACAGCACGCGCGCAAGACGCGTATCAGTTGGCTACTGGAGACACCGTTACACTGAAGCAATTGAAAATCACGCCGACAATTGAAACGTTCTCCGTCCCTTCTGTACCACAAGCTATGCCGGATATTTCTGTCCTGAAGCTTGTAAACGAAAAAGGCGAACAGTTCACCGGGAACGGTCAAAATATCGTGAAGCTTCAGACAGGGACGATCTACCGTAAACTCATGTTTTACTTTACGGATGAGTCAGGCAACCCGCTGAAGGACAGCGACTTTGCGGGCAACTTGGAATTGGTATTTAACCAAGCCGACATCCCTTACAGCATTAAGCCGTCAGCACTTGCAGCCCGAAATCATTCGGACTTGGGTTATGTCTTACCGGATGGGGTTTATGTGTTTGACTTCTCTAACCAAGGCTTGCCAAACCTCGGCGGCTCTCGTGACTATATTGACACCGAACGTCTTACAGAGTTTTGGATTCGCTTCAATACTCAAAAAGGCGGGCGCGTGAAAATCGTTGCTGAAAAGCTTTCACGCTTGCATTAATACACGCGGGAGGGCTTTTCCCTCCTTTTCTTATTTGACTACTACGAAGGAGGATTTATATGAACGCACCATCACAAATGGGTCTAGGTGAAATGTTCTACCATGCCGCAGACTTATATCCAAACATGGGGTTTATGAGTACCCGAACGTCTACAGTTCCCGAAGCTGAAGATCAAATGTCTCTTGTCGATGATGAGGACACAGCAAAAGAGCATGACGTAAAGCAAGACCCTATTACATCAAAACAAATCTTGCTGGGGTTCGGCATTGTGTTCCTTGTCGTATTCCTATTCTCGGCAAGGGTGTAGGGGGTGTGACTTGTGGAGCAAATCTATTCAATCCTATTAAATAACGGAGCCATGGGCGTAATGCTCGCGTGGTTCATGTTCAAACAATCAAAGGATAACGAACAGACACGGGAAATTCTAACCGATCTGAAAATGGTTATTTCAAAAATCGGGGGTGCGTCAAGCAATGACTAAAATTCTTGTTCTCACCGTTATTATCATCGTGTTTTGGTTCTTCTTTATCTGCCGCAAAAAGAAGGGATAACACATGGAAAAAGGTCTTTTGTTTTTCACGCTGGCGCTCACAGCCATATGGATTATTCTTGATGACTTTTATGGCGGCAAACACCTGTCAAAGATGGCACAGAAAATGACGCCTGACATTTCTACACCGATGGACGTTGTAAAAGATGGTTGGGAATCTACAAAAGAAACCGTCGACGAAGCCGGAAAGACAGCGAAAAAGGCAGTTGAAAAAGCGACAGGATACGACACGTATAAAAAGTATCAAAAGATGAAGCCGGAGCAGAAAAAGAAAGTCAAAAAAGCCGCTAAAGACAGTTTCATAGATGGGTTTTGGAACGGTCTTAAACGCGGTTTTGGCTTGAAGTAAAGGGGTGATTCTATGCAAGAGTTTACAAAGTCTATGCGGTTTATTATCACCTTTCTCTTTTTCGTTATCCTGCTGGGTATGTTCACAAATGAAAAAATAACGTACACGTTCTTGGTACTTGTTCTCGCAAGTATGGCAGTCCTGAACGTTGACAAGGTAAAACAAATCATGGGAGGTCTTGTGGATGGTTAACAAGTTTTTTGACGTGATTGCGGGTATCGGGATTCTCATTGGTATTTATCTGTTCCTGAAAAATGCCAAGTCTACGACTTCCATTATCAGCACAATCGCGAGCAATTCAATTTCAGGCATCAAAGTATTACAAGGGAGGTAAGGCGGCATGATGGAAGGCTATCACCTTCAAAACCGGGTTCATGCGCTTCAGGAGCTTTCACGTCCAGTGGAGCTACCTGACGCGCAGCTAGGTATTGGAGACGCTGAAGAATTACGCCCAACACATGCCAACTTCATTTACCCGATGGTTCCGAAAGAAGCATTGATCGACAAAGTAACAAACATGAGTATTGAGAAAGCGACAGTCGATCTAAACGGAAATCAGGTAGATGAAGAAAACTTCCCTAAGAATCATTATTTCGGTGATCCGATAGGAGGCTTATATTGGTATGGCGGAATTTGAACAAGTCGGTCATGAATCCGGGGGTCATTCCCCGGGTAAAAAGAAATTCCAATTAAACAAAAAGAATATTGTCATTATCGGGTCGGTTGCAATTGGGGTCTTTCTATTAGTCTCCCTTGTGACGCGTGGGCGTCCTGCTGAGGAAGAACAGTACGTGACTTCTGAAGCATTAGAGGGTGATTACTTGGATGGCAATCCTATGAATTCAAGCTTGGTTCAGGCACAGCTACAAAACAATCAATCTCTCATTGAAGGTAGCGTTGATACAGCCTTAAACAACTTTGCAAATGAATTGGGGCAGAACCAAGAATCATTTAAGTCAGATGTAATCGACACCATTACCGATATTGGCAAGGAAAACAAAACGTATGTTGACCAAGTAAAGGACAGCATTTCAAAACAGCTTGCCGATCAAGCGAAGAAATACAGCAACTTGGAAACAGAAAATGACCAGCTTCATAAAGAACTGGAAAAGCTGAAGAACGCGAAACCGTCAACACCTGCCAAAACGACAACACCTGCTAAAAAACCGTCAACCCCGGCTAAAAAGCCATCGCCAGCGAAAAAACCGTCTACACCAAAATACAAAACGGTGACGGTGAAAAAAGGTGACACGTTGTCAGAATTGACGCAGAAATATGGTAAGGGTGGTACAAAAGCCGCGTATATGGAAACAGCCAAGTTTAACAAACTCAAAGACCCGAACAAAATTAAACCGGGTCAGAAAATCAAAATCCTGACAAAGTAGGTGGAAGTATGGGCGTAAATATAAAGCCGTTTATCAAAGACGCGCAAGCCATACAGAAAGAAACTGGCATCCCTGCATCCATCATACTGGGTCAAATCATGTTAGAATCAGGCGGTTCAAACCCGGGCGGATTGTCCGGGCTTGCCTACTACTCTAAGAACCTATTTGGAATAAAGGGAAGAGGTACAGCAGGAAGTGCCACGATGGGTACGACCGAAGTATATAACGGTAAGACCTATCACGTGAAGGATGGCTTTGCAAAGTACAACAGCTATCAAGATTCCATACGCGCCCACGCGGAACTATTATCCAAGCCGCGTTATGCGTCAAAGCTGAAGAACGCAAAAAGCGTTGAGGACTATGCGAAGGGAATCAAAGCTGGAGGGTATGCAACAGACCCTAACTATGTAAATAAGCTTCTCGGCATTATCAGCAGTAACAACCTTCACCAGTACGATGATAAGGACATTACATTCAAAGGAACGTCAGGAGCCGGGGCGACAGGTGGGGATTCTTCATCTTCAGGCACTGACGACAAATCATATTTATCAAATATCATGTTCGGCGTGTTCAGATGGTCTCTTATTCTCGGGCTTGCTATCATTGCAATCGTGTTCTTTATGAAAGCCTTCCCAGCAGTCGGAGACGTTGCGAAAGGTACAGCATCCACCGCAATGGATTTTGTTCCGGGTGGTCGTGCTGTCAAATCTGTTTCTAAGGGAGCCAAAGCCATTAAGAAAGGACGCAGCGCGTCAAACCACATCAAGAAAGCCGCTACAATAGCAAAAGGAGTGAACAAGAATGCCGGAACTAGTCAAACAGCCGGGGGATGACCATAAAAAGAGTACATGGCGTGAACAGACCGTCACCATGCTACCGGGCGACATTACAACGGTTTATTTTGACGACACAAAGCCGAACCATTCAGCCATAACAAATAACACAAGTCAGATCGTGTACGTACACGAGCGCCCGAGCGTGTCGCCTAACAATTATCTTTTAGCCGTAGCGCCGGGGTCAACAAAGCTTTTGGCGCGACCGCTCGGCTATCACACAATCTACCTTGACGCCGCGATCGTGCAGCCCGAAAAAGTCCGGGTCGAATCTTGGATTGAGAAATTTACAGCGTCATCTATACCACAGTCCATTGACACCGTTCAGCTTGGGCAGATGACAGGAACCGTAGATATATCAGCGTTACCGCCGCTTGCGGCAGGCGACAAGCATATTGGGAGTGTTGAGATAGATAAGCCTGTCACACTCGGCGGGTCTTCTATCCCGGCGACACAACCTGTACCAACTCGGGAAGCCGGAATGAATGACTTTAGGGTTGGTGGGGTGAGTGTAGGCGTCACGCCTGTAATGGCAAAGTCAGGTTCTAGCAAACTGACAAACCGCCGAGAGTTGACGATCTACCCGCCTAACTCGGGTGTCATTTATTGGGGTAAGCAGGGTGTCGAGACGACTACAGGTGCGCCGCTCACGTCTAACGACAGCCCGCTAACATTTAAGGTTCATAGCCAAAGCCCTGACGTGTACCTAGTCGCTGATACTGAGACAGTCGTCACAATCGTGGAGGTGTCCTAATTGATTGAACTCGGGTCAAGGCGGACGCCGCCCTATGATGATACAGGCGTCAAAACAAGTATTTCAGATTTAAAAGACAAGATGGCAAAGCTTCAGGACACCGTTGACCATATGGACGTGTCAGATGAGATAAAGAACGATATTCTGACGCTTCAGCAAAAAGTCCAAGCGTTAGAGGATACCGCGGACGGTGGGTCAACTGGTGCAACTGACCAACAAATTCAAAGTATGAAGGCTGACGTTGATTCATTCGGCCGAGTCTTGGACGCTCATGTAAAGGACACGACCAAACACGTATCGTCTGAAGACCGTACCAAGTGGGACGGTATGAGTGACAGGGTGACGACATCAGAAACAAACCTGAAGAACCATATCGCAAATGCTAAACCTCACGTCTCGGATTCTGAACGTTTGAAATGGAATCAAGCTGCTACGGATGCGACACAGCTGCAAAAGGATTTACAGACAACGAATCTATCGCTTCAGGATGTTATCGGGGTTCAAAACTTCTCACAGAAATATGCATTAACGGATGCTGAAGGAATGCGGAAACGGTTGGCTTCAGCTGACAGCATATTCACCGCACCACCCGGTTTTTATTATGGGACAGGATGGAATCAACTACCGTTACCGGGTGACGCTTCTTGGTACTATCTCGACATTCTACCAGCGCCAAACGGTCTGCGGAAATTGGTTCTGACACGTTCCTATGATAATACGTCATGGATTGGTGTTATACACACTGACAATGTATTCAGGGGTTGGCGACAGCTGTTTACACAAAATGATTTTATGGCGCTCACATGGTATAACCTTCCGTTATTGAATGGAGCAAAGGCGTCAGGAAGAACACCGCAGTATACCCGCTGGGGAAACATCCTCATGCTAAAAGGTGACGTGGCGTGTGACCTCGGCGTTGACTTTGCACAATTGCCCGCGTCATATTCACCGTCAGACAAAAAGGCGGTCATGGCAACAGCATACGGAACGACAGGCTTCACAAAATTTTATATCAACACTGACGGTAAACTGGCGTTTGTCGGCTTTTCAGGAAACAATCAGTCCGCCGTGTCCAGTTGGTCATTAGACGCGGCAGTGCCTTACTAGGAGGGTTGGAGCAATGGAAATGATACAAGTATTCGTATATGATTCGGATTTCATCTTCGACTATCCTGAAATTGTTCCGGCTGATTCCGTACCGGATAATGCGACAACCGTACAGCCGCCGGGATATTGGCGGGCGCAATTTCAGAAGGATAGAAAACTATGGATTGAATCCGCTTCAGACGAACAAATAAATGAAATGAGACAACAAATGAGGGAGAGTGTAAAAGAATGAGTTTCATGGAGAATGTTGCAAGTGAAGCACAAAAATTATACGGTGTAAGTCGAGTTTTACCTTCAGTTATCACAGCACAAGCCATACATGAGTCAAATTGGGGCAAATCCGGGCTTGCTACGCGTGCAAATAACCTGTTTGGTATAAAAGGTATCGGGAACGCTGGAACCGTTCATATGGGCACGTGGGAGGTTTTAAACGGGGTCGATAAAACAATCAAAGCAGGGTTCCGGGCGTATAAGTCTGTTCGCGATTCTATCATAGACCTTGTGAACCTCTATAACCGTCTTGACCGTTATAAGGCTGTTGTCGGGGAAACGAACTATGTACAAGCTTGTGCCGCCATCCAAAAGGGTGGATATGCGACAGACCCGAACTATGCGAAGAAGCTTATCGCCACAATCGAAGCCCACGGGCTGACGAAATACGATAAGGTCGGGAACAAAGCCGCAGTGAAGGCGAAACCTGCCAAGTCGTCCGGCTCGACATATACCGTTAAGGCGGGTGACACATTGACAGCAATTGCAAAGAAATATAATACGTCAGTGAAGGAGTTGGCGAAAGTGAACGGTATTAAAGATGTTAATATGATTCGTGTTGGTCAAGTCCTGAAGGTATCAGGAGCCGCACCATCCGGCGGTACATTCTACACCGTAAAGGCGGGCGACAACCTGACGAAAATTGGTAAGAAATTCGGTGTGTCCGTTAAGACATTGACCACAGTTAATCGTATCCCGGATGCGAATAAGATTTATGTCGGTCAACGGTTAAGGGTGAAATAATTTACAATATATACTAACATTTGTTAAAATTAAGTAGAATAGGAGCCGCGGAAGACTTCTATTCTATCTGTAACAATAGAGTCACGCCCGAGACACAACCCGCTGGAAAAATATCCGGCGGGATTTTTTATTATTGACAGTTCCCGTGGTTCATGTTAATTAGCACAGAAATGTGGGATTGTCAAGGAAAATCAGTGAATTTAGCGGCAAGAATCGTACCTCTC
>NZ_JBHZAL010000069.1:0-14292 GCF_042754245.1 Nocardia sp. NPDC059228 | reverse complement strand
CACGATCCATGTCGCTGTCATCAACCAATGGCTCGGGCAGTAGTGAGGGCGGGCCACACGCCCGCCCTATCAACTTCGAGACAGGCCCTAGCCCGGCTCGATTGGCTCGCCGACAATCAGTCCCGAAGTCCCCCAACAACTCTCGGCTGGCATCACACGCCAGTCCTGTCTCCCGATGCTGCCAGGCACAACTCGGATCGGTCAGCCGGGCTGGGGACCATGCCGTGGATGCGGTCGATGAAGGTGACGAAATCCGCCATGAACCGGGTGGGGAACCGCGACGTCACCAGAAATTAGAGTTCGCCGCCGACAGCACCGGGGTGTGCCGCCACCCCCTCGGGGCTGGGACAGCTGATCGCGGGCACCGCACTGCCCCGCCGATCACGATCGGCGGGGCAGTGCTTCGCGGAGGTGCCCGAGGGGCTCGAAACCGAAGGTTCAGTGGGGAATCGGGAAGTTGGCGCGGAATACGCCGTGTGGGTCGCGGGCCTGCTTGAGCTTTCGCAGCCGGTCCACGGTGCCGGGGTCGAAAACGTCTGCGACACTGTCGCCGGCGGACAGGACGGTATACGGTTTGCGGCCGCTGACCCGCGCGCCCAGATCGGTGATGATGCGCTTCTGAGTGGCGTGGACCGCGGCAACCGTGTCGGGGTCCGAGCCGATGGCCTGCAGAGACAATGCGTAGGGCTCCGTGAACGGCGGAACCGCGCCTCGGGTGGGCTCGGCGAGCGCACCTCCCAGCTGCCGGACCTGGATGCCCAGCATCGGATCGATCGGCTCGTGCAGCAGAATCTCGGCGGCGGTCTCGTCCAGTGCGGTCAGCAGCTCGGCTCGCACCAGTCCGGGGCCCGGGGCGGTGGGCTCGTTCACGATGGCGCCCAACTCGGCCGGGGACAATTCCCGGCGCGTGTCCGCGAGAACGCCGTCGATCGTGTCCAGCTGTCGCAGCAGGTCTCGTCCACGCGTCGGTTCGCCCAGGTAGGCGGCGGCGATCGCGATGACCGGCGGAGCCTCCGGCAGCTCCAGCCGATTGAGCCAGACCGTGAGCTCGGCCGGTGCGTGATCGGTGATGTCCCGGAAGGCCGCACGGATCGCCTCGGTCCGCTCGGCCGGCCAGGCGATCAGGCCACCGAACAAGGCCGGAGCCGCGAACAGATCGAACTCCATGGCCGTCACCAGCGCGAAATCCCCACCGCCGCCACGCAATGCCCAGAACAGCTCCGGGTCGGACTCCGCGGTGACCCGGGCTGGACGACCATCGGCATCGACGATGTCGAAGGCCTGAACGCTGTCGGCCGCCCAACCGTGTTTGCGGCCGAACCACGACAATCCGCCACCGAGGGTATAGCCGACAACGCTGACCACCGGGGAGCTGCCGGCCAACCCGGTCAAGCCGTGCGGGGCGGCCGCCGCCTGCACCTCGCCCCAACTGGCTCCCGCGCCGACGCGGGCGCGTCGCCGCTCCGGATCCACCTCGACCCGATCGAGCCGACGCGTGCGCACCAGGATGGTGCCCGCGGTATCACCGGATGCGCCGTGGCCGTTGGGCTGAGCGGTCACCGACAGGCCGGCGTCACGTGCGTAGCCGACCACGGCGGTCATATCCTCCGCGTCCTCGACGTGCACCACGGCCGCGACCGGCTGGTCGACATTCAGATTCCACGGCGTCCGTGCCGTATCGAACTCGTCGTCACCCGGCAGCAGTACCCGTCCGCGCACAGCGGATCGCAATGTGTTGTGGGACATTTGAATTCCTTTCGCAACAAAAATGTTCACAGCGTCGTGCCCGAGCCACCGGACGGAGTCAGGCCCCGGATGGCTGGGTTGGTTGCCGGCGAGATGGGTGTGGGCATCGGAAAGGCCGCTTCGATATGGGCGGCGGCGGTCAGCGCGCGCCGCTCGGCGAATGGGGCGGTGATCAACTGGACCCCGATGGGAAGACCCTCGGCCGAGACGCCCGCGGGGACCGTCACCGCGGGCAGCGCCAGGTAGTTGGCGGCGATCGTGAGGCGGTGCGCCGCATACATGGTCGCGACCTGTGCGGTGCCGCCGAGGTCGTAGCCGACCGGCCAGGGCAGTTCGTCCGAGACCGGGCCGAGCACGATCGGATGCTCCGCGAGGAAGCGGGACCAGGCCGCGCGGCGGGTGAGGCGCTCACCCAGCGCGGTCATGTAGCCCGCCAGATCCAGCGGCGGGAACAGGTCGATCGCCGCGTCCACGAAGGTGTTCAGTCCGGTGCTGCCGACTCGCCGCATGGCTTCGCGGCGCTGGACCACCACCTCGGTGGAGACCAAGCGGCCGTAGTCCGCCGCCACCTCGCCCAAGTGCGGCGGATCAAGTTCGGCCACCGGATATCCCGCGCGTTCGAGGGCGTCGGCGCAGCCGAGCAGTGCGGCCCGCACCTGCGGATCGATATCGTCACCGAGCGTGACGGCAACCGCGGGCAGCGCGGCATCGGTCGCGTCACGCACCGGAATCCATCCGGGATCGCGCGGGTCAGCGCTGTCGCTGAGGACCTCGAAGGCGGTCGTCAGATCGCGCACGGTGCGCGCCAACGGCCCTGGTGCCGCGAACAATTGGTTCGTCGGTGCGGGTGCGGCACCGGACAGGCTCGACGCCACCGCCACCCGGCCGGGCGTGGTGCGCAGGGAGGCGACTCCGCAGAACGCGGCGGGTACGCGCAGCGAACCGCCGAAGTCGGTGCCCAGGCCGAGGGGTGTCATGCCCGCCGCTACCGCCGCGGCGTCACCGCCACTGGAACCGCCCGGGCTGCGAGTCGGGTTCCACGGATTCACCGTCGGTCCCGCCTCGTCGTTGTCGGTGTGCCAGCGAGTGGCGAAGTCCGGCATGTTCGTTCGCCCGATGACGATCGCCCCGGCTCGCCGCAATGCGGACACCGCGGGTGCATCCGCTGTCGCGACGGCCTGTCCGAGAGCCGCCACACCCCAGGTGGTCGGGCTGCCCGCAACATCGAGGTTGTTCTTGATGGTGACCGGAACCCCGTGCAGCGGCCCGGTCGGCGCCCTACGGTCGGCCGCGGCCGCCTCCGCGCGCGCGGTCTCAGCGAATACCGTGGTGAGCGCGCCGATTTCGGAATCGACCTGTTCGATGCGCTCGAGATGCGCCTCGACGACCTGGGCCGCGCTGACCGCGCCCTCGGCGATCAGCGCCGCGAGCGAGACCGCATCCCGCGTCCACAGCGCGCTGTCCCGGCCGGTGATCACGATGCCTCCTGTTCGGCGAATACCGCTGCGGTGCGTGGCGTTCGGCTGTCATCGATGGATTTGCCGAGGGTGATGAAGAAGAGGACCAGCCCGGCGGTCAGCAGGATGTGACCCAGACCCGCGCAGAGCGCGATCGCCTCATTGCTGCTGCTGCCCAGCACGGCGAGGGTGCCGTGCACGGTCATGACCGCGATGGTGGTGACCAGGCCGATGTTGTACAGCCAGAAGAACCAGGCGTACAGGCTTTTCTGGGCACTGAGGGTGAACTGCTTCTCCAAGGCCAGCACGATGAGGAAGAACAGCATGCCCAGCGCCAGCACGTGGGTGTGCACGACACCGAGCTGCGACTGCCCGGTGAAATGTTCGGCCTTGGTGATCTCGCGGTAGTAGAGCCCGGAGATCAGGCCGATGATCATATAGATGTGAGCGGTATTGACCAGCGTCTTCATCTGGCGCTCACCGGTTTTCACGGCGTAGCAGCAGCGCGCCGGTGGCGGCCACCAGGGCGGCGGTGAGGCCGTGAACGTTCAGGGCGGTGGCGGTCGAGCCGCGGCGCACCAGGATGGTGAGCATGTCGCCGGTCGGGATGAGGGCGGTGGTGAGCAGGGCGACGCCGACGGCGCGGCGCTGCCCGGCCGCGAGCAGAGCGAGCGGGATCAGGCCGGTGACCACATCGCGGACGCCTTTGACGTTCAGGAAGCCGTCGGCCCCACCGCGCGGCCACTCGGTGAGGCCGAACCCCGGGGCCATGCGCTTCGGGGCGAGCAGATAACCGCCGCCGACGGACATGATGAACCCGGCTCCCAGCACTGCGCCGACAGTGCCGAGACGTGCGCCGAGGCGACGGGAATCACGCACGAAAACAACTGATTCCGTGTTCGGGGGAACAGACATGAACACTCCTGGATCGGTGGGATACGCGTCCCGAGGATCCAGTGCTGCCCGTACCGTTCGCTGACAGTCGTTGTCAGCGAGTGGTACGGAGGAGTTCGAGCACCGCCCCGTCCGGAAGCCGAGCGCCCGCGAGGAATTCCGCGCTCAGGCGCACCGGCCCCAGCGCCGTTTCGGCCTGGTCGAGCGCCCGCCGCCGGAACGGGCCGATGCGGATCACCCCGGCCCTCCGGTTGATCCGGTCGGTGGCGCCGAGAATGCGGGCCGCGCGCCCCGCATCGCCCTTCGCCAGAGCAACCAGGGCGTAACCGATTCCGACCTCGGCCAGCAGCGCCGCCGAGGTCTGGGCGGCCAGCTCGCGGGGCACGGCCAGCTCGCGCAGCGCGTCGTCCGGCTGCCCCGCCGTGACCAGGGTCGCGGCGTGCGCGGTGCTCACGAAGACCAGGTTCACGAAGCGAACGGTGTCGTGGCGTCCGGCGGGTGGCGGGGCGGCGGGGAGCGGATGCCCGGACATCCGCCGGAACAGTTCCATCGCGCCGTCGTTGTCGCCGTGCAGGTGCGCCAGGTGCGCCTGCGTCGCCGCCAGGAAGCGCCCGGGCGCGGGGATGATATGCGGGGTGATCAGGGCCTCGGCCTGGTCCAGATGGATAGCCGCGCTGTCGGTATCGCCGCCGACCAGGTGCATCTCCGCCGCGAAGAGCAGCACGCCCATACGCTCACCGGCGCCCAGGTCGGGGCTGAGCAGTTCCAGCGCGCTCGCGATCAGCGGGCGGGCGCTGTCCAGGCCGAGCATGCGAGTTCGGTAGCTGGCCAGGGAGATCAGGGCGCGGCTGTGTGACCGGGGGTCACCGTGCGCGCTCAGACAGGTCAGCGCCGCTTCCAGGGTGGGCAGGGCGCGGGCCGGATGGTCGCCGCCGAGTTCATCGAAACCTTTTGCTATCAGCGCATTTCCGCGTAGCCATGGATCGTCGGAGGCGGTGCACGCGGTCAACAGGCCGTCGTCGTCGCCGAGCAGGTCACGCAGCGCCAGAATGAGCACGAACATCGGGTGCGGGGGCCGATCCTCGGTGAGGGCCGCGCGGGTCAGCCGCTCGAATTGGCCCGTGTTCTCCCGGATTTGGCCCCACCAGATATTGGTGAAGTACGCCGGCAACTCCTCGGCGTACCGGCAGGCCAGATAGGCTCCGGTGCACCCCGGCGGCGGTGTGTCTCCGAGCAGTGCGAGGACCTCGCGGCGGCGTTCGGAGATGTCGCTGTGCAACCCGCGCAGCAGCCAATACCAGACGAGATTCGCGTACAGGCGAACCGCACGCTCACCGTCACCGACGTCCAGCGCCCAGCGCAGTGCGGTTTCGCAATTGCCGTGTTCGGTGATCAGGCGGGCGAGCCAATCGGGTTGTGCGGCAGTGCGCAATCCGTGGGCGGCGGTGTCGGTGAATTCCAGGAAGCAGTCGGCGTGGGTGCGGGCGACCTCGTCGGCGTCGCCGGCGGCGGTCAATTCCGCTGTCGCATAGGCTCGGATGGTCTCGGCCATTCGATAGCGCCGGCCGTCGAAGTCCACCAACGACTTCGTCACCAGTGACGTGACCGTGTCGATGGCGTCCGGACCGCACACCCGGATGATGGCGCCCAAGGTCGCGCCGCCCGCGAAAATCGAAAAACGCCGGGCTGCTGCGGCTTCCGCGTCGGTGAGCAGTCCCCAGCTCCAGGCGACGGCCGCGTGCAGGGTGCGATGGCGCGGGACCGCGTGGCGAGTACTGTTGGTGAGCAGCCGGAAGCGATCGGTGAGCCGCTCGGCGAGGTCCGGCAGCGGCAGGCTCCGCAGGCGGGCGGCGGCCAGTTCGATGGCCAGCGGCATGCCGTCCAGGCTGCGCACGATGGCGCGGATATCCGCGGAATTACCCTCGGACAGTACGAAATCCGGAAGTGCCGCGGTGGCGCGGTCGATGAACAGCCGGACCGCGGGCGAGGCGGTGACCGCCACGATGCCCGCGTCGCCTTCGGGCAGGTCCAAGGTCCGGACCGGATACAGTCGCTCGCCGTCCACACCGATCGGCTCCCGGCTCGTGGTGAGCACCCGCAGCAGGGGCAGCCGCTGCAACAGATCGTCGATCAGGCGCGCGGTCGCCTCCACGACATGCTCGCAGTTGTCCAGTACCAACAGCATTCGGCGACCGGACAGCGTCCGCTCCAGTACTTCGGCCCACTCCGTCGACAGTTCGTCGGGTCGCTCGAACTGAGCGAGCGCGTTCGCTATCGCCACTCCGACCGCGTTCACGGCCGGTCGGTCGGTCCGTTCCCGCTCGAGTGCGGCCAGTTCGACGAAAGCGTAACCGTCCGCCCAGTCCATGGCGTGCGCCCCGACCGTCTCGGCGGCCAACCGGGTCTTTCCCACGCCCCCGGTCCCCGACAACGTCACCAGCCGGGCCTCGCGCAACGCCAGCCGCACTCCTTCCACGTCGCGTCCGCGTCCGACGAAGCTGGTGTGCCGCCTGGGCAGCAGCGGAGCGGACACCTTCGATGTGGTCCGGGATGCTGCCGTAACTCCCGTTCGACCCGATTCGGGCGTCGTCTCGATGGCAGGTCCGTCGACTGCGGGATCAGGGGGTGCATTCGTGTGAATGTCTGCCAGGGCCTTGCGCAGCACTTCGGCGGGTGTCGTGCCGAGCTCGTCCAGTAACAGGGCCTCGGTTTGTTGAAACTGTTGTATCGCCTCGGATGTTCGTCCCGCTGCCGCCAGCGCCCGCACGAGTCGTGCGGCCAGTGTCTCCCGGAACGGATGTGCCGCTACCTCCGTGCGGAGTTCACGCAATACCTCGCCGCCTCGGCCCAGGGCTCGAAGGGCGTCCGCTCGCAGCTCGACCGCTTCGAGCCGCTGCTCGGTCAATCGCAGTGCCGCGGAGCGCAATACCTCCGATTCCCCCATATCGATCAACGGCTCCCCGCGCCACAACGCGAGCGCGGTATCGAAGCACGCGATGGCGCGTTCGGCCTCCCCCGCCTCGAGCAATGCCCGCCCCGCCGCGACCTCACGCGTGAACCGATGCACATCGACGTCCTCGGGCGCCAGTTCGAGCACATACCCGCCCCCGTCACTCCGCACCGCCCCCGGCGCCGCTGCGCGCAACCGACTCGCCAAGGTCTGCAACGCATTCCCGGTCCCCGCCGGCGGGTTCTCCCCCCACACCCCATCCACCAGTCGCGCTACCGGCACCACTCGCCCGGCCTCGAGCGCCAGCAACCCCAGCAGCGCCCGCACCCGCGGCCCCCCGACCGACACCCTCGTCCCGTCCGCGGCCTCCACCACCACCGGACCCAATAGCCCTACCAGCATGAATCGTCCATCTCACGATCGATCCTGCGTGCCGCCGCATCTCTCGTCAACCCGGGCCAACCCGGGGCAACGCCGCATCGCGGCCATCGAACCAGCTCAGGCGGAAGCCGACGGTCGCGAGGACCGGATCGTTATCGGCGCAGGGGGATTCGTGAACGGGCTGGCAATCAGTGGCCGATCTCCATGGAGGCCAGCAGCTTCCACTGCTCCACGGGGATGGTGAACGGCTCGGCGGGCAGAGCCTGCAGGCAGACGTGGTCGGCTCCGGCGGCGAGGTGGGCCGCGACCCGCCGGTCCACTTCGTCCTGGCCGACGGCGACCAGGGCGTCGAGCAGCCGATCGCTGCCGGTTCCGGCGAGATCGGCGTCGGTGAATCCGAGCCGGCGCCAGCTGTCACGGTATCCGGGATTGGACAGGTACGCACCGACATGCGCCCGGGCGCGGGCGCGGGCGCTGTCGTCGTCGCTGCCGACCACGACAGCCTGCTCGACCACGAGTGCGCGCTCCGGACCGAGAATAGCGCGAGCCTGCGAAGTGTGTTCGGGCGGAACGAGATAGGTGATCGCACCGTCGGCGCGGTCCGCGGCCAACCGCAGGGCGCGCGGGCCGAGTGCGGCCAGCACGCGCGGCAGCGGGCCGGGGTCGGGTAGCCCGAGCCGACCCCGCAGGGCGTCGGGCTGGTCGAGCTCGTCGAGGTATTCGCCCAGTGCGGCCAGTGGTTTGCGGTACTCCAGCCCGAGGACTCCCTCCACCACAAGGGGATTCGACGTCCCGAGACCGAAGAGGAACCGGCCGGGGTGCGCGTCGAGCACCGCCCGCGCCGAGGCGCGCATCCAATGGGGATGCCTACCGTAGATCACCGCGATCCCGGTACCCACCACCAGCGACCGGGTCGCGGCGAGCAACCCGGCGGCGGTGACGAACGGATCGTGCGCGAGCCCCTCGCTGAGCCAGATCGCGCCCAGCCCCGTCGCCTCGAGTTCGGCGGCCAGTTCGGCGACCATCGTGGGTGGTTGTAGATCGAGGCCGTTCACCCAGAGTCCGGTGCGCGGCATGTTCGGTGGAAGAGTCACGGTCAACCTCGGTGATCTACGATTTGGAATACCGTTCCGAATATATGGAATGGCATTCCGTTTGAGCAAGGAGTAGTTCGTGAGCGGTGCTGACTCGCCCCCGTCGGGCGGTGTACGGGCCGATGCCCGACGCAGCCGGGCACGCGTGCTCGAGGCCGCGCGCGCCACCTTCGCTACCGAGGGTGTTGCGGTGTCGTTCAACGAGATCGCGCGCAGTGCCGGGGTCGGCGCGGCCACGCTGTACCGGCATTTCCCGAAGCGGGAGGACCTCATTGCCGCAGTGGTCGGCGAGAGCCTGGGCGAGGTGACTGCGCTGGCGGAATCCCTGTGTGCCGAAACCGATCTCGAGGACGGACTGCGGCAATGGCTGATCGCGCTCGTGTCACACATTCGTCAGGTCCGCGGGCTGTCGGAGGAGATCGTGCGCGCGCTCGAAACCCCAGGGAATCCGCTGGCGCCGCACTGTGAAGCGGCCATGGTTGCTGCGGAGGGCCTGTTGTCGAAGGCCCAGCGGGCCGGGCACGCGCGAACGGGGGTCGCTGTCGACGACCTGGTCCGCATGGCGACGGCCATAGCATGGACCGGCGACCGGTCGGCCGACGACGCGTCCGTCGACCGCCTACTCGATCTGGTCCTGTGCGGAGTGCTCACTCGGCCGATCGTCCGGAACAATGCAAAGGCGTTGGGCCCCACGGAAACTCATGACTGTGGAACCCCTGGATAGTGATGCAGATGCCCGGGATCATCCGGCGGCCACGCCAACGCCGCAGATACTGCGGCGGTTCGAGCATTTCCGCAGGTCCCGTAGCGCACTACCGCAAGATGAGGCCGGAATCCACGGGGACCGGGCCTGCCGGTCTGCGGTGCACTATTCATCGATATGCCGGCCGGAGCATTGACCGATGGCGCGTCTGGCGCAGGTGTGGGTCGCCGGCGGGGCCCGGACTGCCCGGAAGGTCAGCGGGCGCGGTCGTCATCCGGCATCGGGGAGGGTGCCTCAGCTGCCCAGGCCAGCGGCAGCCGCAGGCCGTCGTGGTCAAGTCCCGGGGCGTGGTGTAACTCGGGTGGTCACCGCATGATCCGGTATTCGGTCAGGCGGTGAGCTCTGCGGGTGCGGTGTCCTCCTGTTCGTCGGCGGAGGTGAGCCCGCGGGAGCGGGCCAGAACGTCCAGGCCGAGGTAGCGGCGGCCTTCGATCCATTCGTCCCTACCTTCTATTGCGGGTGCCCCAGTCGGGACGTATGGTCTGGAGCTCCCACAGGATGTTGGGTATGGCTTCCATTCGTCTGCAGTGTGTGTGGCTCAACACGATTGGCCGCCCGGCATCCACGACGACTCGGCCGCTGATTGAGAATTGCGAATCGATCGCTGCGTAGGGACTCGACGGCGAGGTCGTTTGTGCAGCAAGGCTATTCAGCGAGCGAGGGAGATTACGTTGGATCATGTCTGGGCGGGCGTGGATATCGGTAAGGAGCATCATCACGCTGTCGTTATCGATGGCGCCGGCAACCGGCTGTTGTCGCGCCGGGTTCTCAACGACGAGTCTGCGCTGAGGCAGCTCGTCGCCGCGGTCAGTGACCTTGCCGATCAGGTGGATTGGGCCCTCGACATCGTTTCTGGAGAGTCGGCGCTGCTGCTGGCTCTCTTGTCCGGCCGCGAACAGCAGGTCTTCTATATCACTGGTAGCCAGGTCAATCGCGCCTCGGACGGATATCGCGGCGCGGGGAAGACCGACGCGAAAGACGCTGCGATCATCGCCGATCAGGCCCGCATGCGACGGGACTTGACCCCTGTGCGGTTCGACGACGAACTGATGGCGGAGCTGCGGACGCTCGTCACCAGACGCCGCGATCTTGCCGGCGATCGAGTTCGCTTGGTGAACCGTCTGCACCAGCAGTTGCTCACCGTCAGCCCGGCCCTGGAACGCGCGCTGGACCTCACCAATCACGGCCCCTTGATTCTGCTCAGCCGATACCAAACTCCGGAAGCTATTCGCAGAGCCGGTGTCGAGGAAATCCGTCAGTGGCTGCGCTCCCAGAAAGTGCGCAGCGCCGCAGCTCTCGCCGAGCGGGCCGTGACGGCGGCCGCCGCCCAGCACGTCACCCTGCCCGGGCAACAGTTGGCCGCCGAACTAGTAGCGGATATGGCCAAGGGGGTGATCGCCCTCGACGAGCAGCTCAAACATATCGGCAAGCTCATCGAGGACCGATTTCGCCGTCATCGAACGGCCAAGATCCTGTTGAGCATGCCCGGCATCGGGGACCTGCTGGGCGCCGAGTTCCTCGTGGCCACCGGTGGAGACATGGCTGCCTTTGCTTCTGCCGACCGGTTGGCCGGGCTCGCAGGTGTGGCTCCAAAACCTCGTGACTCCGGACGAGTTTCGGGCAACCTGCATCGGCCGCGCCACTATCACCGCGGACTGCAACGCGTGTTCTACCAGTCCGCTCTTGTGAGTATCCGCACCAACAACCAGTCGCGTGTTTTCTATGACCGCAAGAGATCCGAAGGCAAGAGCCATACCCAGGCGGTTCTCGCGTTGGCTCGGCGCCGGGTCAACGTCTTGTGGGCAATGCTGCGTGACAACCGCTGCTACTCATCCACCTTGCCTTCACCGGTGGTTGCCGCGGCCTGATCAAGGGCACCGTCGTCCGATTCCTCTCGCCACCTTGACAACACCATTGAGCGTCGTGTTGCTCGGCCAGGACGGCGCCGACCAGGCGGATGATCGCGCCGCGGTCGGGGAAGATCCCGACGACGTCGGTGCGGCGGCGGATCTCCTTGTTCAGTCGTTCCTGCGGATTGTTGCTCCAGATCTGTCGCCAGATCTGTTTGGGGAACGCGGTGAAGGCGAGCAGGTCCGCGCGGGCGGCGTCGAGGTGGTCGGCGACCTTCGGCAGTTTCTCGGCGAGGGCGTCGAGCATCCGATCATATTGTGCGGCAACTGATTCAGTGTCTGCTTGATCGAATACCGAATGCAGCAGGGTCCGCACCCACGGCCAGGACGATTTCGGGCAGACCGACATCAGGTTCACGGTGTAGTGGAGCTGTAACGTAATAACGTGTTGGTTTGCGGTGCAAGGTATTTCGGTGTGCTATGGCAAGGGTGAGCGGGGTCGGTGGCGTCGGTTTGGCCGAGCGATTCGCGGTGTTGCTACCACATCTGAACGAGCGGCAGCGGCGGCTTGCGCTGGCGACGGAGGCGCGGTTGTTGGGACATGGCGGGGTGAGGGCCGTCGCCCTGGCTGCGGGAGTGAGCGAAACGACTGTGAGGAAGGGGGTTTACGAGCTCGAAGCCGGAGACGATCCGTGGCCGGGCGGCCGGATTCGTCAGGGTGGCGGTGGCCGTAAGAGCGCCGAAGAGCTTGACCCCCAACTAGTTCCGGCCTTGATGGTGTTGGTGGAACCGGACGAGCGAGGAGATCCGGAGTCGCCGTTGAGGTGGACCACGAAATCGCTGCGGCACTTGGCTGAGGAACTGACACGGCAGGGCCACTCGGTTTCGGCGCCGACGGTACGAAGATTACTGCGGGACAACGGGTTCAGTCTCCAAGCTAACGCCAAGACGCTCGAGGGTGAGCAACACCCCGACCGTGATGTCCAGTTCCGATACATCAACGAGCAGGTCAAAGCCCATCAAGGGACCGGTGATCCGGTGATCAGCGTGGACTCGAAGAAGAAGGAGCAGCTGGGCCAGCTGCCCAACTCCGGCCGGGAGTGGCGTCCCCAAGGTGATCCTGTCCGGGTGGTCGACCATAGTTTCTTCTCCGCACCCGATGCCGGGCAGGCGATCCCCTACGGTGTCTACGACCTCACCACCGACGCCGGCTGGGTCAACGTCGGTGTCGACCACGACACCGCCGCGTTCGCGGTGGCCTCCATCCGCCGCTGGTGGCAGGCCCGCGGCAGCGCCGACTACTCGCAGGCCCGCAGATTGCTGATCACCGCCGACGCGGGCGGCTCCAACAGCTACCGGTATCGACTATGGAAAGCCGAACTGGCGGCGCTGGCCGTCGAAACCGGATTGGTGATCACCGTGTGTCATTTCCCGCCCGGCACGTCGAAATGGAACAAGATCGAGCATCGGCTGTTCTCTCAGATCAGCATGAACTGGCGTGGTCGGCCGCTGACCAGCCATGAGGTCGTGGTGAACACGATCGCCTCGACCCGCACCCGCACCGGACTGCGTGTGGACGCGCAGTTGGACACCCGCGAATACCCGATCGGGATCGCGGTCACCCGAGCCGAGGTGGACGCGTTGCCCATCCACCCACACGCCCAGCGCGGTGCCTGGAACTACACCATCGAACCCGCCGACGCCGCAGCCCCGGACCCAGGACGTGACCGGGAATCCGAACGCGCCCGGGCGGTGGAGCTGCTCGCCGACCCTCGACTGACCGGCATGACCCGCGCCGAACTCGATGAGCTGGCCCGGCGACTGGCAGCGACCCAGGCCGCGCGTTTCGAGCAACGCTGCTGGCAGCAGCGCGGCGGCCCACGCCGCCGAACTCGCGGAGCCGGTGGCCGGCGGCTGCTGTCGCTCGCGGAGCCGGTGGCCGGCGGCTGCTGTCGCTCGCGGCGTCGGTGCTGATCACGATCGTCTACCAACGGCAGGTCTGCACCCAGCGAGTGTTGTCGGAACTACTTGCGGTGAACCCGAACTCGATCGGCGAGATCATCGCCGAGACCCGCATGCTGCTCGACGAGCACGGCCACCGCCTCACTCCGACCACGGGGCTGCGGTTCACCACCGTCGCGGACCTGCAGGCATTCCTTTGCAACGATCCCGCGCCCACGGCCGCGCCACCACAGCCGATTCCGGAAACTCTGTCCGACCCGGTCCTGACCGGAATGAGCCGCCAAGCCCTCGACGAGCTCATTGCCCGCCTGGCCATCCGCCAAGCCGCCCTGGTCGAACGCCGCCGCCACGCCAGACGCGGCGGAGAGCGCATGCCGGGCGCGCGAGGCGGGGTGTTCTACCAGAAGATCACCGACGCCGAACGGGTCCTGGCCACAGTGCTGCTTCAGCGCCGATTCTGCACCCGCTCCGTGCTGGCGGAGCTGTTCGGCGTCAGCCCGGGCACCATCCGCAACGCCGTACTCGACGTCCTGCCACTGCTCGAGCAAGACGGCCTCACCATCGAGCCCGCGCACACGCGCTATCGCAGCTCGACCGAAATCATCATCGCCATAACACAATCCAACATCCACACCACCGAATCGCCATGTTGATTCCTTACAGCTCCAGTGGGTGCGGCAGCGTTGCCAGCTCGCGCCCGGCAGCGTCGCCCCGATCGCCGCGACGAGCCCGGCATGGGCGTCGGAGGTGACCAGGGCGACGCCGGACAGGCCGCGAGCGACCAGGTCACGGAAGAACGCCAGCCAACCGGCCCCGTCTTCACCGGAAACCACTTGCAGACCGAGGATTTCGCGGTAGCCATCGGCGTTGACACCGGTGGCGATCAAGCAGTGGACGTTCACAACACGCCCGTTCTCACGGACCTTCAGCACGAGGGCGTCAGCGGCGACGAACGTGTAAGGCCCTTGGTCGAGCGGGCGGGTGCGGAACGCCTCGACCTGAGCGTCGAGATCGCGGGCCATCATCGACACCTGGGACTTGGAAAGGCTTGTGATGCCGAGCGATTCGACGAGTTTCTCCATCCGCCGCGTCGAGACGCCGAGCAGATAGCAGGTGGCGACCACCGAGGTCAGGGCCCGTTCGGCGCGCTTGCGGCGTTCGAGCAGCCACTCCGGGAAATAGCTGCCGGACCGCA
>NZ_JBHZAL010000068.1:0-15616 GCF_042754245.1 Nocardia sp. NPDC059228 | reverse complement strand
CACCGGTCGAATACGAGGCCGACTACTATGCACACCGCGCCGGACAACCGGCCGGTGACAGATAAACAGGTGTGCACCGGACCCGGGGGGATTCAGACTGCCAGCGATGCCAGGAGGCCTCGGAGATCTCGAGGTGTTTGCACACCTCCTCGATCGAGAACTTCTCACCGAGTAGCTTCTCGCCCTCACGGAGCTTGCGGATGATCTGCTCGGGGGTGTGTCGTCGTCGCGTCATGTCGTGAACCGTCCTCCTGCACCCATTCTGGTGCATCAGAACTCTCACAACCGCTGGACCTGCTCAAAGGGCTCCAGTCAGTGCCAACGGCCTCCCCTCGGAAAGGGAGAAGGCCGCCAAACGTCCGCACATGGCAGCGCATACCGCGCTGACCGAACCGGCCAATGCGGACCCGGCCGACGGCGAGACCGACGGCGGCGCAGGACCATCCGCTTCTGCCAACAGCGCGGCACCTCGGAAGATCAACAGGCTCGCCCATCAGCCGTCGCAGTCGGCCATGGGTTCGTTGCCGGTGGCGGTGTGAGTGGAGGTGACGACGCCATCGATGGTCAGGCGGCAGGACACCTTGTGGCTGTCGTCGTCGTAGGTGTTGGTGACGGTCATGCTGTAGAGCGGATCCACGCTGTCATTGATCAAGGTCAGTTTCCACGGGGTGGGTACGGTGATGAAGTCGGTGAGGTTGTTGTCGCTGTCGTAATACGTGACCCACGCGATGCCGGTAGCGGACCAGGCTTCGTAGGTCACCCGGTGCCCTGCGTAGGCGTAGGCGTGGGCGTTGGGCATGACGAAGGCGGCGCCGGCAGTAACGATCGCGGTGACAACGCTGGTGCGGAGTGCGCGCATGTGATGTGCTCCCCTCGAATTCGGTTGTGTCGAGCGGATCGACCCGGCGTTCCGGGCTGCCCGTCTCGGCGCTCGTATCGAATATGCGTATCGACCCGTTAGTGACAGATCGTGCCAACCTTCCCCGGGGCTGTGGTGAAGTTCCTGACAGGCCCCAACAGCTGATGTCCGACGAGTAAAGGCCAGAGGTGGCCCGGCATCGGGAAATACCGCTTCCCGCGCTGTTCGGACTGGCCATCCCGCTCCAATTTCGGCAGCACGTCATTGCGCGCGGTGAGCGCCTCGGCGATGCGCGCCGCCGTCACCTCCGCTGTTGGCACCGCATCCCTAGTCCGACGGTGCACCCCGCATTCGGGGCGTGATTCGGCTCATACTCCGATCTCGGTGCCTTGAAACACAATTCACGCGGGCCGCAAGCGCGAACGTCAGGGTCGGCGGGCCGCTGCGAGTGTTCCGCGCCTGAAATCCGTTGCAGATATCGTGCGAGGGAGTCGAGGATCTCCTCGGCTGTCTTGCGCCAGACGAACGGGCGAGGGTTGGTGTTCCACTGATCGACCCAGTTGCGGACGTCTTTCTCCAGTGCTGCAACGCTTTTGTGGACGCCGCGGCGCAGGAGTTGTTGGGTGAGGAAGGCGAACCAGCGTTCGACCTGGTTGAGCCATGACGATCCGGTCGGGGTGAAGTGCACGTGGAACCTGGGTGCGCGGCGAGCCATTGCTGGACCAGTGGTGTCTTGTGGGTGGCGTAGTTGGCCCAGTCACCCGCCATCGATGGCACGCCTTCGCGCTGCGAGCGCATTGCTGATCAACTCGCGGGCTGCGCCTCCGGTGACAGCTTGGTCCGCCAAGAGCTCGAACGCGCGGGTGAACGCGGCCACCTCCCGAGGCTGGGTGGTGGTCAGGGCGGCGGTCACGCCTTCGGCAACCGCAAGCCGGTTGTCATAGATGACGAAATTGGTTGGGGAGACTAGATATTGAGCCATCTTCGGCACGATTCCCAGCAAGACTCGAGGCAGGGACATTGCTGTCACCAACCGATCCAACTGGCCGAACATCACGCCGTCATCGCCCACGGTCGTATACAGCGCTTGCTCTCCGATGAGGTAGTGAACACGCCGTTTTCCCCGGTACAGGTATTGCTGCTGCCGCTCCATGCGGGCGGCTACTGCTTCCTCTGCGTCGTTCGGGGTCTGGTTGAACTCCGCCACCCGGCGAAACATGGCCTCGGCGTATTCCGGGGTGTGGAGAAGACCCGGAACCAGGGCCGGATCGTAGCCGCGGATAAGGCCGGTCTCCGACTCGATTTGGTTGACCTGCTGCTGCACTCGGCGCATGCCGGTTCCGAGCGAACGCCGCCATTCGAGGTAGGCGGCATCGATGTTGCGGAGGCTGGCGACGAGATCCGCCTCGTGCCCATCGCCGGCGGTGAGCGCGCACCACGTCCGAATGTCATGCTCGGTCGGCGTCTGCTTGCCGTACTCGATCTTCGAGACCTTCGAAGGGTGCCAGGCCGCCAGGTCTGCAAGCTGACGGCCGGTTAGACCAGCATCCCGGCGAAGGTCTCGAAGTCGCTGCCCGAGTGCCTCCCGAGCCTTGTGGATGTTGGTCACGCAGTGACGGTAGTCCGGCGATATTCGGCGTAGGGAATCGCTTGCCGCCAAACGGCATCGTGAACCTGCGCACACCGGCGCACCAGTACCGGGTCCGTCGTGACCGCCGCCCCAGCTGCCGCGCCGTCTGGAGTGAACAGCGTGTACGCGACGGTGCTGTCATCGAACAGCCAGTAGTCGTCGGCCGTAAGGTCGTCGGCGTTGACAAGATGACGCGGCAGGTACCGAATATCCTCGCCTGCTTCGATATTCAGGGGCGACACGGCCAAACTCCAACGGACGTAGTCGACATGCGGCACCGTGACGACCCGTGCCCGAGTGAAAGCAACCCCCCGCTTGCTCGATTCACGAACAAGATCGAACCAACCCTGGAGCCAGGCAAAATCGTCCGGCTCGCCGTTCAGGAACTTCCGGAACGGCTCGGATTCCTCAGGCGTCTCGTACACATCTTGTACCTCCAGGTGAAAGGCCGATTTCCGACACGACCGGAACATTTCGCCGAACTCGTGATCAATTACGTGGAGCATCGCGGCGAATCTCTTTCCCCATGGGCACCTCGATGGCGCACTCGTGCGACGGAAGGTCCATCTGCGCCAACGCATCCGGATCGGTGACCGGTTCACCGGTCAGCGTGAACGTCCCGTGGCCCGTGTCGTGCAAAAGCACCCCGAGGCACGTGCCTGGCTCGAGGTACGCGAGCAAGGGGTGCGGTATTTCGATCAGTTCCGGACTGCCCGGTACACGCCACCCTTGGGTCACGTAGGTAGCGCGGTCCGATGCCCACAGTGTGGGGGAATGGTTGCCCTGGGTGTTCTTGCCGAGGAATCGCAACAGCATGGCAGTACCTCCGTAGAGAGTGTCCAGGCTTCCAGTATGGCTAGAAATGCCCAGCACAGTGGCCCAAACTTGGAGCAATCTGGAGCAATTTCCTGTTCTTGCAGCGCATCCCATCTCTAATGTCGCGATTAGGCGCTCAGGGGAGGTCGCACCTCCTCATCCCGGAGTTGCCGTACCAGCGGCGGACAGGGACACCCGATGACCAGACGGACGCGGCTCTTTGAGTTCCCCGGTGGCGTGCTGGAACTCCGGAGCACCGGAGACGAATCAGAGGACTGCTCTGGGTTCTACCTGGAGGTCCACGGACACACTGCACTCGATGGACACGAAGACCAAGGGGCTGTAATGCGTGGGAAGCCAACGTGTTTAGGATATCTTCGCACCGACGTATCTGGAGTGGCCCAACTCTGGGACCAGAGCCAAATCCGCAAGCTCGCCACGCGTCTCGGATACGACTTCGCCGACATGGTGGTCTACGACCCCAGGTTCGCACGGCCCCCGCTGGCCCGTCTGAGGGCACAGGCAACCCGCCTCGACGCCGAAGCGGTGATCGTCCCCAGCCCGGAGCACTTCGAGGGCGCGGAGATTCCGGGGACACTGGTGCAGCAACTCGACGTGATCACCGTGAACCCCGAACAGACCTACGCACGAAGGGCCATGCCGCCGATTCGAGACTTGCCGCCAGCCGAGGCCGACGGTGCTTATTAGACCACTCCGATAGCTCGGGAACCGAAAGGGGGTGGTGTATCGAGTCGACTTCGAGACTGCGATGACAAGCGTTACGCGGTAGCGCACTTCGCGAGGACCTCGGATAGCTCCATTTGCAATCCTGTCGGAGTTTTCGCTCACCTGGCAATAGTTTTCGCGATGGAGTAATCGTTCCCCGATCGCAGGCCCCCCGCACACGGGGGTGTACCTGCCCGATGCGTCGACGTGGTCGACGCCACAGTCATCCGTGTCGGCCGTCGTGGTCGTCGCTGCATGTGTGCTCGGGACTGCACGCCTTGTCTTTGTCTTCAACGTCACGCCGGCCGAACTCCTTGCGGAGATCTGCGGATACGTCCAGCACGACACAGGCATTCCGATGCTCGGGAGCTTCGGGAGGAGGTGGTTCAGGGATAGTTGAATTCGGCAGTCAGGGATAGACACTCGGGCTGCCGTTGGACATCATGACGCATCGCCGGTAACCCAATACCGCGTTGCTCCACAGGAAGGCCCCCGGGTTGGTGTCTTCAGTTGCGCCGCAAACCTACTGAAGTCCCACCTTGCACCGGGGGGCTTTCCATATCCCGGACCGACCCAGCATGACCCGGTCAGCGATCGCGGTCGGGTCATAGGCGGTCTGTGAGTCGAGTGAGATCCAGGGCGGCTGCCAACACGTCCAGAACCGTCCGCTCGTGTTCGGCCGTGCCCCGTACTTTCCGCAGCCGCATGACCTGTATCCCGCGCAAGCTGACACCGTATCCGGAAGGCCCGGATTCGTCGCCCCGGTAGTGCACGATCTGGTAATCGCGTGCGTCGATCAACATGGAGTACCAGGGGTCGGCGGGCTTGCCCGCCCGCTGGGCTTCTTCGGATTCCGAGCCGGGCGGGGTCCATTGCAGGCAGTCGCATTGCGGGTCATCGCAGGGTGTGATGCGCGCGGCGACCGCGTTGGAGCGGTAGGTCGGCATGCGGCCTGCCAGCATGGGGCAGGCGCGGGTGGAGTATGCGGCGCATTCGGGATGTAGTCCGGGCTCGGGGCCGATTCCCCGGATCCAGTCTTGCGGGCGGATGAAGACCACGACCCGGTTGCCGGGCCCGTGCCCATTGCCGAGGTCTTCTCCACACACCTGGCACAGCCGCAGTGCCAGCACCAGTGCGTAGCGTTCGGGGTCGATCGCACCCCACACCGGTGAGACTCTCCCGCGGTGGCACAGGGTCAGGTACGGGATGGTCAGCCCTTGTGCGGTCGGTGCGTCGTGCAGGCGCGCCGGGATCGGTGGGCGTGACGAATTCGTTGATGTGGCTTCGGAGTTCACAGTTCTCCTCTGGAAATTGCCCGGGGCAGCGGGACGTCGTCAGGGGGCGGTGTGGTTGTCGGTGAGCGGGTGAGCCGACAAGGTCACGCAGGCGGACTGCGGTGGCTGGTTTGTGGATTCGATGCGGATGTGCACGATGGCGGCGAGCGCGCCGGGGCTGGGCGGCTCGGCGAGCCACGGGCCGAAGGCCGCGGGGTCGGCCTCGGGCAGGGCTGCTTCGATCCAGGCCACCAGGGCCGCGGCGCTGGTGATCACCACTTTTTGCGGCCGGTGCTCGGGTGGGCGTTGTGCACCGCGACGACGGTCGGCGCGGTGGGTGCATTGGCGATCACCGATCGTGTGAGCACAGCCTGGTAGCCGCCGGCAGCCCACCATCCCTCGGCGATGACGAACCTGCTGTCGACCGTGGGGTCGACCGGGATGAGGCACCAGTGGACGCCGGAGTCGCCGAAGATGCCGAAATAGCCTTCTTCCCAATAACTTTCACGGTCTCGAATGATCTGGGTGGCGCGTTCGATCGACACCAATGCCATCGGTGGTGCGGCGTCGGTGGTGGTCGTCGCCGGTGTGATTGCGGGGAAGGCCGCCACCGGCGTGCCTGGTTTCGGGGCGGTCGCGAAGCAGGCGCGATAGCCGACGACCAGTACGCTGCTCGCCGGTGGCGCGGAGACGACCTCGACGTAGCGGGGACCGACGCGCAGCCGGGCGCAATAGCTGTTCAACTCACCATTCACGAGTCACCACCGCATAGCCTGGTAGGCCGACAGCTGTCGACGGGGCGCGGGGTCGATGTGGCGAACCGGTGAATCATGTTCAGAGTTCCTTCTTGTCGGGCAGGTTGCTGCCGGATGTCGAATACGGAAGGTGGCGGTGCGGGCCGACCGGGTCAGGCGACGTCGGAGAAGCTCAGGTCGGCGTATCGTTCGGTGCCGGTGAGGAATTCGCATTCGCAGTGTGGGAACTCCTGCCAGCATTGATCGCAGAACCCGCAGCTGGTGCAGTGCGGTCCGGGGCGTTCGAGGTCGAACTGGCCGCAGTAATCGCAGTAGTCGTAGAGGTAGCCGCCGGGCTTGTGCAGGGTTTCCAGTGCGCGCCACAGGTAGGAGTGGTTGGAGTACCAGATCCCCTCGCGGCTCCAATGTCCGCGGTGCTCGTTGAGCAGGTAGGCGGTGTGTTTGAAGCGGGGATCGACGGTCAGGATGATCATTTTGTCCCCGGCCAGCCAATCCTCGAGCCCGGTGCGGCCGACCCAGGAATCCAGCGGCCCGAACGGTTCGTGGGGGAGGAAGTCCTCGGCTGCCACTCGGGTGTCGGAGCGGGGATCCCCGACTCGGGGGTGCACGATCTCGGGCAGGACCCCGTTGTGTGCCAGGACTGTTCGCTCGTCGCCACCAACGGCGAATGGGTGACAGTTCTGCTCGTCGATATAGCCGTGGGTGGCCAGCCGTGAGTGGAACAAGGCGGGTGTGTCAGGGAATTGCGCTCGTACGGCGGCGAACTCGTCGATCACGGTGTCGGCGTCGAGCCCGCGGCCGACGCGGATTCGTCCGTCGGCGATGACTGCGTATCCGTGCCCATGGGGATTAGCGAGGGCGCCATCGCGTAAGGCGTCGAGATCGGGGATGGTGCCGGGTTTGTAGAAGCTCAGGATGCACACGAGAGGGCCTCCATTTCCGCCAGTAGGGGCAGATAGATTGGGTGGTGTCGCACCCAGGTGACGAATGCGGTCCATTCCCAGCCGCGCCGGCGGGCCACGTCGCCGGAGGTGAGGGCGCGGGTGTATTCGACTGAGGCGGCGACGAATGCGAGTGCGGCTTGGACCTGTTGGGGTTGGAGGGAGCTGGCGAAGATGCGGACTTCGAAGGTGTCTTTCGGGCAGACGTTGATGGCTTGGTAGCGGCCGTAGCCGAAGCGGTCGCCTTTGGCGAAGTTGACGATCTCGGCGCGGGCGTCGGGGTCGAAGCTGGCCCAGTCGTCGCTGCGGCGCCGGGCCAGGCGGGTGGCGTGGGTTTCGTTGCGGTACACGAATTTCATCCACCGGTACACGTGTGCGGGGGAGTCGAATCCGTCGCGGGAGACGTGGACGTGGATGCCGAGGTGGTTGTCGATGTAGGCGCCACGAATACGTAGCTCCCGCAGCACAGTCCACGGGAACTCTGCGATGGCCCAGGCGTAGCTCATGGGGTGGGTGACGATCTCGAATCCGCCGCCGTAGCCGATGGAGCCGTCCTCTTTGAGATAGGCCACCGTGTCGAGGTGGCTGCTGGCGATGTCGACGCAGTCCTCGAGCGCGGTTCCGGGGGTTTTGACTTCGAGTTCGAGCCCGAGAAACACCGGGCCCTGGCCGTGGAAGACCGGGTCGGGTTTGTAGGAGTAGTCATAGACGCGGTCATTGCGCTGGCTGGATTCGCAGCCTGCGCAGTAGGTGCCGTTGCTGGTCAGGCGGTCGCAGCCACCACATTCGCGGTATTGGTATTCACAATCGCCGCAGACCTCGTCACCGTTATCGAGCGTGCGCAGCGAGCGTGCCAGCAGCCCGCAGTCCGAGCATCGCCAATAGTGATCATCGCGGCACGCGTCGCAGACGACGCCGTCGTTGATCGTGGACGCACCATCAGTGGTGTAGCGCTGGCAGCATTCGCATTCGCGCCATCGAGCGGCGCAGTGCGTGCACAACGTGCCATCGTCGACCGTGCGGCGCATCTCGGTGGCACGCTCGCCGCAGTCGTCGCAGAACGGAAGGGCCGCGCAGCCAGGGCACAGCGGGCTGCGCTTGTCGGTAGGGGGATCGTCGGGGATCTGCGCGGCGCACAGATCACACACAGCGTGTGCTGTCGGCAAAAGGGGCATGGCTACGGGACCTCTCTGAACGATGAAGGATCGGCAGGACGCGGGAGACGCAGTCGTGCGGCCGCCTCGCAGGGCGAGCCCGTCTCGCGCACGAGATCGCAAGACGGGCACAGCGAAGAAGGTCGAATCAGTGCCTGAGGCAATGACGGATTCGGCCGGATGGGCGCGGCAGCGCCGGAATGAAAGCTGGGCCAGGAGTCGGGATGGACGCCCTGGGCTCGTGGCCTAATGGATCATGTCGCGGCGCATCGAATTAGCAGGTGTGGTTGAGCGTCGGAGGCAGTCGCAGTGTGGAAAGGTGTTGGCGCAGTGGAAACACCAGCCGCACCGGCCGCAGTAGCGGCCCCGTCGACTGAAGTCGACATCGCCACAGCTTTCGCACACATACAGCCACGCCCGTGACCGGAGAAGCCCAGACCCGGTATCGGGCCGATAGCCGCGGTTCGAGTACCAGATTCCGCTGTCCCAGATCCCCGCTGATTCGTTGAGCACGTAGGCGTTCTCGTGGAAGGTGGGATCGACGGTCAGTACGACCAGCTTGCTCGCCCCGAGCCACGCCTCCAGGCCGCGGCGGCCGGCTGTGGTGTCGAGTGACCCGAAAGGCATTCGCGATAGATAGGTCTCGGCGGCGATGCGTGTGTCCGATCGAGGGTCATAGGGTGCCGGGCGCACTCTTCGGGGCAGCACTCCGTTGTGCGCCACCACGGTTCGCCGATCGCGGCCGAGGCGAAAGGGATGGCAGTTGTCGATGCTCACCGCGCCATGGGTGGCGTAGCGGCTGTGGAACAGCGCCGGCCGGTCCGGATACTGTCTTCGGGTAGCGGTGAAGTCGTCGATCACTTTTTCGGCGTCCATGCCGCGGCCGACCAGAATCGCGGTGCCGGTGACCACCGCGAAACCGTGACCGTCTCGATTGACGCGTGCGCCGTTTCGTAGTGCGCCGATATCGGGGTGTGTTCCCGGCGGGAGAAAGGTCAGCAGGCACACGCGAGTGCCTCCATCTCCGCGCGAAGCGGTGCGTATTCCTCCCGCTGGCTCGCCCAGGCGCTGAACTGATCCCACCGCCAGCCGCCGCGCTGGATCACCTCGGTCGCGGTGAGGCCGCGGGTGTACTCGACGGTGGCTGCGGCGAAGGCCAGGGCTGCCTGAACCTGTTGGCGGTCCAGAGATCCAGCGAACACGCGCAGCTCGAGGCTTTTGCGTGGATGCGGATTGATGGCCTGATACCGGTTCAGCCCGAAGCGGCGCACATCGTCTTTGGCGGTGTGCTTCACACGCTCGCGCGCAGTACTTGAGAACTGTGCGAAATCCGATCGCCGCCGCGCCAAGGCCACGGTTTGAGATTCGTTGCGGTAGATCAGCTTCGCCCACCGGTAAATATGCGAGGGTGAATCGAAGCCATCACGCGAAACATGCACATGGATGCCGACACTGGCGTCCGAGCGGCACCCCAGTTCGTCCAGGCGCTCGAGCAGTTGCCAGGGGAACTGCTCGATGGCGAACCGATAGTCCATCGGATGGGTGACCAGTTCGAAGCCCAGCGGCCGGATCGAGGAGTCGTGCTTCAGATAGGCCAGATTGCGCACATAGTCGCCGGCCGTCGACGCGCACAACTGATAATTCTCGTGAGGGACAACGACTTCCAGCTCCAGACCGAGGAACAGTGGGCCGCGGCCGAAGAACCTGGGGTCGGGCTTGTAGTTGTAACTCCAGATCCGTCCGCCGGACTCGCAGCCGTCGCAGTCGGTGTGCTCGGGCACGAGCGTGCCGCATTCGTCGCAGACGCCATAGCTTTCCGCGCACCGCGAACACACGCGGATGCCGCCGGAGACATACCGGCTCTCGGCGGTGTAGAGACTGCAAACACCGCAATGGTCGAAGAACCGATCGACACAGTGCGGGCAGACTCGGTCGCCGGTATCAGTGCGCCAGGTAGTTGGTACGTGGTAGCGGCAGCGTGCACATTCGGCCCATCCGTCAGCGCATGTGCTGCATACCCTCCCGAGTTCGATCGTCGGTACCAACCGTCGGCTGGGTGCGCGGCATCGGTTGCATCGCGGCAAGCCGGTCGTGCAATGTATGCAGGCCGCCTCGGAATTCGGAATTCGTAGCCGCCGCCCGGAAATGGCAGATTGACAGATCGCGCACGAAGGAGGATTCGGCATGGCTGATCGCCTTCCAACGGAGTTGAGAAACGAAAAACGCCGTGACGGAGAGTCCGTCACGGCGCGTGATTTGAAGCGCTCATCATCTGCGGTTTGGCATTTGTCTGCTGACCCGTCGTAGAGCTGGATAGTCGGAGTACCGTCATGAGTGCGCTAACACGATTGGATGGAAGGGATCAGAGGCAACCGACTCGCTGTCGGCGGCCCAAGCGGTTACGTGCCACTCATTCAACTGAGCGGACTCTGACCTGTCAGCCTGGAGATCCCCGGCGAGGCGCCAGATTCCTAGATCTCACGGCGTCAGAAGTCTTGTGCCCAAAGCGAATCGATCCATATTGCGTGTTGCGGCTGAGTTCGGCCGCGGACAGCCGAAGACCTGTCGTGTTCCGTTGGAAGAGGCGATAGCGCTGAATCCGAGAGCCACCGAGGATTGGCGGCTGGGATCTGGATGCAAGAGCAGGCATCTTGTACGAGCGGAGCCGGGTGGGCTTCCTGAGTCGCTACAAGTTGGCGTAGCCCCCAGCACTCCAGACGGCCAAGCGAAACTGGTTGGGGGACACCGCATACCGCACCGGCACTCCCGCGGCCGGTTGGTAGGGCCAATAGCAGGATCCGCAGCGGTGGCAGTAGTATCCGGCCCGCCAGACGTGGCGGGCGGCCGGAAGCCCGCGACTGATCCGGTTGTTGCGCCAGGTTCTCCTCAGCGCGGTCCAGAACAGGAGGATCGATGGGGTGGCCAGCGCCAGGATGAATGCGAAGGACGCGGCGACAATCCAAGGCCAGGATACTTCAGCATCAGGATCCTTCAGCGCAACGATGGTGAAGAGAAGATAGAAGCACGCGGGAATCGCAAAGAACAGCCCGAGGAAAACCAGCCTGCCGGAGCCCCGGCGCATCGGTGCAACGGTGAGCGCCTGAGCGAGATGGGTCGAGTGGACTCGGTCGACGGTGGCGGAGCCGACCACCGGGACCACACCGACGGAGCTGATCCCAAACCCTGAATGCGAGTCGACTCCGCGGACCACGGACGTTCCTGTCGCATGCACCGCAGAAACGTTCTGAACCTGATCGTCGTGTCCACAAGTCGGACACGTGATGTCGATTCCCACGGTGACGCCCCGTCCCGGTGCAGTCGCGCCGCGGTCGTGACGGTCGCCGCGCAACAGCGCCTGTGCTGGTTCCCGGTGAAGCAATGGTTTGCTCCATCGAACACCGCGCTGGGGAGCTTGTCGAGTTGGATTGGTGGCTGAGGTATCCGGAGTCATCCAAAGGTCCTCTCTGGTCGTAACGCGAGGTGCCAGGACGCGGGATCTGAGTTGAGAGCGTGTGAGGCCGCTCTGATGCGACAACTGACCATCCGCCTGAGACAGGCGGATCCGTCGCTGGGATCACCGGATCGTACAGGGGAGAACCGATTGGTCCCGACGATCAATGAACAACCCGAGCGTAGCCTGCATGCACCATACGGTGCGCCGACCAGGTCGGCCGTATGGGGCTGCTGCAGGATCGGGTGACGGTGCTTAAGCAGCCTGTCGGACTGCTGGGGACATGATGGTTTCGAATTCGATCGGGGTCAACCGGCCGAGCCGGGCCTGTCGGCGCCGACGGTGGTAGGTGCGTTCGATCCAGGTGACGATCGCGATCCGCAATTGTTCGCGGGTTTCCCAGCGCTGCCGGTCCAGTACGTTGCGTTGCAGCAGGCTGAAGAAGCTTTCCATGGCCGCGTTGTCGCCGGCTTATCCGGCTAATCGAACTCCTGGGTTTGGTTGGTTCGGAAGGGGTTTCGGTTATCCGGCTGATTGTTGGGCGTCGGCGATTGCGGCGTCCAGGCGTGCGAGCAGTTCGTGGTGGCGTTCGGCCTCGCTGATCCAGCCGCGATGTTCGGCGTCTTGGGCCAGTTTGGCGGCGTCGGCGCGTTGAGCGGCGAGGATGGGCAGGTAGGTGGCGTCGGTGCGGAAGTTCGGGCAGTGTTCGCAGATGTTGGCGTAGGGGCAGGCCCCTTGTGCGGGTGCGCGTAGGCAGAAGCCGCCTGCCAGACGGGATTTCAGTGCGGGTGCCTCGGTCCAGTCCCTGCCGCCGGTGATGTCGGCCAACGGGAGTGCCTTGGTGCCGGCGGGGGTGGTCGGAAGCGCGGCGAGGTGGTCCTTGGCGAGGGTGAGAGCGCGTTCGTATTCGGTGCGGACGGTGGCGTCGAACAGTTTGCCGTAGCGCAGGCTCATCTGCGCGGAGACGTGTCCGAGCAGCGCCATCAGCGATTGCAGGGAGACGCCGGCGTTGACCAGGGCGGTGGCGTAGGTGTGGCGCAGTTGGTGTGGGGTGACGTGGCCGATCCCGGCCGCGGTGGCGGCCCGATCCAGCTCGGCGCGGACCGCCGATTGTGAGAGTCGGTGGCCGTGGCTAGTGAACAGGAACTGGGCGGGTTTTCCGGTGCGTGGGTGTGGTAATGGTCTTCCGGTGCAGCGGATTTCGATGATCCGGTCGATGAGTTCGACGGTTTCGTCGTCGAGCGGGATCATGCGTTCGGTGTCCAGTTTGCCCAGTGGGACCTTCAGCCAGGCTCCCTCGCTGTCGATTCCGTGGACGCAGTCCAGTTCCAGGTCGAGCAGTTCCCCGATGCGCAGCCCGGTGGCGCGGGCCAGCAGCAGCGCCGCCGCGGCCAGTTCGTGGTCGCTGCATCGCAGGACTGCGGTGAGTTTCCGGTCGGCGTCGACGGGCAGGTAGCGTGGCAGCGGTCGGGGTAGTCGGGGAATGTCGCTGCGGAACATCAGCTTTCGTTGTGGGGCGTCGTCCCAGCCCCATTCGGTGATTTCGTTGAGGAAGGTGTTGACCGCGACGACTCGTCGTGCCCGGTCGGCGATGGTGATCACCGTGTCGGTTTTGGTGCTGACGGTGTCGACGAGGCTGGCCAGCCAGGGCTCGATGTGGCGTCGGCGGTCCAGATACGATAGTCGGGTCAGCGTGGGGTCGAGGTCGGTGAGGAAACGGCCGAATCCAGTGAGGCGGGTGGCCAGGCTCGAAACGGTGTGGCGGGTGCAGGTGGCGCGTTTGGCGTTGAGGTAGTCGATCATCGCTTCGGCGATCGCCGGGGTGATGCCATCGAGGCGGACCGCGAAGTCCCAGGGGCCGCCGCGGCGGGGCGGGGCAGCCAAAATACCCAGGTGGAACAACACCAGGTGAGTGTTGGCGAGTGCGGCTTTGTAGTGATGCCAGCCCTTTCCGGTGCGTTGCTGACGCATCCGGCAGGCGTCGGCGAAATCTTCGAGATCGGCGGCGGTGAGCTCATCGAGGCAATGCCCGGTCTGGATCAGTAGCCGCGCCGGCGCCTGCGAACCGGTGGCCGACCGGACCCGTTGAGTGAAGCCCAATTGCTGTGCCGCAGCGAGGAATCGGGCCAGATCGGGTCCGATCGGGGAGGCGTCGATCTCGCGCCAGAGGCTGGCAAGCTTGCGTTCGAGCAGGTAGTCGTAGCCGGGTCGCAACCAGCCGTGCAGCATGAGGAAGGTGATGAACGGCCGGGTCGATGAGTTCGCCGCTAGGCGCAGCTCCAGCGGTTCGTCTGCCCAGCTCTGCGGATCGGGCCAGCGTTGCAAAAACGTTCGGGCCGAGCTGTAGTAGGGGCTGCTGCCGCGTCCGGTGCGCGCCAGCTCGGCCAGATAGGCGTGGTAGGGCTCGTCGGCGTCAGACTTGGCGGCGAATACGTGCGCGAGCGGCATCGAATTCCTCCTTCACCCGCTTGGGTGCCAGGTGGATGTAGCGGGCGGTGGTGTCGACATGGGCGTGCCCGAGCAGGGTTTGCATCACCGCCAGATCGACCCCGGCCTCGGCCAGCGCCGTGCCGAACGAATGCCGCAACGCATGCGGATGACCTGCGGTGACACCGGTCAGGCCGCGGTGATAACGAAAGATCGTGCGCAGGCCCGCCGCCGTCAATGGCTGCCCCCGATGCGGCCCTTTCGACACCAGAAACACTCGCGTGGAATCGGATTCGGGACGCTCGAGGAACAAATACGCCTGAATCGCCTGGGCGACATCGCCATCGAGTGGAACTGCCCGTTCCCTGGCGCCCTTGCCCCAGACCCGCAACCAGCCGCGGCCAATGTCGACGTCGGCGATGTCAAGGGCCAGCACCTCGCATGACCGCAGGCCGCAATACAACATCAACCCGGCGATCGCGCGATCACGCCAGGTCCGCAAGCTTCCCAGCAGCCGCGTCGCCTCCTCGACATTCAGCGGCCGAGGCAACCGCGTCGGCTCCCGCAACCGCAGCGCCGATCGTGGGCGCGGCCTGCGGACCAGGTGCGCCAGCAGACCGGTTCTCCCACCAGGTGTAACCCGGTGCGCCTCACGACCTTTCGGCACCGGGTTCGGCAGTGTCGGGTCTCGCATCGCCCGGAACGCGAACAACCCCGACACCGCCACGAGCCGCCGGTTGATCGTCGTCGCCGCGTAGCCGTCCAGCCGACGACCCCGCAGATCCACCACATTCGGACCTGGCCGCCCCGGCAACCAAGCCGCCCGGCAGGCCGCGAGGAACCGCAGCAGCACCGGTGTCGTCACATCCTCCAGATCCAGCCCTTCGCCCAGCAGCCACCTGCCGAACACGACCAGATCGAATCCGTAGGCGCGCAAGGTCTTCGGCGAATAGTTGCGATCGCCCAGATGACTCAGATATTCGTCCACCAGCCCCAGCTGGTCCGCGCCCTCACCCACCAGACACCAGTGATCGCCGTCGTGCTCGAGCCGTAGTCGCCCGGAGTCGTTGGATTCCATGCCGCGCAGGTCTACTCCGTCGTCGACGACACGCACACGCCCGAAACGCCCACGAGCCCACAACCCCTCTTGACCTGCCGATTCCTACCGGATTAGCCGGATAAAGGGCACGCGCCGACGCGCCCCATGGATCCGACCATGCGGTGCCGGTTGAGCGTGTGGACGAATCTCCTTGAACGAAACTGAGATCCGCGGTCGGTGTGCAGAATGCAACCAGACACCTCACCGCGCCGGGCGACAGCATTGTTCACCGCGGTGACCGCCAGCCGCGACTTCATCCGCGAATCGATCGAATAACCGATGATCCGGTTGGAGAACACGTCTTTGACCGCACACAAATACAGCTTGCCTTCACCAGTGCGATGTTCGGTAATGTCGCTGAGCCACAGGCGATTTGGTGCATCGCTGCGGAAGTTCCGCTGCACCAGATCGTCATGGACCGGCGGCCCGGGTTTGCCGTTCTTGCCGCGCCGGGGCTTGCCGAACGCGCTCCACCACCGGTTGG